>NZ_JACBGN010000256.1 GCF_013401435.1 Streptomyces sp. BR123
GGGCTCGGGGGCGTGCGCGGGCACGGGACTGCCTCCAGCGGCTGGTCTGCAGGGGTCGGTGGCGTGATCGGTTGCGCGGCCGCGGGGCCACGCGTGCCCGCCGGTTCCGGCCGGTGGGCGCTCTCCCCGATACGGCGGCGGGAGGCGGCAAGAGCGGAGATTGTAGTCAGGGACCCCGCGCGGCGCGAACGGATTTCCCGGGCCCGAGGTTCCGGCCCGGGGCTCCGGGCGGGCCGTCCGCCGTCCGGGTGTCGTACCCCGGGGTGTCAGACCTCGGGGTGGGCCCCGTGGGTCGGCATGGGACGTCAGTCGTAGACGGGGGCCCCGGGGGTTCCGCCCCGGGAGCGATGCGCGGGACGAGGTCCTGAACGCACCATGGAGACATGAGCACCGCAACCTTCAGCCCGGTCCACGGTGGCCGCCCGAGCGGCGCCACCGCCACTTCCGACAGCCGCCACCGCCATGTCGTCGGCAACGTCCTGCGCGCCGTGAAGGTCTTCGCCGCGGCGGCCGTCAGCGTCTTCGTCCTCGGCGAGTACGGCGAGGACACTGGCGTCATACGCCGCTGACCGGACGGCGGCGGCCGGCCCGGCGCCGCCTCCGGAGCGCCATCCGCCGCGCCCGTCTCCCGAGCCGGTTCCGCTTCGGCGTATCCCGGCCTTCCGGCCCGGCGGCCCGCCGAGGCCGCCCTGCTGGCCGGATACCGTTGGGGCCCGCCGTTGATCCATTAGGGTCGCGCCGTGATCCGGCGTCTCCACCCCCTCCACACCCTCCATCCCGTCTCCTCGCCGTCGCCCCCGGCCGGCGCGCTGGTCACGGGCTCGCTGCTCGCCTTGGGCGTGCTCTGCATCGTGCTGCGCATTCCGGTTGCGGATGCCCTCGTCGAGGCCGTCGCCGGGATCTCGGGAAGCGAGTGGCGTCCGCCCGCCGCCTACCCGCCCTTCGCCGCGATCCTGTTCACGCCGGCCGCGTGGCTGCCGCCCGGTGTCCTCAAGGCCGTATTCGTGCTCGGCAATGCCGGCCTGCTCGCCCTGCTGATCCTGCTGTCCTGCCGCCTCGCGGGACTGCGGGCCCGGCTGGGCCCGGTCCTGGCCGCCACCATCGCCGGGCTGTGGGTCGAGCCGCTGTTCCAGGGGCTGCTGCCGGGACAGGTCAGCCTGGCGCTCGCCTGCCTGGTCCTGTGGGACCTGGGCCGCCGCGAGGCTGCCCTCGGCAAGGGGTTCGCCCTGGGCACGGCCGCCGGGATCACCTTGACCCCGGCGGTGTTCATCCCGTACCTGCTGCTGACCGGGCGGGTCCGGACGGGGCTGACGGCGCTGGCCGCGTTCACCGGCACCGGGCTGCTGGGGCTGCTGGTGCTGCCGCGGGAATCCGCCGAGTTCTGGGACCACCTGCTGAGCGTGGCCGGCCCGGGCCTGCTGCTGTACTGGCCGCACCTGTGGGTCTGGGCCGTGCCCCTGCTCGCCTTCCTGACCCGGGCGGCCCGCGCGCTCGTACCCGCCCCGGCGTCCGGACCCGTACCGGCGTCCGGACCCGTACCGGCGGGCGGACCTGTACCGGCGTCCGGACCCGTGCCGGCAGGCGAACCTGGCCGGGCGGGCGGGACTGCGCCCGGCGGCGGCCGCCCGTCGGCCCCGCCGGAGGTGCAGCCGCCGGCGGTACGGGCGCCGGCGGTACGGGCGCCCGGGCGGCCGCAGCCGGTTCAGTCGGCGGCGAGGAGCTCGTCGGCGTCCATGATCCGGTAGGCGTAGCCCTGCTCGGCCAGGAACCGCTGGCGGTGCGCGGCGAAGTCCTGGTCGATGGTGTCGCGCGCGACGACCGAGTAGAAGCGGGCCTCGTGGCCGTCCGCCTTCGGGCGCAGCACGCGGCCGAGGCGCTGGGCCTCCTCCTGGCGGGAGCCGAAGGTGCCGGACACCTGGATGGCGACGGTCGCCTCGGGCAGGTCGATGGAGAAGTTCGCGACCTTCGACACCACCAGCACGCTGATCTCGCCCTCACGGAAGGCGTCGAAGAGCTTCTCCCGCTGGGCATTGGAGGTCTCGCCCTTGATGACGGGCGCGTCCAGGTGCGCGCCGAGCTCGTCGAGCTGGTCGATGTACTGCCCGATGACGAGGGTCTGCTCGCCCCGGTGTTTGCGCACCAGGGCCTCGGTCACCTTCCGCTTGGTCGCCGTCGTCGCGCAGAAGCGGTACTTCTCCTCCGTCTCGGCGGTCGCGTACGCGAGCCGCTCCGACTCGGTGAGGTTCACCCGGACCTCGACGCAGTCCGCCGGGGCGATGTAGCCCTGCGCCTCGATCTCCTTCCACGGCGCGTCGAAGCGCTTCGGCCCGATCAGCGAGAACACGTCGGACTCCCGGCCGTCCTCGCGGACCAGGGTGGCGGTCAGGCCGAGCCTGCGGCGGGCCTGCAGGTCGGCGGTGAACTTGAACACCGGCGCCGGCAGCAGGTGCACCTCGTCGTAGAGGATCAGGCCCCAGTCGCGGGAGTCGAAGAGCTCCAGGTGCGGGTAGACGCCCTTCCGCTTGGTGGTGAGGACCTGGTAGGTGGCGATGGTGACGGGCCGGATCTCCTTGCGGGTGCCGGAGTACTCGCCGATCTCGTCCTCGGTGAGCGAGGTCCGTCGGACCAGCTCGTGCTTCCACTGGCGGGCCGAGACCGTGTTGGTGACCAGGATCAGCGTGGTCGCCCTGGCCTTGGCCATGGCCCCCGCGCCGACGAGCGTCTTGCCGGCGCCGCAGGGCAGCACGACCACGCCCGAACCGCCGTGCCAGAAGCCCTCCACGGCCTGCTGCTGGTAGGGGCGCAGGGCCCAGCCGTCCTCCTCCAGCTCGATGGGGTGCGCCTCGCCGTCGACGTACCCGGCGAGGTCCTCGGCGGGCCAGCCCAGCTTGAGGAGGGTCTGCTTGATCTGGCCGCGCTCGGAGGGGTGCACGACGACGGTGTCGGCGTCGATGCGGGCGCCGACGAGCGGGGTGATCCGCTTGGACTTCAGGACCTCCTCCAGCACCGGCCGGTCGGTGGACGTCAGCACCAGGCCGTGCACGGGGTGCTTGGAGAGGGTGAGGCGGCCGTAGCGCGCCATGGTCTCGGCGACGTCGACGAGCAGGGCGTGCGGGACGGGGTAGCGGGAGTACTCGACGAGCGCGTCGACGACCTGCTCGGCGTCGTGCCCCGCGGCCCGGGCGTTCCACAGGCCGAGCGGGGTGATCCGGTAGGTGTGGATGTGCTCGGGCGCCCGTTCCAGCTCGGCGAAGGGCGCGATGGCACGGCGCGCCGCCCCGGCGAGCTCGTGGTCGACCTCCAGGAGGAGAGTTTTGTCGCTCTGGACGATGAGAGGCCCGTTCACACGCGTCCCTTTCCGGCGTCGGGTGGCCGCCGGTCGCGGACGGCCAAACCTCCAGTCTGCCGTATCGCCGCGCGGCGGGGGTGTTCCACGGGCCGCGGGGCCGCCGGGGCGCCCGTGGGATCCCGGGGAATTCGGTGGCGGGTATCGGCGGGCCGGTGCCTAAGGTCGGGACATGAGCGATCAAGAGGCTTTCGTACCGGATGACTTCGACGTGCCCCTGGAGCTGGCCGGGGAGGGGTTCCGGCTGGAGCCGCTCGGGGAGCAGCACAACGAGCGGGACCTGGCCGCCTGGGGCGGCAGCATCGCGCACGTGCGGGCCACGCCCGGGTTCGAGGGGCGGGGGTGGCCGCCGCCGGCGGGGATGTCCGCCGAGGACAACCGGCGCGACCTGGCCCGGCACGCGCGGGACTTCGCGGCCCGGACCGGGTTCACGTACAGCGTCCTGGACGGCGACGAGGTGATCGGCTGCGTGTACATCTACCCGGCGAAGGAGGGCGGCAGCCCGCGGCCGGTGCACGTCAGCTCCTGGGTGCGGGCGGACCGGGCGGCGCTGGACGGGCCGCTGTACGAGACGGTGTCCCGCTGGCTCGCGGAGGTCTGGCCGTTCGAGCCGGGGCGGGTCGAGTACGCGGCCCGCTGAGCACGGGCGGGCCGCGATACGGCTGCAACGGCCGAAGGGGCCCGGCACGCCGTGGCGTGCCGGGCCCCTTCGGGGTGTCGTTGCGGTGCGGATCAGGCCTGGGAGACGGCCTTGCGGCGGCGGGCGCCGAGCCAGACCGCGGCGCCGCCCGTGGTGACCAGGGCCGCGGCGAGGGCGGAGTACAGGCCGGTGTTGGAGTCGGCGCCGGTGTTCGCGAGGGAGCCCGAGCCCGTGCTGGTGGTGCCGGTGGTGCCCCCGGCGGCCGCAGTCGTCGAGGCGGACGCCGACGGCGAGGCGGACGCGGACGCGGAAGCCGAAGCCGATGCGGACGGTGACGGGGAGGCGGACGTGGTCGGCGAGGGCGAGGACGAGGTGGCCGGGGCCAGCTCGATCTTCCCCGTGGCGGCGGCGATGACCTTGGGGTTGCCCTTGGCGAAAGCGACCTTTGCCTTCAGATCGATCTGGGCGGCCTTCGTCAGCTTCGTCTTGGGGACGAGCTTGACCTGGAGGCGGGTGGTGCGTTCGCCGGAGGCTGCGCCGAAGCCCTTTGAGATTTCCGGCAGGTTGAAGGCGACGCTGTCGCTCTTGACGTCCTGCCACTTGCCGTCGACCTGCGCCCGCACCTGGAAGTCGGGCGTGCCGAAGCCGGCGGCCTCCAGCTCCAGCCGGGTGGCCAGCTCGGTGTTGAACGCGCCGTCGCCGTCGGCGAGGTACTTCACGTTCAGCTCCAGGCAGTCGGGCGCCGTGCTGCCCTGGCAGGCGCCGAAGCCGTCGAACCAGGTGTTGAGCTTGCCCGCCTTGAAGACCGAGTCCGTCTTCAAGGTGTGGGAGGCGGTGCCGTCCTTCGTCAGCTCGGAGGAGGGCGGCACCTCCAGCTTGAAGTCGCCGAGGTTGGACGGGTAGTTCGTGCTGAGGCCGATGGTGACCTTCCAGGTCAGCGCGCTGTTCGCCGGCACCTCGTAGCCGTCGCCGGCCGGCTTGCCGGCCGCGTGGAACTTGCCCTGCCAGCCGCCGTCCTTCTGCTCGATGAAGGAGGTCGCCGGCTGGCCGTCGGCCGCCACGACCTTGAAGGTCACGTCGTCCTTCTGGAGCGGGCTGGGGCCGGAGGGGGTGCCGATGAGCTGCGGGTGGAAGACGGCGGCCTTGTCAGAGGTGTTGGTCACCGTCAGATCGAAGGTCTCGGCCGCGCCGCCCCGCTTCAGCGGGCCGCTCGGGTCCAGGTCAGCGATCGTGACCTTCAGGACGCCAGTGCCGTCGTTCGGGGCGGCGTACGCCGACAGCGGCATGAGGGCGGTGCCGGCGACGGCGGCGACCACGGCGGTGGCGGCAGCGGCGCGGACGGGGCGGCGGGCGGCGGTGCGAGCGGGCATGTGCGGATTCCCCCCAAGGAACCAAACGGGCAGGCGCTCCGTGTGGAACGGGCGCCGGCGGGAAGGCGACGGCGAAGTGCGCGCAACGGCCGCGGCAGAGTGCCGGGCCGGCCGGTGAGGCGGTGCGGGTGGTGCGGGTGTACGCGGTCTCGTGTGCGGGCCGCTACTGCTACTACGAAGTACTGATCTTCACACAAGCCGTACGGGCGATGCATCCCTCATGTGTCACTGCTCTGCAACAGAACCCCGGGAGCCATTCCCATCGCCCCCGACCTGCGCTAACAGGTATGAAAGGCTCCGCTTCCTGCCCGGCCCGACGGCCGTCCGGTCACGCCCCGAGGTGCGCCAGCGAGCCCGCCGGATAGGGGGTCTCCGCAGGCAGCAGGGCGCGCGCCGCGGCCCCGTCGCCGGCCCGCACCAGGGCGTGGATCTCCCGCGCCAGCGGTGTGACATCGCGGATGGAGACCGTCCACTCGTCGGCGTACGCCCGCGAGGCCGGCCCGGACAGGCCCAGCTGGAGGGAGCGGTACGGCAGCGGGTTCAGGTGCAGGTCCCGCTCGGGGTCCCACTGGACGCGGGCCGGGGAGTCGCGCAGCGACCGCTGCCAGGCCTCGCGGTCGGCGTGCGTGCCCGGCTCGTAGTGCGACAGGCAGGCGCGGCGCAGGGCCTCGTCGAAGCCCTCGCGGGTGATCTCGACGGCGAGGACGGTCTCCTGGTCGGTTTTCGCGGCCCAGCCGCAGCGGTACATCATCCACAGGAACGACGGCTTGATCCAGGTCATCCGCTCCCGCTTCCAGGCGGGCGGGAACCGGCCGTCGCGGGCCGCCGGGAGGCCGAGGTGGGGCGCGTACGCCTGGTAGACGGTGATGGTGGTGTCGGTGTGGGCGGCGCGGACCTGCCGGTAGGGCGCCGTCTGCACCTGCGCGGCCCGCGGGGGCGTGCGATCGGACATACGGGTCAGCCTGGGCCGTGGACCCCCGCGTCGGCCAGTGGTTTTCGCCGCCCGCGACCGCCGGGCGCTCCGCGGGAAGCGTCGCGCCGGGTCGTGATCGTCTGCGGCCCGGTGTGGCGGGTCGCGCGGTTCCCCGCGCCCCTTCAGGGTGCCGGCGAGCCGCAGTCGACTCCGTCACGGCGGCTCAGAGGTGTTCCTCCTCCAGCTCCGCGACCCCGGTGATCCGGTGCAGGGCGTACGTCCGCACCTCGTCGGCCGTGTGGTCGTAGCCGGTGACGAAGCCGCCCTCGACCCGCACCGGGGCGATGACCCGCTGGCTCGCCGCCCCCTCCGCGTTCACGTAGCCGATCCACACCGACGATCCCGTCAGCGCGGCCGCCTGCACCGTGGCCAGGGTCTCCGCGGCGCTGGTGCGCGGGAGTTCACCCGGCGCCGGCGCCGCCCCGGACCTGCCCGCGGCCGCGCCCGCCGGCTCCTTGCGGACCGCCGTCGCCGCGTGGTCGCCCGCGCGGATCGCCCGTACGGCCGCCCCCAGAAGGGTCTCGTCGGGCACCGGCGGCCCCTCCGGCACCGGTACGGGCCTCGCGCGCGCCGGGGTGCGGCGGGCGTCGGCCCGGGCCACGAGCACGTCGCCGGTGTGGGACTCGGCGGCCGGGGCGTAGCCCATCGCCCGCAGCCCGTCGAGCAGGGCGGTCGGGTCGGCCTGTGCGGCCAGCACGGTCGGGGCGAGGCGGCGCAGGCCCATTCCGGCGGACCGCTTGTCGGCCAGGATCTCGTTCAGCATGCCGTCGTCGTCGCAGCGCACGTACGAGGACGCGGCCCCCACCCGCAGGTGGCCGTGGCGGCGGGCCACGTCGTCGATCAGGTACGTCAGCGGTTGCGGGACCGGGGTGATGCTGTGCTCGGCGAGGAAGGCGTGCAGGTCGGCCGCGGTCCGCCCGGCGTCCAGGGCCCGCCGGACCGAGCCGGGCGTGAACCGGTAGACGGTCGCCCCGCCCTTGGACTCCACCTCCGCCAGCACGGCCAGCACGTCGCCGAGCGGTCGGCGCAGCGGTCCGGGCGCCACCGCCGTCAGGTCGGCCTGCAGCAGTACGTGGTCGACCGGTTCGGGCAGCAGCGGGGCCAGCAGCGGCGCCGGGTCGCGGTGTTCCAGCAGGGCGCGGCCGGGCGCGGAGAGCGCGCCGCGGCCGGTGACGCCCAGCACCTCGGCCTCGGTGAGCGTGAACCGGGCGAGGCGGGCCCGCAGCTCGCTGGTGCCGCGGGCCGGCCGCTCCCAGGAGAGCCGGTCGAGGAGGACCTCCGGGTCGGGGGCGCCGCCTTCGGGGAGGGCGGCGAGGAGTTCCAGGACCCGGCGGCGCACCTCGGGCGCGCCGGACCGGTCGAGGCCCGGGCCGAGGGCGGCGAGGGTGCGGCCCTTCGGGTCCTGCTCGCCGACCGCGCCGGCGGTGCGGGTGGCGGGCAGCCAGGCGGTGGCGAGGGCCGACCAGCGTTCGGCGGGCGGCAGTTCCAGCCAGTCGTCGAAGGCGGGGGTGGGCGCGTACCGCTCGTCGGCCTCGCCGTCGCCGGCCAGCAGCCCGGCCGCGTAGGCGAGTTCGACCCAGAACGCGGCGGTCGGCTCGTCGGCGTCCAGGGTGGCTGCGGTCCGCTTGAGGTCGCGTACGGACAGGCCGCCCGCGCGCAGCACCGGCGGGCCCGTGTGCTCCCAGGACTTCACCAGCTCCTCGACGGTGGCGAGGGCCGCCAGGGCCTGCCCGGCCGCATTGGCGTCCACAAGCTGTGGACGGTGCTCGCGCTGCGCCACCACCGGCGGAGCGAGCGGCTCCGGGGCGCGGTGCGCCAGACCGCCCCGCAGGTACAGGGCCACCTCGCGCGGCAGCACCACCGTCCGCGGCGACGCCGGCAGGAGCAGGCCGCGGTCCCGCAGCCAGCGCACGGGCGGCGTCGGATCCGGGGTGACCTCCCCGTACGGCGGCCCCCACACCAGCCGGTCCAGCACCTGCCGGGCCTCCGGCGGAGCCGTCTCCAGCAGGGCCGCCATCCGCTCCGGATCGGTGAACAGGCCGGTCAGCGCGGCCACCGCCGACACGGGATCGTGGGTCGCGGGGAGCCCCGCCGCCGCGACGATCTCCTGGATCCGGGTCGGGGACATCCCGGCCGTGGCCTCGGCGACGGTCGGGCCCAGGCCGGTCGGCGACGGGCGCGCGGCCGACGGGGCCAGGAGCTCGCGGGCGGTGCGCACCAGGCGCAGCCGGTCGTCGTCGCCCCATACGAGTGCCTGGTCGCGCAGGGCGGCCAGGGCGCGGGGGAGCTCGGCGCGGGTGCCGTTGTCCGCGGGAGCGGTGGCGGCGGGGGCTTCGGTGTCGGTGTCGGTGCCGGTGTCCCCCGGGGGGCGGGTGCCGGCCAGCAGGGACTCCAGCACCCCGTACGGGCAGGGGTCCGGGGCCACCGCGAGGGCCTCCGCGGTCTGCAGCGCGAACCGGTCGAGCCGGTCCAGGGCGCGGAGCACCGAAGCCCGCGTCCCGGCCCGGGTCGCCAGCTGCGTCACGTCCCCCGGCACCGGGCTCAGCAGATCCGGGCGGGCTTGCAGCAGGGCGGCGAGCGCCGCGTCGTCCCTGGCGCGCAGCGCCTCGGCGAGGGAGCGCGGGGCACTGCTGCTTGCTGTGGCGCTGCTCGGCTCAGGCACGGTCGCCTCCTGGTCGTCGGCCGGTCCCCATCCGGCCAACGTTATCCGCTGCGCCCTCGGCGTCTCCACGGGCGCACGCGCTACCTTTCGGGAGGGCGGTACGGGGCGGTACGGGAGGAGCCGGGCATGGGGATCGAGAGCGACCACCTCGTCTACGCATATCTGAGCCGCGTCGGGGACTTGGCGCAGCAGCGGCAGATGCCCTCCGGTGACCGGATGCGGCTGGTGGCGGGGCTGCGGGACGAGATCGACCGGCGGCGCGCCAAGTACGAGCCGGAGACCCCGGACGCGGTCCGCGGCATCCTGGAGCGGATCGGCACCCCGGAGGACGTCCTGGACGGCGCCGGCGCGCCCCCGGCGGAAACCGCGAAGCCGCAGGCGGGGGCGGTTCCGGTCCAGCGCGGCCCGCGCCGCGACCGGCCCGCGAGGGGAGCGGCGGACGCGGACGAACCCGACTGGTGGCGGATCCCCGCGAGCCCGTACGGCGGTGGCGGGACGCGGGGCGGCGGGCCGCAGGTGGAGGGCTTCACGGGCGGCATCGAGATCCCGGAACTCCTCGCCCGCCCGGAGGACCTCGACGACGCGGCGACACCGAAAGCCCCGGGGGACGCGCCCGGGGCGGCCCCGAAGCAGCAGACCCTCGTCCGCTTCCTCCGGGACCGCCGGCGCTCCGCGAAGAAGCCCGACGAGGACGCCCCGGCCGACGCCCCGGCCGAAGCCACCGCGAACGCTGCGACACCGCGCCCGAGGCCGCACCTCGTCCTCCTCCTGGCCGCCGGCGTCCTGGCGGCCGGAGCCGTCGCCGGCTCGTGGCTGCTGCTGATCGGCGGCTGGGTGCTGGCGTACGCGTCCCGGGTGCTGGGGCCGACCGAGCGGAAGGCGGTCGTCTTCGGGGTGCCGGGGGCGGTGTTCGCCGGGGCCGTGGTCTGGCTGTGGGGCAGGCTGGAGGGGCGCTGGGGCGCGCCGCTGACGGACGAGGGGCTGGGCGGCGTCTTCCAGGGCATGTGGCCCTGGCTGGCCCGGGCCGCGGCCCTGGCCTCGGCCGCCTACCTCGTCTGGCGATCCCGCCGCCGCTGACCCTCCCGCCGCCGCTGCCGCCGCCGCTGCCGCTGTCACCGCCGCTGACCCTCCCGCCGGGCGGCGGCGGTCTCCCGCCGCGCGGAGCCGTCCCCCAC
>NZ_JACBGN010000257.1 GCF_013401435.1 Streptomyces sp. BR123
TTTTTGGCACGCTGTTGAGTTCTCAAGGAACGGACGCTTCCTTCGTACTCACCCTCTCGGGCTTTCCTCCGGGCTTTCGTTCTTGCGTTTCCCACTCTATCAGAGTGTTTCGCGCTTCGCTTTCCGGTTCTTCGCTTTCGCGCTTTCCCTTTCGGCGTCCACCACTTTAGCGCTCATCCTGTGCAACTCATAATCGAGCCGTCGGTTTCGAATTCGGGCACGCCGAAATCGACCCCGCCAGGGGTGTGCAGTGGGTGGTGGTTTGGCCGCTCCGGGAGACTGTCGATGACAGTGATCCGTTCAAGCGGCTCGGGCTACGTTAGGCGGCCGCCAGGGGCGAGTCAAGTTGAGCGGCGGCGCGGGGCGTGGGCTCGATAGGGGCTCACCGTCGGGTCCTGCGTGATCCAGTAGCGGTACGGATGGATGGCTCCCGCGCCGCCGACTCCGGTGCGGGGACCGTTGCTCACCAGGTCGGGCGGGGTGGGAGTGCCCGCCAACAAGGAGAGGGGGGAACCCGGGCCGGCGCAGAGGTCGGCGCCGTCGAGGGAGCGGTCCACCTCCAGCGCCGTCGCCAGCCGAGCCGGCCCTTTGGCCAGTTCCTTGTCATTTCTGGCTGAGAGTCGACGTTTACGGGCAAGATCGGCACCCGCGGTGATCTCCCCCGCGCGCAGCAGGACCCCGCTCGCGTGGCCCGGCGGACCGCAGACCAGGTTGAGGCTGAACCACATGCCGTAGATGAAGTAGACGTACGCGTGTCCGGGCGGGCCGAACATCGATGCGTTGCGCTCGGTGCGTCCGCGGTGGGCGTGGGAGCCGGGGTCGGCCTCGCCCTCGTACGCCTCGACCTCCGTGATGCGCAGCTCCATGGGGCCCTCGGGAGTACGGCGGACCAGAATGCGCCCGAGCAGGTCCGGTGCCACCGTGAGGACCGGCCGGTCGAAGAAGGACCGGGGCAGGGGCGTACGGTCGGTGCGCGCGCTCATCCGGTCGAGCGTAGCGGAACGGGCACACCTGCAACCGGGACCTAATGTTCCGCGTTGGTAGGAGTGAGTCGAACGAGTCCTTCAAGGGGAGTCAGAGCATGGGGTTCAAGAAGCTGTTCGCCGCACTGGGTGCCGGTGGTGCCTCGGTGGACACGATCATCACCGAGCCGAACGTCGTGCCTGGCGGGATCGTCCAGGGCGAGGTCCGTATCCAGGGCGGGTCCGTGGAGCAGCAGATCGAGGGCCTGTCCCTGGGTCTGCAGGCGCGGGTCGAGGTCGAGGGCGGCGACCAGGAGTACAAGCAGGACATCGTCTTCACCAAGCAGCGCCTCGGCGGTGCATTCAAGGTGCAGGCCGGCGCCCTGCACGTGGTGCCGTTCGGGCTGGAGATCCCGGCGGAGACCCCGATCACCCACTTCGAGGGTCAGCACCTGCACGGGATGAACATCGGGGTGAGCACCGAGCTGGAGATCGCGCGTGCGGTGGACGCCGGCGACCTCGACCCGATCAACGTCCACCCGGTTCCGGCGCAGCAGGCGATCCTGGACGGCTTCCGCCGGTTGGGCTTCACCTTCCGCAGCGCGGACATGGAGCGCGGCCACATCCGCGGCACCCGGCAGACGCTGCCGTTCTACCAGGAGATCGAGTTCCTGCCGCCGGCGCAGTACCGCGGCCTGAACCAGGTCGAGCTGACCTTCGTCTCGGACGGCAGCGAGATGGACGTCGTCCTGGAGATGGACAAGAAGTCGGGCCTGTTCACGGAGGGCAGCGACACCTACCGCTGCTTCCAGGTGGGCCTGCAGTCGTACCAGGGGACCGACTGGGCGGCATACCTCAACGAGTGGATCGCCTCCGTGGGTTCGCAGCGCAACTGGTTCTAGGCTCGGGCCGGGTGCCGGGCCAGTCCGTCCGGCACCCGTTCCCGATCAGGAGGTTCAGCAGTGGCCGAGCAGAACAGGGCGCCCCTTCCCCACGCCTTCCACCCCGCGGTCCCCGCGTTCTCGGTGGTGAGCGACGATCTGGAGCCCGGTGCCGACCTGGGCGACGCCCAGGTCCTGCAGGGCGGGAACGTCTCGCCGCACCTGCGGTGGGAGGGTTTCCCGGCGGGGACGAAGAGTTTCGCGGTGACGTGCTTCGACCCGGACGCGCCCACGGGCAGCGGTTTCTGGCACTGGGTGCTGTTCGACCTGCCCGCCTCGGTCACCGAGCTGCCGGCGGGGGCGGGCAGCGGGAAGTTCGAGGGGCTGCCGGCCGGAGCCGTGCACGTGCGCAACGACTACGGCACGAAGGACTTCGGCGGAGCGGCCCCGCCGGCCGGTGAGCGGCACCGGTACGTGTTCACCGTGTACGCGGTGGACCAGGAGAAGCTGGGCCCGGGCGAGGACGCCACCCCTGCCGTGGTCGGCTTCAACCTGCGCTTCCACGCGCTGGGTCGGGCGCAGCTGATCGGTGAGTACGAGGGTCCCCGGACCTGACCGTTCGCCTTCCGTTAGCCCGGTCCTGGTCTGAAGGCGGCCAGGACCGGGCAGTTTTTATTGCGTTGTCCCGCGTGGCGCCCGCGGCCAGAGTGGTTGCGGGCCCTTGCAGCCAGGGTGGTCGCGGGCCTGCACACGGAGGTGGGCGAGAATGCGGGACACGCTGGTGCTGAACGCGAGCTTCGAGCCGCTGTCGACGGTGACGTTGAACCGGGCCGTCGTTCTGGTGCTCCAGGACAAGGCAGTCGTCGAACAGTCGCACCCCGAACTCCGTGTCCGCGCGGCCACCATGGATCTGCCGATGCCGCGGGTAATCAGGTTGTGCAGGTATGTCCGGGTTCCGTTCCGAAGACACGCGCCGTGGTCGCGCAGGGGGGTGCTGGTCCGGGACCAGCACCGGTGCGCGTACTGCGGGAAGCGCGCCACGACCGTGGACCATGTGCTGCCGCGGGCGCAGGGCGGTGGGGACACCTGGCTGAACACGGTCGCGTCCTGCGCCGAGGACAACCACCGCAAAGCGGACCGAACTCCGCAGCAGGCGGGCATGCCGCTGCTGCGCGAGCCGTTCGTGCCGTCGCCTGCGGACGCGATGCTGCTCGCTCTGGGCGTGCGCGGGCAGGAGGCGCTGCCGGAGTGGCTGGGGCGCTCGGCCTAGGCGCTCCGCGGTGGGTGCCGCGTCGGGCCGGCGGTCGCCTGCCGCCCGGCTGTGGCTGATCGCGCGGTTCCCCGCGTCCCTTCGGTGCGCCTAACGGGCGGTGGTCCGCCCCTCGGGTGAGGGGCGGACCACCGCCGTCTTCGTACGGGGACGGGGTCAGCGCAGCAGCAGTTGGACGATGGCGAGGGTGCCGACCACGACGATCACCGCGCGGAGCGCGGTGGGCGGGAGACGGCGGCCGACCTTCGCGCCGATCTGGCCGCCTATGGTCGAGCCGACGGCGATGAGGAGCACGGCCGTCCAGTCGAAGTCCGCGACGAAGAGGAAGAAGACGGCGGCGATGCCGTTGACGAGGGCGGCGATGACGTTCTTGACGGCGTTGATGCGCTGCATGTCGTCCTGGAGCAGCAGCCCCATCAGGGCGATGTAGAGCACGCCTTGGGCGGCGCCGAAGTAGCCGCCGTACGCGCTGGCCGCCAGCATCCCGCCGAGGAGGACGGGCCCGCCGTCGGGATGGCCGCCGTCCCGACCCGCGGCCTCCTGGCGGCGGCGCAGGGCCGCGGCGAGGCGGGGCTGGAGGACGACGAGGACGAGCGCGAGTCCGATGAGGACGGGCACGATCGTGTCGAAGGACTCCGGGGGAAGGGTGAGGAGCAGGACGGCGCCGACGAGTCCGCCGATGAGCGAGACGGCGCCGAGGCGGATGATGCGGCGGCGCTGGCCGCGGAGTTCCTTGCGGTAGCCGAAGGCTCCGCTGAGCGAGCCGGGCACCAGGCCGAGGGTGTTGGACACGTTGGCGGTGACCGGGCTGAGTCCGGTGGCGAGCAGCACCGGGAAGGTGATGAGGGTGCCGGAGCCGACGATGGTGTTGATGGTGCCGGCGCCGATGCCGGCCGCGAACACGGCCAGTGATTCCCAGATGGACATGGACATGGACTGGGCCATCCCCTTTGCATGAGTGAGACGCCTCCCCGCCATGAAGGTCGAGGGGCCTCACTGATCATGCAGGAGGGGATGGGCCGTCGGGTCCGCAGGGGTCAGTCGATCGGGGGCTGCTCGCGGCGTTCCGTCCCGTTGTTCCCGTTGTGTCCGTGGCTGCCGTTGGCGGAGCCGTCGGTCGGGCCGCCCGTCGGGCCGTTTCCGGCGCCCTTGGCGGTGCTGAGCGGGTTGAAGCCCGTACCGCCGTTCACAGGGCTGAAGTTGCCCATGGCTCCGGAGAGGCCCTTGAGGGCGTCGCCGATCTCGCTCGGCACGATCCAGAGCTTGTTGGCGTCGCCTTCGGCGAGCTTGGGGAGCATCTGGAGGTACTGGTAGGCGAGGAGCTTCTGGTCGGCGTCGCCGGCGTGGATGGATTCGAAGACCGTCCGGATGGCCTGGGCCTCGCCCTCGGCCTTGAGGGCTGCGGCCTTGGCCTCACCCTCGGCGCGGAGGATGGCGGACTGCTTCTCGCCCTCGGCCTTGAGGATTTCGGACTGGCGGACACCCTCGGCCTGGAGGATGGAGGCACGCTTGTCGCGGTCGGCGCGCATCTGCTTCTCCATCGAGTCCTGGATGGAGGTCGGCGGGTCGATGGCCTTGAGTTCGACGCGGTTGACGCGGATGCCCCACTTGCCGGTGGCCTCGTCGAGGACGCCGCGCAGGGCCGCGTTGATCTCCTCGCGGGAGGTCAGTGTCCGCTCCAGGTCCATGCCGCCGATGATGTTGCGCAGGGTGGTGACGGTCAGCTGCTCGATGGCCTGGATGTAGCTGGCGACTTCGTACGTCGCGGCGCGGGCGTCGGTCACCTGGTAGTAGATGACGGTGTCGATGTTGACGACCAGGTTGTCCTGGGTGATGACCGGCTGCGGCGGGAAGGGCACGACCTGCTCACGGAGGTCGATGCGGTTGCGGATGGAGTCGATGAACGGGACCACGATGTTGAGGCCCGCGTTGAGTGTGCGCGTGTAGCGGCCGAATCGTTCGACGATGGCTGCGCTGGCCTGCGGGATCACCTGGATCGTCTTGACCAGTGCGATGAAGACCAGAACCACCAGAATGATCAGGACGATGATGATCGGTTGCATGCGGTTCCCCGTACCCTTCCGGCTGTCTGTGCTGCCCCGTTGAAGCGGAGTCTCGCAGACCCCGGGGCTGCGGGTCGGCTGCTTGGCTCAGAAGCTCACATCACGACGGCGGTGGCTCCGTCGATCTCCACGACGTCCACCTGCTGGCCCGGTTCGAAGACGCTGTCCGCGTCGAGGCTGCGGGCCGACCACACGTCGCCGGCGAGTTTGATCCGGCCTCCGTTGCCGTCGACACGTTCGACGACGAGCGCCGTTCTGCCCTTCAACGCGTCGACGCCGGTGCGGTGTTGGGGCCGCTCGCGGTGGTGGTTGGCGATCGAGCGGACGACGGCGGTGAGCGCGACCGACACGATCACGAAGACGAGGACCTGGGCGACCGCTCCCCCGCCGAGGGCCGCCGTGACGGCGGCCGCGAGCGCGCCGACGGCGAACATGCCGAACTCCGGCATGGCCGTCAGGACGAGGGGGATGCCCAGTCCGACCGCGCCTATGAGCCACCACACCCATGCGTCGATGTTCACATGGTCATGGTAGGTCCGGCGGGCGCGGTCGGGACAGGGTGCGCCTAACGCAGGGGCAGGCCCTGGGCGGTCCAGCGGTCGTTGTCGTGGCGCTCGACGACCAGGGGGAGGCCGAAGCAGAGGGAGAGGTTGCGGGAGGTGAGTTCGAGGTCGATGGGACCGGCGGTGACGACCTTGCCCTGGCGGATCATCAGGACGTGGGTGAAGCCGGGGGCGATCTCCTCGACGTGGTGCGTGACCATCGCCATGGAGGGGGCGAGGGGGTCGCGCGCGAGGCGGCCGAGGCGGCGTACGAGGTCCTCGCGGCCGCCGAGGTCGAGGCCGGCGGCGGGCTCGTCGAGGAGGAGGAGCTCGGGGTCGGTCATCAGGGCGCGGGCGATCAGGGTGCGCTTGCGCTCGCCCTCGGAGAGGGTGCCGAACTTCCGGTCGAGGTAGTCGGTCATGCCGAGGCGGTCGAGGAAGGCGCGGGCGCGCTGCTCGTCGATCTCCTCGTACTCCTCCTGCCAGGTCGCCGTCATGCCGTACGCGGCGGTGAGGACGGTCTGGAGGACGGTCTGCTTCTTGGGGAGCTTGTCGGCCATCGCGATGCCGGCGACGCCGATGCGGGGGCGCAGCTCGAAGACGTCGACCTTGCCGAGGGTGCTGCCGAGGATGGTGGCGGTGCCCCTGGTGGGGAAGAGGTAGCTGGACGCGATGTTGAGCAGGGTCGTCTTCCCGGCGCCGTTGGGGCCGAGGATGACCCAGCGCTCCCCTTCCTTGACCGACCAGGAGACCTGGTCCACCAGAGCCCGGCCCTCGCGGACCACGGATACGTCCACCAGCTCCAGTACATCGCTCATGAGCGCGTTGTCTCCCCTTGCAGTCTTGTTCGTCAGTGCACCGGCCGGCGCAGCCCCAGGGGAAAACCTACGCCACTCCGGGAGGGCTCCGGGCGCCAGCCCGGCGGCGGGGCCGGATCCGGGCTGATCCGTAGAGTGGGGGAATGCTTTTCGAACCACGTTCAGGGCGGCTGGCCGCCTGGGGGAACGCGCTGCTGGCCGGTCTGGTCTCGCCTGACGAGGCCGCGATGTCGATCGTGGACGAGGACGCCGTGCACCGGGTGGCGGGGCTGCCGGGCGAGGACGGCCCGGTGGGGCTCACGCTGGCGCTGGGCCGGCTGCGTGCGCTGGGGGTGACGGGGCTGCGCGTGGCATTGCCGGTGCCGGGGCATCCGCTGGGGCTGAGCGGTCCGCCGGAGTTCAACGCGCGGGCGCTGGAGGCCGAGGAGGCGGTCGTCGCCGTGGGGGCGTCGCTGGGTCTGGTACCGGAGGTCAGTGAGGCGGGGCCGCCCGGCGACGTGCACGTGGAGGTGATGTGGCACTGCCTGCCGGTGCGGGAGGCGCCACCGGCGGACGTGCCGTCGCTCGGTGAGGCGGAGCGGGAGCTGGCCGAGGGGATGCGCGAGGCGACGGTCGTGCTGACGCGGCTGGACGTGGCGGCGTCGGGGCCGGCGGCCGAGGCCGCCCTGTCGGCGTACCGGGCGCGGGCGGAGGCCGGGCAGGAGGCGCTGGCCCCCGGGTATCCGGCGCGGGCGGTGCGGGTACTGGCGCTGGCCCAGCGGGTGGCGCTGCTGGTGTCGCTTGCGTACGAGCGCGGGCACGGGGGTGCGGTGGCGGCCTCGGAGATGGCGGCGCGGGCGGAGGCCCTGCGGCCGGTGGAGCGGGTGGCACGGCGGGCGCTGGTCGCGGCGTACAACGCGGCGGTGGAGGAGCGCGAGCGCGGCTGACCGCGAAGGCCGGGCGGGCCCGGGGCCGGGCAGCGGCCTGGCGGGCCGGGGCCGGGCCGGGCGCGCCCCGGACCGGCGGCCGGGCGGCCTGGTGCCCGGCGGGCCGGGACGTGGTGCGGTCGGGACGTGGTGCGGCCCCGCCTCCCGGGGAGAGTGAGGGAGGCGGGGCCTGCGGCGGGGGCTGCGGGTCAGTGGTTGACGCCCGTGTTGCCCCAGGCGCCGTTCAGCAGGCCGACGACGGTTACGGTGTTGCCGACCACGTTCACGGGGACGTGTACGGGGGCCTGGATCAGGTTCCCGGAGGCCACGCCGGGCGAGCCCGCGGCCTCGCCGCAGGCCGATGCGCCGCCGCCGTGCGCCGAGGAGACGCCGGCTCCCGCGGCAAGGAGGCCGCCCGCGATCAGGGTGATGACAGTGGCCTTCTTGGTGTTCTTCACGTTCTCGTCCTCCCGGGCATCTGCCGCGGCCGTCCGCCGCAGCACGCCATGGAGAACGTCCGTCCGGCGCGGGGGATACGCCATGTGGGCGACATCCACCCGACAGTATGAATTCCGTAACGGAGCTGACGCCGCCCCCGGGCCGGATGCCGTCAGGCGGTGGCGCCGTGCCGGACCGCCCACAGGGCCGCCTGGGTGCGGTCCGCGAGGTCCAGCTTCATCAGGATGTTCGAGACGTGCGTCTTGACGGTCTTCTCGGACAGGACGAGGGCGCGGGCGATCTCCCGGTTCGAGCGGCCGTCCGCGATGAGGGCGAGGACCTCCTGCTCCCGCTCGGTCAGCGAGCCGCCGCGGCCGGAGGCGGGCTGCTCCTCCTGGGAGAGGAGGGCTTCGGCCACCTCGGGCTGGAGCACGACGTGGCCGGCGTGGACGGAGCGGATGGCTCCGGCCAGGGCGTCGGGGTCGACGTCCTTGTAGACGTATCCCGTGGCGCCTGCGCGCAGGGCGGGGACGACCGTCCGCTGCTCGGTGAAGCTGGTGACGACGAGGACCCGGGCCGGGTTCGCGAGGGCGCGCAGCCGGCGGAGGGCCTCGATGCCGTCGGTGCCCGGCATCTTGACGTCCATCAGGATCACGTCGGGCCGCAGCTCCTCGGCGCGGGCCACCCCCTCCTCCCCGTCGGCGGCCTCGCCGACCACCTCGATGTCGTCCTGGACCTCGAGGAACGTGCGCAGGCCGCGCCGGACCACCTGGTGGTCGTCGACGAGCAGTACTCCGATACGGCTCCGCCCGGTCAGGTCAGCCACCGGGCACCTCCATCTCGATCGTGGTGCCCTTGCCGGGCGCCGAGTGCACGGTGAGGCGGCCGCCGACGCCGTCGGCCCGGTCCCGCATGGAGACCAGGCCCAGGTGGCGGCCGGCGGCCCGGACCGCCCGGGGGTCGAAGCCGCGGCCGTTGTCCGCGACGGTGAGGACGGCGCCCGGGCCGCGGCGGGCGAGGACGACCTCCACGCGGTCGGCATCCGCGTGGCGCAGGGCGTTGTGGAGGGCCTCCTGGGCGACCCGGAGCAGGGCTTCCTCCTGGGAGGAGGGCAGGGCGCGTATGCCGTCGCAGGCGAAGGTGACGTGCGCGGTGTGGGCGCGGTCGAGGACGCGTACCTGGCCGCGGAGGGTGGGGACCAGCCCGTCCTCGTCGAGGCCGGCGGGGCGCAGCTCGGTGACGGCGGCGCGCAGCTCGTCGGCGGCTTCGGCGGCGAGCGCGGCGACCTCGTGGAGCTCCTCCTTGGCGCGGCCCGGGTCGCGGTCGACGAGGGCGGCGGCGGCCTGGGCGGTCAGGCGCAGGGAGAACAGCTTCTGGCTGACGGCGTCGTGCAGCTCGTGGGCGAGGCGGGAGCGCTCCTCGGAGATGGTGAGCTCGCGGCTGCGCTCGTAGAGCCGGGCGTTGGTGAGGGCGATCGCCGCGTGCTGGGCGAGGAGGCCGAGGAGCTCCTCGTCCTCGTCGGTGAAACCGCCGGGGACGCGCTTGTCGGCGAGGAAGAGGGCGCCGAGGGTCTCCTCGCCGTCCCGGACGGGGTGGCCGAGGAAGTCGGACATCTCGGGGTGGGCGTCGGGCCAGCCCTCGAAGCGGGGGTCCTTGCGTACGTCGGCCAGCCGCTCGGCGCCCTCCCGGTGGAGCATCGCGGCGAGGATGCCGTGCTGGCGGGGCAGCGGGCCGATGCGGCGCCACTGGTCCTCGCTGATGCCGTCGACGACGAACTGGGCGAAGCCGCCGTGGTCGTCCGGGACGCCGAGGGCCGCGTAGCGGGCGTCGAGCAGTTCGCGGGCGGAGACGACGATCGTGCGCAGGACGTCGCGCACCTCCAGTCGGCGGCTCATGGCGAGCAGTGCGGTGCTCACGGCGGCGAGCCCGCTGCGCGGTCCGTTGTCCATGGGGTCACCGTACTCGCGGCGCTGACCTGCGGGATCGGGCCGCGGGCCCAGGGCCGGAGGCGGAGTGGGGTCCTCCTCGGGGAGGAGGACGGCGGGCGGATGGGGGCCGTGG
>NZ_JACBGN010000258.1 GCF_013401435.1 Streptomyces sp. BR123
CGCCCGCCCCGCCTCCCGCTCGCCGGCGAGACCGAGGCGGCCGTCCGCGCCGCCACCGAGAAGGCCCTCGCCGAGGGACTCAACTAGCCGACCGGGGGGACCCCATGCGCACGCGCCACATCTACCACGCGGTGGACTCGCACACCGAGGGCATGCCGACCCGGGTGATCACCGGGGGCGTCGGGGTGATTCCCGGCGCCACCATGGCCGAGAAGCGGCTCCACTTCATCGAGCACCTGGACCACGTCCGCACCCTGCTCATGTACGAGCCGCGCGGGCACTCCGCGATGAGCGGCGCGATCCTGCAGCCCCCCACCCGCCCCGACGCCGACTTCGGCGTGCTGTACATCGAGGTGTCGGGCCTGCTGCCCATGTGCGGGCACGGCACCATCGGGGTCGCCACCGTCCTCGTCGAGACGGGCATGGTGGCGGCCGTCGAACCGGTCACCACCGTCCGCCTCGACACCCCGGCGGGGCTCGTCAGCGTCGACGTCCGCGTCGAGGACGGGGCGGCCACCGCCGTCACCCTCACCAACGTCCCCTCCTTCTGCGTCGGACTCGACCTCAAGGCGGAGGTCCCCGGCCACGGCACCGTCACCTACGACCTCGCCTACGGCGGCAACTTCTACGCCTTCGTCGAACTCGACGCCCTCGGGCTTCCCTTCGACCGGGCCCGCAAGGACGACCTGCTCGCCGCCGGCCTCGCCGTCATGGACGCGATCAACGCCTCCGCCGACCGGCCCGTCCACCCCGAGAACCCCTCCATCGCCGGGGTGAAGCACGTCTACCTCGCCGCCCCCGGCTCCGACGCCCGCCGCTCCCGGCACGCCATGGCCATCCACCCGGGCTGGTTCGACCGCTCGCCCTGCGGTACGGGCACCAGCGCGCGCATGGCCCAGCTGCACGCCCGCGGCCTCCTCGGCCTCGACACCGACTTCGTCAACGAGTCCTTCATCGGCACCGAGTTCACCGGCCGCCTCGTCGGCCGGACCACCGTCGGCGGCCACGAGGCGGTCGTCCCCACCGTCACCGGCCGGGCCTGGATCACCGGCACCGCCCAGTACTTCCTCGACCCGACCGACCCCTTCCCCGGAGGGTTCCTGCTGTGACTCCCGCGCCCCCCGCACCGTCCTCCCCCCGGCACCCGCTGACCGTCCGCACGGTCGACTACCACACCGCCGCGGAGCCCTTCCGGATCGTCGACACCACCGCCCCGGGGTTCCCGGCCGTGCCCGGGGACACCGTCGCCGAGCGGTGCGCCACCGCCATCGGCCCCGGCGGCTCCGGGACGGCCCCGCGCCCGGGCGGGCTGGACGACGTACGGCGCGTGCTCGTGCAGGAACCGCGCGGGCACGCCGGGATGTACGGCGGGTTCGTCGTGCCCCCGGACGACGACGGGGCCCACTTCGGGGTGCTGTTCTGGCACAAGGACGGCTACTCCACCGCCTGCGGCCACGGCACCATGGCGCTCGGCGCCTGGGCGGTCGACAGCGGCCGGGTCCCCGCCCCGGAGCAGGGGGAGGTCGAGGTGCGGATCGACGTCCCGTCGGGGCGGGTCACCGCCACCGTGCACCGGGACGGGGGCCGCACCACCGGGGTCACCTTCCGCAACGTCCCCGCCCGGGTCACCGCCCGCAAGGTGCCCGTCGCCACCACCCTCGGCCTCGCCGAGGTGGACCTCGCGCACGCCGGCGCCTGCTACGCCTCCGTCCGCGCCCGCGACCTCGGCCTGGACGTCACCCGGGCCGCCCTGCCCGACCTGGTGCGCGCCGGGCGCGAGATCCGGGCCGCCCTCGCCACCCACCCCGGGGCCTGGCACCCGGGCGGGCCGCTGCTCTCCGGCGTCTACGGGGTGATCCTCCACGAGGAGCTGCCCGACACCCCGTTCGGCCCGCACCAGCGCAACGCGACCGTCTTCGCCGACGGGCAGGTCGACCGCTCGCCCTGCGGCTCCGGCACCTCGGCGCGGCTCGCCCTGCTGGCGGAGGACGGGCGGCTCGGGCCCGGCGAGGACCTGCTCCACGAGTCGGTGGTCGGCACGGTGTTCACGGGCCGCGTGGTCCCGGACGCGGGACCGGCCGGTGCCGGGGACGGCCTGGTCACGGAGGTCACCGGCACCGCGTACCGCACCGGCGAGCACACCTTCGTCCTCGACCCGCACGACACCCTCGGCACCGGGTTCCTGCTGTGATCCGCCGGCTCGGGGCCCACGAGCTGGCCGGGCTGCTCACCCCGGCCGGGGCCGCCGACGCCCTGGCCGAGACCCTGCGCCGCGGGCTGGACCCCGAACTCTGCCCCCAGCGCAGCGCGCTGCGGGTGCCGGGCGGGGAACTGCTCCTGATGCCGGCGGCGGCGGGGGCGTACGCCGGGGTGAAGATCGCCGGGGTGGCGCCCGGCAACCCGGCGCTCGGCCTGCCGCGCATCACCGGCTCGTACCTGCTGATGGACGGTGCCACCCTGAGCCCGGTCGCCCTCCTCGACGGCGCCGCCCTCACGGCGCTGCGGACCCCCGCGGTCTCGGTGCTGGCGCTGCGGTACCTGGCCCCGGAGGGGCGGCCGCTGCGGCTGGTGCTCTTCGGCAGCGGGCCGCAGGCGTACGGGCACCTCGAAGCGGTGGCCGGGGTGCGGGAGCTGGCGGGGGCGGTGGTCGTCGCCCGCGACCCGGCCGGGGCCCGGAAGCTGGCGGCGCACGCCCAGGCCCTGGGCGTCCCCGCCCGTACCGGGACGGCGGCGGACGTGGCCGAGGCCGATCTGGTGGTCTGCTGCACCTCGGCCCGCACCCCGCTCTTCGACGGGCGGCTGGTGGCTCCGGACGCGGTGGTGGTGGCGGTCGGCTCGCACGAGCCGGACGCCCGCGAGACGGACACGGCGCTGGTGCGGCGGTCGGCCGTGTACGTGGAGGCGCGGACCGCGGCCCTGCGCGAGGCGGGGGACCTGCTGGTGCCGGAGGCGGAGGGGGCCATCGGCCCCGGTCATATCCACGGCACCCTGGCCGACCTGGTAGCGGGCCGGATACCGCCCGGCGGGAGGCCTGGTCGTCCACAGCTCTTCAAGAGCGTGGGCATGGCCTGGGAGGATCTTGCCGTGGCGGTGGCCCTGTACGTCGCCGCCGGGGAGAACAGCGAAACGTGACATTGTACGCTGTTGCCCTGCACGTCGGTCGTGTGCGGTGCCTCGGAGGAAAAGCAATGGGTGACCTGAAGCAGCACAGTCTCATCAAGGCCCAGGAACGGCTCCGCGACCAGGTCGGCCATGCCCTCCGAGCAGCCCTGATAGCGGGCGAACTCCGCCCCGGCAGCGTCTACTCAGCCCCCGGCCTGGCCGCCGAGCTCGGCGTCTCCGCCACCCCGGTCCGCGAGGCCATGCTCGACCTGGCCCGCGAGGGCCTCGTCGAACCCGTCCGCAACAAGGGCTTCCGCATCACCGAGGTCAGCGAGCGCGACCTGGACCAGTACACCGAACTGCGCACGATGATCGAGGTCCCGACCGTCGCCAAGGTCACCCGAATGGCGACGAAGGAGCAGCTGGAGGAGCTGCGCCCCATCGCGGAGGAGATCGTCACGAGCGCCCGCGAGCACAACCTCATCGGCTACCTGGAGGCGGACCGCCGCTTCCACCTCACGCTGCTCGGCCTCGCCGGCAACGAACGCCTCGTCGAAACGGTCGGCGACCTCCGCAAGCGGTCCCGCCTCTACGGCCTGACGGGCCTGGACGAGGCCGGCAAGCTGGTCTCCTCCGCCGAGGAGCACATCGAACTCCTGGACCTGATGCTCGCGGGCGACGCGGAAGGGGCCGAGGAGTGCATGCGCCGCCACCTGGGCCACGTCCGCTCCCTGTGGGCCGAAGCCCGCAACGAACCGGTGGGCCGCCCCGCCTCCACGGGCCTCGGCTCGACGCGCTGACGGCGCTGCGGAGCGCCGACGCGAACCGACGGCAGGTGCTGCGGCCCAGGGCAGCCGACCGCGCTCCGGTGCTCCCGTGGGCCGCGCGGGAGCCGGGCGTCAGCCGTCGGCGCCGCCGCCCACCCGGTTCAGCCGGTAGAAGCACCCGGCATGGCCCTGGAGCGGAGTGGCGAGGGACGACACCTTCTCCGCCCCGGCGACCGGCCCGTCGCCGAGCACCACCTGCGTCGCCGAGGCGGCGATGTCGAGCGGCTGCAGCCCGGTTCCGCCCTCGGTCCACCGCTCGTGGCGCAGCTCCACCTTGCCGGGCGCGCCCGTGCCGGACAGCTGCGCCCTTCCGAGCAGCCGCCGCGTCGGTGAAGAGGTGTCCTCGTAGGTCAGCGACGCCGTCAGGTGCTCCGTGGCGGCGGTACCGTGGTCCGTGGTATCCGCACCTGCGACGTCGAGGGTGAGGTACAGCAGCAGCCGCGGGTCGGACTGCCCCACCTCGCCTGTCCAGTCGCAGGCGGCCGTCCCCTCGTACCGGCCGGCGAACCGCCCCGGCCGCGTGTCGAGACGGGGCCGCAGCTGCGGCAGGTGGCGCCGTTTCAGGTTCTCTGCCGCGGCACGGTACATCTCGTCGAACGGGTACAGCGCGTGTTGCGGCCGCCGACCCAGCGCCTGCTTCACCCAGTCCTCGGCCTGCCCCTTGAGCATGCCCGACGCCTGGGGCCCGCCACCGCACAGGAAGTCCTCGCCGTCGCAGTACGAGTCGGTCAGCGAGGCGAGTTCCGGCGGGACCTGTGGCCGGGCGCCCCCGAAGAGCCCCTGCGCCCCGCCGGCCCGGCTGCCCTTCGCGGTGGGCTCCCCGTCGAGGAAGGTGGGGTCCCCGAAGAGCGCCACGTACGACACCCGGGCCCGCGTGCGCGCGTCCAGGCGAAAGAGGGCCTCGCGCATCGCATGGGCGCCCTGCGAGTACCCGCCGAGGATGAACCGCTGCCGGTGCCCGCCCGTCCCCTCGGCGCGTTCCGCCGCGTCGCACCGTGCGGACCGCTCGTTGAGGAGGGCCGCCGCCGCGTCGGTGCCCGCCTGACGGCTGTCGTGGTACCTGCCCGAAGAGGCGCCGTTGCGATAGGCCTCCAGGTTCTGCGCCAGACCGCCGAGTGCCGGGTAGGCCACCGACACATGGCCGATCCGCACCGTGGTGCGGAACACTTCGTCGAGCGCCTGGAAGAACCGCCGCGTCTCCGGCTGCCCCGAGATGTCCGGGGGTTGACCCGATCCACGGGCGAACACGACGATGAAGTCCTCGGAACAGTCTCCGGACAGTGCCGCGCGATACCGATCGGAGGGTCCCTGATCGACGATCTCACGGGAGCACCCCGCCAGCGTGATCCACACGAGAGCCAAGACGACTCCCCAACCGATCCGACCGATCCGCAGCCTTCGACGCCGGCACGCGGCCGACCGCCTCGTCGGAGCACCCGCCGGACCTCGGACAGCCATCCGTCCACCACTCCCCCCGAACCGCGCCGCAGTTCCGCCCACGCGGAGCCTAGCGGCGGGACCGCACCGCGCCCAGGGGTCGCGGTGGAGTCCGTGCCGCCGGAGGGAGGCCCCGCCGCCGCGGAGCTCACGGCGTTGGAGCTGCAGGCCGAGCGGGTGGCGCGGGGACAGCGGGGCTGGGCTGCCTGGTGGCGGTTCCTGGAGACCTGGGCCGGGCTGGTCGTCGCCCTGTTGTCCGCGGTCGCGGGCGCCACCGTGCTCGCCGACGAGGCCGTCCAGGGGCCGGTGGCGGCGCTCGCGCTCGCCGCGGCCGGACTCAGCGCGGCCCTGGGCTTCCTGCGTCCCGCCGAGCGGGCCCGCAAGGCGGAAACCCTGGCAGTGCTGTGCGAGGAGTTCGCCCGGGATGCGCGGTACGCCCGGTTACTGGGCCCCGCCGATGGTGACGGGGCCGCAGCCCGCCGGGCGGTCGTCGCCATGGCGGCCCGCTGGACCGCCCTGCGCTGGGACGACCTGCGCGACCAGCTTGACGTCCACGACCCGGGCCCCGGGCTGCCTTCGCCGCCGCCCTCCGCGTAGCGCGCCGGCCGGCGGGGCCGCCCGGGGCGCGCGGCTCCCGCAGCGCGTGCGGCGGCCCGGATTTGGACACGGCTGGATAACGGCGGGGCTGATCTCTTGTCAGTGCAATTTCACATTACTATGTTACCGGTCACATCGTAGAGCGGCCCTGCACTGGAGTGACCATGACCAAGCGCACCCAACTCGCCCTCGCCACCGCCCTGGTGGCGGCTCTCGCAGTCGGCGCCTCGGGCTGCTCCGACCCCAAGAAGGCCTCCAAGGGCGGCGGTTCCGCCAACCCTGCCGCCGCCAACGACGGCAAGGTCCTCGGCGGCACCCCCGTCAAGGGCGGCACGCTCACCGTCCTGTCCAACCAGGACTTCTCCCACCTCGACCCGGCCCGCAACTGGACGATGCCGGCCATGGACTTCGGCACCCGCCTGCTCTACCGCACCCTCGTCACCTTCAAGGCCGAGCCCGGCAAGGCCGGCAGCGAGCTCGTCCCCGACCTCGCCACCGACCTCGGCACGCCCTCCAACGGCGGCCGCACCTGGACCTTCACCCTCAAGGAGGGCCTGAAGTACGAGGACGGAACGCCCGTCAAGGCCCAGGACGTCAAGTACAACGTCGAGCGCTCCTTCGCCCCCGACCTCACCGGCGGCCCCGACTACGCCGCCCAGTACCTCGCCGGCACCGAGGGCTACAAGGGCCCGCTCCAGGGGCAGCACCTCGACTCCGTCAAGACCCCCGACGACCGCACCGTCGTCTTCGAACTGAAGCGCCCGGTCGCCGAGTTCTCCGCGACCGCCACCCTCCCCACCTTCGCGCCGGTCCCGCAGTCCCAGGAGAAGGGCACCCAGTACGACGCCCGCCCGTTCTCCTCCGGTCCCTACAAGATCGAGTCGTACGACCGCGACAAGAAGCTCGTCCTCGTCCGCAACGAGCACTGGGACCCGAAGACCGACACCGTCCGCAAGGCCTACCCGGACAAGTTCGTCGTCGTCATGGGCCTCAAGGGCGGCCAGATCGACGACCGCATCATCGCCTCCGAGGGCGCCGACGCCTCCGCCGTGGAGTACTCCAACATGCGCCCGGAGAGCGCCCCCAAGGTGCTGCCCAAGCCGGAGGTCAAGTCCCGCCTGCTCGCCGAGTCCCAGGGCTGCACCACGATGCTGCACCTGAACAACTCCCGCGCCCCCTTCAACGACCCCAAGGTCCGCGAGGCCATGCACCACGCCCTCGACAAGGAGGCCGTCATCACCGCCGCCGGCGGCCCGGCCCTCAACGAGATCGCCACCGCCTACCTGCCGCCCGCCCTCACCGGCGGCAAGCAGGCCGACACCCTCAAGATCGCCCCGGCGGGCGACCCCGCCAGGGCCAAGGAACTCCTCAAGGCCGCCGGGAAGGAGACCCTCAAGGTGTCCCTCGCCGTCTCCACCGGAGACAAGGGCCGCGCCGAGGCCATCCAGCAGGGCCTCGCCCGCGCAGGCGTCGAGGTCGTCATCGACACCGTCGACCCGGGCGCCTACTACGACGTCATCGGCGACCTGTCCACCACCCCGGACATGACCTTCACCGGCTGGTGCCCGGACTACCCGTCCGGCTCCACCTGGATCCCGTTCGTCTTCGACGGACGCACCATCAAGGAGAAGGGCAACCAGGGCAACTACAGCCAGTTCCGCGACGAGGCCGTGCAGAAGCGGATCGACGAGATCAACGCCATGGCCGACGCCAAGCAGGCCAACCAGGCCTGGATCGACCTCGACGCCGAGATCATGAAGAAGGCCCCCTCCATCCCGGTCCTGCAGGAGCGCAAGCCCCTCCTCGTCGGCACCAACATCGCCGGCGCCTTCGGCCACCCCGTCTGGACCGGCACCATCGACTACGCCACCGTCGGCCTCAAGGACCCCTCGAAGGGCCAGGGCTGAGGGGGCCCCGGCCCTCGGCCCCGGACCCCGGCTCCCGGAACCCACGACAGCCATGACCGCCAACGCCGCCCCGCCGACCGCATCCGCGCCGGCCAGGGACCTCCCCCCGGGCAGCAGCCCCTGGCAGCTCGCCCGGCGGGAGCTCCGCCGCCGCCCCGCCGTCCGCGTCAGCCTCTGCGTCGTCCTCCTCTTCGTCCTGATGGCCGCCACCGCCCCCTGGCTCGGCGCCCTGGGCGGCTGGTCCCCGGAGGAGTTCGACAAGTCCGCCGTCGACCCCTACCTCGGCGGCCAGCCCCTCGGCTCCTTCGGCGGGATCAGCCCCGAGCACTGGCTCGGCGTCGAACCCGTCACCGGCCGCGACCTGTTCGCCCGCGTCGTCACCGGCGCCCAGGTCTCCCTCCTCATCGCGTTCGCCGCGACCGCCATCGTCGTCGTCACCGGTACCGCCGCCGGGATCGCCGCCGGCTACTTCGGCGGCCGCACCGACACCGTCCTGTCCCGCCTGATGGACCTGACGATGTCCTTCCCGTCCCTCATCTTCATGATCGCGATGCTGTCCGTGGCCAAGGACGTCAACCGGATCGTCCTCATGACCGCCGTCATCGGCATCTTCGGCTGGCCCGGCGTCGCCCGCGTCGTCCGCGGCCAGACCCTCTCCCTCAAACACCGCGAGTACGTCGACGCCGCCCGCGTCGGCGGCTCCGGCTCCTGGCGGATCCTCACCCGCGAGATCCTCCCCGGCGTCTCGGGCCCGGTCATCGCCTACACCACCCTGCTCATCCCCGGCATGATCAGCACCGAGGCCGCCCTCAGCTACCTCGGCGTGGGCGTCCGCCCGCCCACCCCGTCCTGGGGCCAGATGATCGCCGAGTCCGTCGCCTTCTACGAGACCGACCCGATGTACTTCATCATCCCGAGCACCTTCCTCTTCCTCGCCGTCCTCGCCTTCACCCTCCTCGGGGACGCCCTGCGCGACATCCTCGACCCGCGGGGAGGCCGCAGTTGATCCTCTACCTCGCGCGCCGGCTGCTCGCCCTCGCGGGCGTGCTCCTCGCCATCGCCGCCGTCACGTTCGTCATCTTCTACGTCCTGCCCTCCGACCCGGCCGCGGCCGCCTGCGGCAAGACCTGCAGCCCCGAGCGCATCGCCGACGTCCGCGCCTACCTGGGCCTGGACCAGCCGCTGTGGCGCCAGTTCGGCGACTTCCTCACCGGCATCTTCACCGGCCGCACCCTCGGCACCGGCCAGTACGCCGTCCGCTGCGACTTCCCCTGCCTGGGCTACTCCTACGAGAACTCCCTGCCCGTGTGGGACCTGCTCATGGACCGGCTGCCCGTCTCCGCCTCCCTCGCCCTCGGCGCCGCCGCGCTGTGGCTCGTCCTCGGCCTCGGCGCCGGCGTAACCGCCGCCCTGCGCAAGGACACCGCCACCGACAAGGCCCTCATGGTCGGCGCGGTCGCCGCCGCCTCCCTGCCGGTCTACTTCACCTCCGTGATGCTCATCTACGGAGTCATCCGCATCGCCGGCCTGCTGCCCTACCCCGCCTACCAGCCCTTCACCGCCGACCCCCTCGGCTGGGCGACCAACCTGCTGCTGCCCTGGACCGCCCTGGCCCTGCTGTACGCCGCCATGTACGCCCGCCAGAGCCGCGGCTCCATGATCGAGGCGATGGCCGAGCCGTACATCCGCACCGCCCGCGCCAAGGGCATGCCCGAACGCACCGTCGTCGTCAAACACGGCCTGCGCTCCGGGATGACCCCGATCCTGACCATCTTCGGCATGGACCTCGGCGGCCTCCTCGCCGGCGCCGTCATCACCGAGTCCATCTTCGGACTGCCCGGCATCGGGCGGCTGTTCTACGGCGCCCTCGTCAGCTCCGACCAGCCGGTGGTCCTCGGGGTCACGCTGCTGGCCGCCTTCTTCATCGTCGTCGCCAATCTCGTCGTCGACCTCCTGTACGCCGTCGTCGACCCGAGGGTGAGGTACTGATGACCGCCCCCGCGGCCCCCGCC
>NZ_JACBGN010000259.1 GCF_013401435.1 Streptomyces sp. BR123
AATGGGCCCCTCTCCGCACAGATGTGCACCCGAAGGGGGTGACAGGCAGCTACGCGCGTAGATATGCTCGTGTGGTGACCATGCCCACCACCCCCGCATTCGCCGACGTGACGACGTCCGACAGTGCGCTGCGCCGGTTCCTGCACGGGCTGCCCGGCGTGGACGCCGTCGGCCTGGAGGCCCGCGCGGCCGCCCTCGGTACCCGTTCGATCAAGACCTCGGCCAAGGCGTACGCCATCGACCTGGCCATCTCGATGATCGACCTGACCACGCTCGAGGGTGCCGACACCCCGGGCAAGGTCCGGTCGCTCGCCGCCAAGGCCGTCAACCCCGACCCCACCGACCGTACGACGCCCATGACCGCCGCGGTCTGCGTCTACCCGGACATGGTGGCCACCGCCAAGGCCGCCCTGAACGGCGCCGACGTGAAGGTCGCGTCCGTCGCCACCGCGTTCCCCGCCGGCCGCGCCGCGCTGCCGGTCAAGCTCGCCGACACCCGTGATGCCGTCGCCGCCGGCGCCGACGAGATCGACATGGTCATCGACCGTGGCGCCTTCCTCGCCGGCCGCTACCTGGAGACGTACGAGCTGATCAAGGCCGTCAAGGAGGCCTGCGTCCGCCCGGACGGCACCGCCGCCCGCCTCAAGGTCATCTTCGAGACCGGCGAGCTGTCGACGTACGACAACATCCGCCGCGCCTCCTGGATCGGCATGCTCGCGGGCGCCGACTTCATCAAGACCTCCACCGGCAAGGTCGGCGTCAACGCCACCCCCGCCAACACGCTGCTCATGCTCGAAGCCGTCCGCGACTTCAAGGCGCAGACCGGCATCCAGATCGGCGTGAAGCCGGCCGGCGGCATCCGGACCACGAAGGACGCCATCAAGTTCCTGGTCCTGGTCAACGAGACCGCGGGCGCGGACTGGCTGACCAGCGAGTGGTTCCGCTTCGGCGCCTCCAGCCTGCTCAACGACCTGCTGATGCAGCGCCAGAAGCTGAGCACCGGCCGGTACTCCGGTCCCGACTACGTGACGGTGGACTGAGATCCCGTGAACATGGACAAGCAGACATCTGTATTCGAGTACGCCCCGGCTCCCGAGTCCCGGTCGGTCGTCGACATCGCCCCCTCCTACGGCCTCTTCATCGACGGTGAGTTCACCGACGCCGCCGACGGCAAGGTCTTCAAGACCGTCTCGCCGGCCACCGAGGAGGTCCTCGCCGAGGTCGCCCAGGCGGGTGCCGCGGACGTCGACCGCGCCGTCAAGGCCGCCCGCAAGGCCTTCGAGAAGTGGTCCGCGCTGCCCGGCTCCGAGCGAGCCAAGTACCTCTTCCGCATCGCCCGGATCATCCAGGAGCGCAGCCGCGAGCTGGCCGTCCTGGAGACCCTCGACAACGGCAAGCCGATCAAGGAGACCCGCGACGCGGACCTCCCGCTGGTCGCCGCGCACTTCTTCTACTACGCGGGCTGGGCCGACAAGCTCGACCACGCCGGCTACGGTGCGAACCCGCGTCCGCTGGGCGTCGCCGGCCAGGTCATCCCGTGGAACTTCCCGCTGCTGATGCTGGCGTGGAAGATCGCCCCGGCGCTGGCCACCGGCAACACCGTCGTCCTCAAGCCCGCCGAGACGACCCCGCTGTCCGCCCTGTTCTTCGCGGACATCTGCCGCCAGGCGGGCCTGCCCAAGGGCGTCGTCAACATCGTCCCCGGCTACGGGGACGCGGGTGCGGCCCTCGTCGCCCACCCGGGCGTCGACAAGGTGGCCTTCACCGGTTCCACCGCCGTGGGCAAGGAGATCGCCCGCACCGTCGCCGGCACGGGCAAGAAGCTCACCCTGGAGCTGGGCGGCAAGGGCGCCAACATCGTCTTCGACGACGCCCCCATCGACCAGGCCGTCGAGGGCATCGTCGGCGGCATCTTCTTCAACCAGGGCCAGGTCTGCTGCGCGGGCTCCCGCCTGCTGGTCCAGGAGTCGATCCACGACGAGCTGCTGGACTCCCTCAAGCGCCGCCTGAGCACCCTGCGCCTGGGCGACCCGCTCGACAAGAACACCGACATCGGCGCGATCAACTCCGCCGAGCAGCTCGCCCGGATCACCGCCCTCGCGGACACCGGCGAGGCCGAGGGCGCGGAGCGCTGGTCCCCGGCGTGCGAGCTGCCGTCCGCCGGCTACTGGTTCGCCCCGACGGTCTTCACGAACGTCAGCCAGGCGCACACCATCGCCCGCGACGAGATCTTCGGACCGGTGCTGTCGGTGCTGACCTTCCGCACGCCGGACGAGGCCGTCGCCAAGGCCAACAACAGCCAGTACGGCCTGTCCGCCGGCATCTGGACGGAGAAGGGCTCGCGGATCCTCGCGGTCGCGAACAAGCTCCGCGCCGGTGTCGTCTGGGCCAACACGTTCAACAAGTTCGACCCGACCTCTCCCTTCGGCGGCTACAAGGAGTCGGGCTTCGGGCGCGAAGGCGGCCGTCACGGCCTGGAGGGCTACCTCGATGTCTGAGCAGAACCGTCTGAGCGTCTTCAAGACCTACAAGCTGTACGTCGGGGGCAAGTTCCCCCGCTCCGAGAGCGGCCGGGTGTACGAGGTGAGCGACTCCAAGGGCAACTGGCTGGCCAACGCCCCGCTGGCCTCCCGCAAGGACGCCCGTGACGCGGTCGTCGCCGCCCGCAAGGCCTTCGGCGGCTGGTCCGGCGCGACCGCCTACAACCGCGGCCAGATCCTCTACCGCATCGCCGAGATGCTGGAGGGCCGCCGCGACCAGTTCGTCCGCGAGGTCGGCGAGGCCGAGGGGCTGTCGAAGTCCAAGGCCGCGGCGGTCGTGGACGCGGCCGTCGACCGCTGGGTCTGGTACGCGGGATGGACCGACAAGATCGGCCAGGTCGTGGGCGGGGCCAACCCGGTCGCGGGCCCGTACTTCAACCTCTCCACCCCCGAGCCGACCGGTGTCGTCGCGGTCATCGCCCCGCAGGCCTCGTCCTTCCTGGGGCTGGTCTCCGTGATCGCCCCGGTGATCGCGACGGGCAACACCGCGGTCGTCATCGCCAGCGAGCAGGCCCCGCTGCCGGCGCTGTCCCTGGGCGAGGTGCTGGCCACCTCCGACCTGCCGGGCGGCGTCGTCAACATCCTGTCCGGCAAGGCGGCCGAGATGGGCCCGCACCTGGCGGCCCACCAGGACGTCAACGCGATCGACCTGGCGGGTGCCGACGCGGCCCTCGCCAAGGAACTGGAGATCGCCGCCGCCGACAACCTGAAGCGCGTCCTGCGTCCACAGCCTGTGGACGACTGGACGGGCGACCAGGGCACGGCGCGCATGACGGCGTTCCTGGAGACCAAGACGGTCTGGCACCCGACGGGCTCGTTGGGCGCCTCGGGCTCGTCCTACTGACGCCGCCCCACAGGCCGGCCCCGGCAGCAAACCCCCGTGCTGCCGGGGCTGCCCCTTTCCGCAGCCCGGTGTCTACCCGCCGCCGTTCAGGGGGCCGAGGAGGGAGCCCACCGCCGCGTCGGGGAGTTCCGCGATCGACGGGCCCCGGGTGAGTGCGCCGGTGACCATGCCGGTGCCGACCGGCGGGAAGTCCGCCACCTTCGTGGCGATGCCGTTGTCCAGCGGGTCCACGCCCGTCCCGGCGAGCGGGTTCACCTCGACGTCCGCGACAGGGTTGAGGACCCCGGCGACGGCCGCCGGAACGGACAGCTCACCCGCCTGGGCGCCGCCCGCGGCCATCGCGAGGGCTGCGCCGGCCATGGAGACCGTGAGGCCCGCGGAGCGCAGTGCGGAGGAGGTGCCGGGGGCTGCGTGACGTGCCATGGGGATCCCTTGTGATCGTGGTCGCGTGCGCACGCAGCGTAGTGGAGGTGTGATCCTCGATACCAACGAGTACCGGATGGCATCCCACGCGCGGGGGAATGCGTCAGACTGGTGTTCCGTGAGCGCCTCCTCTCCTTTGCCTACGCGTGTCGTCCTGTTGACCGGACCTTCAGGTTCCGGAAAGTCGTCGTTGGCCGCCCGTTCCGGGCTGCCGGTACTGCGCCTGGACGACTTCTACAAGGAGGGCGACGACCCGACCCTCCCCCTGGTGGAGGGAAGCTCGGACATCGACTGGGACTCCCCGCTGTCGTGGGACGCCGACGTCGCCGTCGAGGCCATCGCGCAGCTGTGCCGCACCGGCCGTACCGAGGTCCCCGTCTACGACATCGCCACCTCGTCGCGGACCGGCACGGAGACCTTCGACATCTCCCGGACCCCGCTGTTCATCGCGGAGGGGATCTTCGCGGCCGACATCGCGGGCCGCTGCCAGGAGCTCGGGCTGCTCGCCGACGCCCTCTGCCTGCGCGGCCGCCCGTCCACCACGTTCCGCCGCCGCCTGCTGCGCGATCTGCGCGAGGGCCGCAAGTCGGTGCTGTTCCTGCTGCGGCGCGGCCTGCGCCTGATGCGGGCCGAGCGGGGCATCGTCGCCCGGCACGTCGCCCTCGGCGCCCACCCCTGCGGCCGGGACGAGGCCCTGGGCCGGCTCGCGGCCGCGGCCGCAGGCCGCCACCGCTCGCCGAGCACCGCCGCCGCCGTCTGAGCGGCCGCGGCGGAAGCCGGCTGCGGTTCGCAGCGCCCCGCACGGGGCGCGGGGAACCGCGCGACCCGCCGTTGCCCCGGACAGACCCCCGTACAAAAAGGTGCGCGGGATCAGTCGGACCCCCGACCGACTGATCCCGCGCGTTTCCCCCCATGGCCACCGCCCCACCCCCGTAGGACGGCCCCCCGGCCATTGGCTCTGTGATGGCTCCGCGTGTTACGCGACGAGCTCCTCGAAGGACTCCGCCTCGTCGCGGCCGAAGCTCAGCGCCTCGTCGTCCCGCAGGCGGCGCAGCGAGCGCCAGATGCTCGACTTCACCGTGCCGACGCTGATCCCGAGGATCTCCGCGATCTCCGGGTCCGTCCGGCCCTCGTAGTAGCGCAGCACCAGCATCGTGCGCTGCGGCTCCGGGATCCGGGCCAGGGCCTGCCACAGCACCGCGCGCAGCTCCGTACCGCGCATGGCGTCCGCGTCGGTCGCCGTCTCCGGCAGCTCCTCCGTCGGGTACTCGTTCAGCTTGCGCCGGCGCCAGGCGCTGATGTGCAGGTTCGTCATCGTGCGCCGCAGGTAGCCGCCGACGGCCGCCTTGTCGCTGATCCGGTCCCAGGCCCGGTACGTGGAGAACAGCGCGCTCTGCAGCAGGTCCTCGGCCTCGTACCGGTCGCCGGTCAGGTGGAAGGCCGTCGCGTACAGTGCGGCTCGCCGCTCCTGGACGTACGCGGTGAACTCCGCCTCCGAGGAGGAGGACAGCCGCGGCTCGGGGAGCGCGGCCGGAACCGGGGCGGCCGGCCGGTACGTCTTCGCGTCGATGGCCACCGTGTGCGCCGGCCGGGGACGGGCGACCGTCACCGAACGGGCGCCTGCCCGGCGGCTCACATCGTGCAGCCGCGTGACAACCGCGCTGGTGGTGGTGCTGTGCAGCGTGTTCATCCCGCGCCCCCCGTCGTGGAGTCTGCTTTTCGGTTCCTGGTTCCGCGTCATGCTCGGTGCGTTGGTTAAAGACTGCACGGCGGACTTAACCGGGGTGTCCGTCGACTGTCACAGGCCTGTCACAGCCACCCCGGCGAGAACGCCCCGTGCGCGACGGTCGAACTACCAACCGCACATGGGACAGAATGTGGCCGTGCCTTTCCTGTTGCTGATCGAGGACGACGACGCCATCCGCACGGCCCTCGAACTCTCCCTGACCCGCCAGGGCCACCGTGTGGCCACTGCGGCGACGGGCGAGGACGGCCTGAAGCTGCTCCGCGAGCAGCGGCCGGATCTGATCGTGCTGGACGTGATGCTGCCCGGGATCGACGGCTTCGAGGTGTGCCGGCGGATCCGCCGCACCGACCAGCTGCCGATCATCCTGCTCACCGCGCGCAGCGATGACATCGACGTGGTGGTCGGCCTGGAGTCCGGCGCCGACGACTACGTCGTCAAGCCGGTCCAGGGCCGGGTGCTCGACGCCCGGATCCGGGCCGTGCTGCGCCGCGGCGAGCGCGAGGCCAACGACTCCGCCGTCTTCGGGTCCCTGGTCATCGACCGGGCCGCGATGACGGTGACGAAGAACGGCGAGGACCTCCAGCTGACGCCGACCGAGCTGCGGCTGCTGCTGGAGCTCAGCCGGCGGCCCGGTCAGGCCCTGTCGCGGCAGCAGCTGCTGCGGCTGGTCTGGGAGCACGACTACCTCGGCGACTCGCGGCTCGTGGACGCCTGCGTCCAGCGGCTGCGCGCCAAGGTCGAGGAAGTGCCCTCCTCGCCCACCCTCATCCGCACCGTACGGGGTGTCGGCTACCGCCTGGACTCCCCGCAGTGATCAAAGCTCTGTTCGCGGGCCGGCGCTGGACCAGCCTGCGGCTGCGACTCCTCATGGTGTTCTCCCTCGTCGCCCTGGCGGCCGCGGTGTCCGCGTCCGGCATCGCGTACTGGCTCAACCGCGAGGCGGTGCTCACCCGTACCCAGGACGCGGCCCTCGGCGACTTCCGGCAGGAGATGCAGCTGCGGGCGGCCGCCCTGCCCGCCGACCCCACCCCCGAGGAGCTCCAGCGCACCGCCGACCTGATGGCGGGCAGCAGCCCCGGGTACAGCGTGCTGCTGGTGGACGAACGCGCCGACCACCGCATGGTGTTCGGCGCGGCCGGCCCCGACTCCTTCCGGCTGGAGGACGTTCCCGAGAGCCTCCGGCGGGCCGTCAACGACCGGCAGAAGCCGACCGCGGCGAGCGAGGCCGAGTACCACGTGTACTGGCAGCGCACGAAGCCCGGCGGCAACCCCTACCTGGTCGGCGGCACCCGGATCGTCGGCGGCGGCCCCACCGGCTACATGTACAAGTCCCTCGCCCAGGAGCGCGACGACCTCAACGCGCTCGGCTGGTCCCTGACCATCGCGACCGGGCTCGCCCTGCTCGGCTCCGCGCTCCTCGCGCAGGCCGCCGCCCGTACGGTCCTCAGGCCCGTCCAGCGGCTCGGCGACGCCGCCCGCCGTCTCGGCGAGGGCGAGCTCGACCACCGGCTGGACGTCTCCGGCAACGACGAACTCGCCGACTTGTCCCGCACCTTCAACCGGACCGCGGAGGCCCTGGAGAAGAAGGTCGCCGACATGAGCGCGCGGGAGGAGGCCAGCCGCCGCTTCGTCGCCGACATGTCGCACGAACTGCGCACGCCCCTCACGGCCCTCACGGCGGTCGCCGAGGTGCTGGAGGAGGAGATCGACGACCTCGACCCGATGATCGCGCCGGCCGTGACGCTGGTCGTCAGCGAGACCCGGCGCCTTCACGACCTCGTCGAGAACCTGATGGAGGTCACCCGCTTCGACGCCGGGACCGCCCGCCTCGTGATCGACGACGTGGACGTGGCCGACCAGGTCACGGCCTGCATCGACGCGCGGGCCTGGCTCGACGCGGTCGAACTCGACGCCGAGCGCGGCATCATGGCCCGCCTCGACCCGCGCCGCCTCGACGTCATCCTCGCCAACCTCATCGGCAACGCCCTCAAGCACGGCGGGTCCCCGGTGCGGGTGTCGGTACGCGTCGAGGACGATTGGCTCGTCATCGCGGTGCGCGACAACGGGCCGGGCATCCCCGAGGAAGTGCTGCCGCACGTCTTCGACCGTTTCTACAAGGCCAGCGCCTCCCGCCCGAAGTCGGACGGCAGCGGCCTGGGCCTGTCCATCGCCGTGGAGAACGCACACATCCACGGCGGCGAGATCACCGCGGCGAACGCCGAGGGCGGCGGCGCACTGTTCACGCTGCGGCTGCCGGTGGACGTGGGAAAGGTGATCGCCGGTGGCGACGCGAACGAGGCGTAGGGGGGCGGCCGCGGCCGCGGTGCTGTGGGGGCTCGCGTCCCTCACGGCCGGATGCGGGATCCGGGCCACGACCGTCCCGGTCGACGTCGGCCCGGCGCCCTCCCGGGTGTCCTGCGACATACCGGCCCAGCAGGGCAGCGCACAGGGCTTCCGGGCCACCGTGGAACTGGTGTGCGGCTCGCAGCTGGTCGGCGTCGAGCGGGTCGTCCCCATAGCCGAGAAGAAGCCGACGAGTGACCCCGCGCTGCTGGCGGCCGAGGCACTGCTGGAGGCGCTGGAGCGGGAGCCCTCGCAGGAGGAGCGCGACGCGGGCTTCACCAGCGCCGTCCCGGGCGGGCTGACCGTCGCCGCGGCCCGGCCGGGCGACCCGGCGGGGACGGTCCGGCTCAGCAAGAAGCCGGAGGACCTGCTGCCGGTGGCCCTGGCGCAGGTGGTGTGCACCCTCGCGGGCAGCGAGACCGTCTCGGCCGGCCCCGGCCCGGTGGTCCTCGGCGGCCCGGACGCCGACCCGCCGCGCGCCTGGGAGTGCACGGACGCCGTCCGCTCCCGCCCGGAATCGGTGCCGACGCTGGGCGAGCTGGTCCGCTCCGTGCCGAGCCCGTCGCCGACGCCGTCCGGCTGAGTGCTCCGGTCGTCTGCGGCCCGGTGGTGGGCTGATCGCGCAGTTCCCCGCGCCCCTGGCGGGGCGCTGCCGAACCGCCGCATGTCCGTTCGAGGCGTAATCCGGCAGGGCAGTGGGCCGACCCGTACTCATTGAGGAGTACGGGTCGGTCCGGTGTGAGACGCCACCGCGGGTGGCAGTGCACGCGTATGCCACCGAGGAAGAGGGCGCCACGGCCCAACGCGACCGCGATGAAGATGATCGGCGAGCAGGTCGCCACCGGACGGATCGCCAAGAAGCTCACACAGAGCGCGCTCGCCGACCTGATCAATATGGACATGGAGACCATCGCCTCCATCGAGCAGGGGCGGCGCGTCCTGATGCCCGATGTCGCCGAGCGGATGGACCGGGCACTCGGGCTCCCCGGAGTGCTCACCGTCGCCGCCCTGCGGATGCCGGAGGTCGACATGATCCCGGCCTGGGCCGAGGAGTACTTCGAGCGCGAGCACGAGGCCCTCGCGCTGTCCTGGTTCGACACCATGACCGTTCCGGGGCTGCTCCAGACCGAGGCCTATGCGCGGGCGGTGCTGTCCTGTCGGGTGCCGTTCGTGGGGGAGGAGAAGATCGAGCTCCAGACCGCCCGCCGAATCCGGCGACAGGAGATATTGCGTCGACCCGTACCGCCCACCCTGTCCTTCGTGATCTGGGAAGCTCCTCTGCGGGACCGCATCGGCGGGGACGAGGTCTACTTCGAGCAGTTGCGTCATCTGCGGGCCTGTGCCGACCGGCCGGCCATTTCGATTCAGATCCTGCCCCTGGGTCTCACTACCCACGCAGGCCTGAACGGCCCCTTTACCCTGCTGGAAACTCCCGCGTTCCAGCACCTCGCCTACTCCGAGACACAGCGCGGCAGCATCCTCGTACGCGACCCGAACGAGGTCAGCATCCTTACGCAGAAGTATGCGATGCTGCGATCCCAGGCCCTCAACGTGGTTGATACCAAGGGCCTGTTGGACCGGCTGCTAGGAGAGCTATGAGCACCGCACTGAAGTGGTTCAAGTCAAGCTACAGCGGCGACGAGGGCGGCCAGTGCGTCGAGGTCGCCTACGACTGGCGGAAGTCCAGCTACAGCAGCGACGAGGGCGATGCCTGCGTCGAGGTCTCCGCCCCCTGGCGCACCTCCAGGCACAGCGGCGACGAAGGCGGGGCCTGCGTCGAGGTGGCCGCCTGCCCCCACGTCGTCCACGTCCGTGACTCGAAGGTCGAGGGCGGCCCGGTCCTCGACGTGGCCCCGGCCAGCTGGACTGCGCTGACCGGCTGGGTGTCCGTACGCACGTGAATCGGCGCCACGGTACGGACGGGTTCGGTCACCACCCGCGAGCCGGTAGCCGAAGGCCCACCCCCACC
>NZ_JACBGN010000025.1 GCF_013401435.1 Streptomyces sp. BR123
CCCCGGCCCCGTCGCCCGCCCCGGCCCCGGACTCGGCACGCCGCTCGGCGATGATCCGGTCGCACACGGCGTACAGCTCGTCCATCGCGGCGGCGGCCCGCCGGTTGCCGGGCGTGGGCCAGTTCCGCGGGACGTTGGCGGGGGAGTAGCCGCGGCGGAGCACGTACTCGGTGATGACCGGAAAACACCGGTCGACGACATCGACGGTGGCGTCCACGTCGGTACCGAAGAGGATGCGGGCGACGGCGCGCAGCGCGAGCTGCATCATCTCGTCGGAGACGTCGACGACCCCGCCGGGGGCCTGGGCCCACCGGGTGAGCGTGGCCTGCGTCTCGTCGGCGACGGCACCGGCGTAGCCGTCCACGCGCCGCTTGGTGAACAGCGGCTGCACCAGTCGGCGCTGGCGCAGGTAGTCCTCGTCCTGGCTGGTCAGCAGGCCGTTGCCGAAGGAGTCCCGGATCTCCTGGTAGAAGCTGTTGTCCTTGCGGAAATCGGCCGACTGCGCGGCCAGGACCTGCTGGGCGCCCTCCGCGGAGAACACGCAGTACAGCTCGGCCCGCAGACCGGGCGGGCCGGCGGTGATCCGTACGACGTCGCCGTGCTGCGCCTGGGCGCGCAGGTAGGTGCCGAGCGAGTCCGACTTCAGGTCGAACAGCGAACCCAGCAGCGGGACCCCCGCGAGCGACGGCACCTCCGCGCCGGCTCCGCCGTCCGCCCGTGCCCGTGATTCCACTGCTGCCATGGCCGCCCCCTCGACACCGTGCTGACGGATCGATTCTGCACGGTCCGGCCTGCGGTGGCGAGATCTGCAACCCCATCCGGCCGAAACCGGCCATTCCCTTTCCGTGGCCCGGCTCCCGGCCCCCATCCCGTTCGGGCTGATTGCCGCAGGCGATGCCGTCGGTGTCGCGGTCGAGGCTGCGGCTGCAGACCGACTGGCCGCGCCGGATCGTGCCGCGCCCGCCTTCGGCGGGTGCGGCGTCGGCCCCCGCCTGCGCGGGCAGGGCGTGCGGGGCGCCACCAGCGGCAGTTCGACGGCCGTGGCCGGGCTTACCGGGCTCCGGGCGGCCCGGGTCCGGAAGCACACGGACCACTGCACGCGCCGCATCGCGACGCCTTCTCAGGCCACCCGGCCGGCTTCAGTCCCCCCAGTCCCAGGTGTCGAAGTACGTGGCGGTCCCGGTCCGGCGTGCCTCCATGGCGGCTTCGAGCCGCGCGAAGTCCTGCGGCGGCATCAGGTTCCGCCACCGGTCGAGCGGCAGCGCCCGTACGTCGTCGTGCTCGGCCGGGTCCAGGGCGATGCGCCGGATCTGCCCGGCGGTGAGCCGGCCCCCGTCGAAGACGAAGCCGATCGAGCTGTACGGCCACTTCCTGCCCGGCAGCCCGAAGACCGTGGTCAGGAGCCGCGGCGGGCCGTCGTGGACGATGCCGGTCTCCTCCCGGCACTCGCGCAGCGCGGTCTCCCAGGGCCGCTCGCCCTCCTCCATGCCGCCGCCGGGCCACTGCCACGGGTGGCTGCGCGAGTACACCGCCCGCAGCTGCACCGGCCGTTCCTGCTCGTCGGTGAAGAACAGGCAGGCGAAGGCGGTCGCCTTCGGCAGGGTCGCGGCGAACTCCTCGGGCGGCAGCCAGGTGGAGGTCACGCGCCGGGCAGGGTGATCGCCTGCACGGGGCAGGCCCGGGCGGCCTCCTTCAGCATGGGGTCGCCGCCGCCGTCCTCCTGCCCGGGAATGACCATCCCGAACCCGTCGTCGTCACTGGTGAACACCGCGGGCGCGCGCAGGGCGCACTGGCTGCTGCCGATGCAGACGTCGGTGTCGATGCTGATCCTGTCGGACATGGATCCGGCCCTTCTGGCATCCCGGTGCACGCGGTCGCATGCGCGTTGCTCATGATCGCCGCCAGGGGCGCCCGGATCGGCGAGTCGCCCCGACAATCACCCCTTCGGCCGAGCCGGGGCGCCCGCTCGGCGCCATGAACCGCGGGCGATCGCAGCCCCGGGCAGGGGGCGAAGTGGCCGTGGCGCAGACGAAGGAACCGGGCGGCCGCCGGGAAGGGGCGGACACCGTACCGGCACGACGGCGGGCGCCTGCACCTGATCAGGCGCGAGCACGGTGCCGCCGTGGTCGACCGCATCGCCCGGGACATGGTGCTGCCCTCGCACGGCGACGGCGGGCAGGCCCGGTACCCGGGTCCTCCGCCCGCCGGTTCGGCGCGGCCACCGGCACCACCCCGCACGCCTGACTGAGGGAGTTGCGGCTGAGCGGCGCCGGGGAGCTCCCGGGGACGACGGACCTGCCGGTCGAGGAGACCGCCCGCACGGTCGGCCGCGGCAGCGCAGCCGTCCTGCGCGAGCAGTCCGTCCGCCGCAGGGGCATCCCGCCCCTGCTCGTACCGCCGGTCCGCGGGGCTTCGGTCAGGCGTTCCGGAGGGCGGCGACCAGGTCGGCGACCAGGTGGGCGCGCTCGGCCATCGCCTCGACCACCACGTACTCGTGGTCGGCGTGGGCGCCGCCGCCGACCGCGCCGAGGCCGTCGAGGGTGGGCACGCCCAGGGCGGCGGTGAAGTTGCCGTCGCTGCCGCCGCCGACCGCCCGGCCCTCGATACCGGGGCGCAACCGCTGTGCCAGCGCGAAGAGTTCGGCGGACGCCGACTCGGGCATCGGGGGCCGGCCGATGGAGCCCTCCACCGTGATCTCCGCCCCGTCGAGGTGCGGGGTCAGGGCGGCGAAGGCCGATTCGATGCGTTCCTTCTCCGCGTTCGACTCCACCCGCACATCGACGCTGACGGTCGCCTCGGCGGGGACGACGTTGTCCAGGGTGCCCGCGGCGGCGACGGTCGGGGTGACCGTGGTGCCGATGCCGGGCCGGCCGAGCGCGGCGATGTCCAGCACCTGGTGCGCCGCCTCCACCAGGGCGTTCACCCCGGCGGCGGGTTCGAGACCCGCGTGCGCGGCCCGGCCCGTGATGGAGACGCGGAAGGAACCGCAGCCTTTGCGGCCGGTCTTGAGGCCGCCGCCGTCCGCGGCGCCCTCGACCACGAGCACCGCCCCGCAGGCCACGGCCCGTTCCTCGATGAGGGCCCGCGAGGAGCGGGAGCCGACCTCCTCGTCGGCGGTCACCAGGATCTCCACGCCCGACCGGTCCCCGAGCGCGGCCACCCCGTGCACGGCCTGCACGAGGCCGCCGAGCATGTCGAAGACCCCGGGGCCGGTCGCACGCCCGTTCTCGACGGCGAACGGGCGCCGCTCCAGGGTGCCGAGCGGGAACACCGTGTCGTGGTGGCCGAGGATCAGGACCTTGGGCTCGCCGCCGCCCGACCAGTGGACGTGCGGCCCGGCCTCGCTCTCGACGAGGACGGCGTGCCCGCCGAGGCGGTGCTCGATGACGCCGGCGACGGCCTTCGCCGAAGCCGTCAGGGCATCGGGGTCACGCGACGGCGACTCGGTTTCGACGAGCGTCCTGAGGTCATCGAGCATTGCTTCCACACTCACACGGCCTGTCTTCTGCGTCGTCATCGTCATGTGCAAAGCCTAATCCGCACGCCCGCAGCGCCGCCCGAGCGCCGCAGCGGGGGCACACGCCGCGCGGTCGCGGGCCGGCCCCGCGCAGTGCCTGCCGTGCTCGCCCCCGCCGCTCTCGCGACGGCCGAACTACACGCTGGCGCGGGCGAGTTGGACCTGACGTATTTCCGGACCGCGGCTCCCCCGAACCGTGCAGTATCCATGAAGGTTCGTGAGGAATGCACCTGGGCGGCGACATTTGATGCCCGTAACGTTTTTCTCGTCACTGACAGCGAAACGGGAGGTATTTCCATGATCTCGACCGTCAAGGCCAACGTCGTCACCGCCGTCGTCCACAACCGTGCCGTCGTCCACAACCGTGCGGTCGTGCACAACCGCGCCGTCGTGCACAACCGCTCGGTTGCCAAGTGAAGGTGACCCTCTGAGGTCCTTCCACCACGGTCCCGGGTTCCTCCCGGGACCGTGGCACTTTGCACAAGGAGTCATTTCCCATGGGGGCTGATATGCCGGCGGACGACACCACCGCTCTGGAACTCGTCGGCGCAGAGGTATACGACCTCGAACAGGATCTGTGCTTTCTCGTCACTCCGAACGGCGGGGAGTTCTACATTTCCGCCCCGCCGTCCGAGTTCCGCGCTTGGCTGGCGCGCTGCGACGGAACGAGGTCCCGCAGCGAACTGCTCGCGGGAACGGCCCCCGAATACGCCGAAGTGCTCGACGTCCTGCGGCACGACGGCTGCCTGCGTCCGGCCGAGGCCGCCCGCGACGCCGAGCGGGCGGAGCGCGTGGCGCGCACCACGGTCCTCGTCACCGGCGCGCCGGAACTCACCGCACCCCTCGCCCTCGCGCTCGGCACCACCGGCTACGCGCACGTCGGGCCGGCCCCGCAGGACCTGTCCGCCGTCGACGTCCGCGACACCGTGCTCGTCGCCGCCTTCGCCCACCCCGCGCACCGGGAACTGGCCCGCATCGACGAGCTGTGCGCCCGGCTCGGCCTGCGCTGGCTGCCGCTGCGCCACGAACGCGGCCGGGCCGTCCTCGGCCCCGCCGTCACCCCCGGTGCCACGGCGGACTTCGCGGACGTGCTGGACCGCCGGCTCTCCGCGGCCCACGACCCCCGGATCGTCGAGGCGATGCGGGCCGCGCCGCGGCCCGAAGGCCACCGGCTCCGCGACGGCGACGTCCGCTGGACCCTGGCACAGCTCGGCACCTACCTGGAGCGCTGGATCGCGGGCGAGGCCGCCGTCGACGAGGTCGAGCTCGACCCGCGCCGGCTCGACCGGATCCAGCGCACCATCCTGCCGGTTCCGACGCGGCCGCGGCCCGTGGTGCGCGGCAACCCCGAGGCGGACCTGCTCGTCGACGACCAGGTCGGCGTGGTGACCGGCGTCCAGGAGCTGGCACCCCTGCCGGGCATGCCGGCGCGGCTGCGGGTGTGCGCGGTGGACGTCGCCGACATGCGGCGCGTCGCGGACTGGCCCAACGACCGGCAGGCCTTCGGCACGTCCTGGTCCGATTTCGACGCCGCCCGCCGCAGCGCCGTCGGCGAGGCGGTCGAACGCTACTGCGGCAGCCGACTGCCCGAGGACCGGCTCCGGTTCGGGAGCCACGCCCAGCTGCGCAGGGCCGGGGTGCCCGCCCTCGACCCGCGCCGGCTGCACCTGTACTCGCAGCGCCAGTACCGCAGCGAGGGCTTCCCCTTCGCGCCGCTGACCGTGGACGCGGAGTGCGCCTGGGTCGAGGGCCGCTCGTGGACGACCGGCGAGCCGGTGTGGGTCCCCGCCTTCCTCGTCGCCCACGGGGAGCACGACCCGGTCGCCTATTCCGATCCGCTGGTGGCAGGCGTGGCCTGCGGCGTCAGCGAGGAGCACGCCGTCACCTCGGGCCTCGAAGAGGTGATCGAGCGCGACACCACGATGCTGTGGTGGGCCAACGCCGCCCGTCTTCCCCGGCTGCCGGTGACCGACCGGATCCGCGAGCTGGTCGCGGACAGCCTGGACGCGTACGACATCACCCTGATCCACCTGGACAACGAGTTCGACGTCCCGGTGCTCGCCGCGGTCGTGCGCGACCGGGCCCACGGGTGGCTGGCCATCGGCTTCGCCACCCGCCCCGACCCGCAGGAGGCGGCGGAGAAGGCCCTCGCCGAGGGGTTCACCCTGCACCACACCTGCCGCTTCCTCGACGACGACAAGGCGCTGGCGGGCGGCGTGGCGGAGCTGCCGCACCTGGGCAACCTCAAGCCGTACCGCGCCGACCGCCGCTATCTCGACTCCTACCGCCCGGACTTCGGCGACGTCCGGGACCTGCTGTGCCAGCAGCAGGTCCACCTCGACCCGCGGGCCGGCGCGCGGGTCGCACCCTGGCTGCAGGACCTCCCCGCCCGCCCCTGGGACGGACTGCCCGCCCTCGCCCGGCGGAGCCTCGACGCCTACCGCGAACGGGTCGAGGCCCGCGGCTTCGAAGTGATCAGCGTCGACCTGACGACCTGTGACGCCGAAGCCGCCGGGTTCAGCGCCGCCCACACGATCGTGCCCGGACTCGTGTCGAACTTCCCCGCCGGCATGCCCATGTGGGGCGACGGCAGGATCGGCCGTGCGGGCGTCAGGCTCGGCCTGCGGCCGCAGCCGCTGTCCGAGGAGGAGTTCAACGTCTTCCCACTACCCCACGCGTGAGGGATACCGATGGCTGTCATCGACACACTGGGCCTGCCGAACACCAAGGGCCGCAGGCCCCTGATCGCCGCGCAGGTCGTCGACGCCCTGGGCACCGGGCTCTTCCTCCCGTTCGCCGTCGTGTACTTCCACGCAGCCAAGGGCATCCCCCTGACCACCGTCGGCCTGATGCTGTCCGCCGGAGCGCTGCTCTCACTGCCCGCGGGACCGCTGGGGGGCCGGCTGATCGACCGGATCGGGCCGCGGGGCGTGCTGGTCGCGAGCAACCTGATCCGGGTCCTGACCTTCACCGCCTACGTGTTCACCGACACGCCCTGGCAGCTGGTCCTGCTGGTCACGGCCACCCTGTGGGGCGACAGCCTGTTCCGGCCCGCGGTCTTCGCGCTGGTGGCGCAGGTCGCCGACGACGGGCACCGGGCGCGCTGGTACGCGATGGACCGGTCCCTGCGCAACGCCGGGATCGGCGCCGGCGGACTGGTGGGCAGCACGCTCGTCGGCTGGGGCGGCACCTCGGGCTACACGGCCGTGGTCGCGCTGAACGCCGTGTCGTTCCTCGTCGCGGCCGGGCTGGTCGCGACCTGGCGCCGGACCGCCGCCCCGCGCCCCGCCGGAGCCGCCGGCCCGGACGTTCCGGCCGGGGACGGCGTTCCGGCCGGGGAGGCTCCGGAGCAGCGGCGCGGCGGGTACCGGGAGGTGCTCGCCGACCGGGCGTTCCTCGGCGTCCTGGCCACCGTCTGGGTGTTCGCGCTGTGCGACCTCGCGCTGACCGTGCTGCTGAGCGCGTACGTGATCGAGGCACGCGGGCTGCCGGCCTGGCAGCCGGGGATGCTGTTCGCCATCAACACCGTCATGGTGGTGCTGGCGCAGACCGCACTGGCCAGGGCGGTCGAGCGGTACCGGCGGCCCGGAGTGCTCCAGGTGGCGGCCGTCCTGTGGATGGTGTCCTTCGTCCTGTTCGCCGCGGTGCCCGGCGAGCACGCCGGACTGGCCTTCGGCGGGCTCGTGCTGGGCATGGTCGTCTTCACGGTCGCGGAGCTGCTCCAGGCCCCGACCAGCAGTGCGCTGATCGTGGGCATGGCCGCGGGGCACCTTCGCGGCCGGTACCTGGGGCTGGAGGAGCTGATGTGGAGCCTGGCCAAGGTGCTGGCTCCGACGGTGTTCACCTGGCTGCTGGCCCGGGGGGCCGGCCTGCCGTGGCTCGCGCTCGGCCTCTGCTGCCTCGCGGCGGTCGTGCTGCTCCGGCGACTCCACCGGGTGCTGCCCGCACACGTCCAGCGCGAGACCGTCGATGCCTGAGCGCGCGTCCGGGATCCGCCGCCCCGAGGAGTTCCGCGCCGTCTACCACCGGGTCTACCGCGAGCCGCCGTACCACGAGGACGCGGCGGCCGCGGACGGCTTCGCCCGGCAGCTGGCCGGCCACGCGGCGCTGCCCGGCTTCTGCGTGACCACCGTCCGCGACGGCGGTGTGCTCGGCGGTTTCGCCTACGGCGTGCACCGCGAGGAGGGGTGGTGGCATCCGCGCGCGGCCACACCGGTGCCGCCGTGGCTGCGCCGGCCGCTGTTCTACGTCTACGAGCTCGCGGTCGTCGGGGAGTTGCGGGGCCGCGGCCACGGGCGGGCACTGCTGGACCTGCTGCTGGCCGACCGCGCCGAGCCGTTCGCCGTACTCGCCGCGTCGAACGGGGCGTCGGCGCGCGCGATGTACCGGCGGTGGGGCTGGACGAAGGTCGGCGAACTCACGGGACCGCCCCACGGCGTGGACCTCCTCGCCCTCCCTCTGACGCCGCTGCGGTAACCGGGTGCGCGGGGCTCCGACTCCCCGGGTGCGAGGGCCCTCCTCGCCGGCCGCAGGAGACCGCCTCCGTTCGGTCCCGGCACCCCCGCCGGGGCCGAGGCCGTTCCCCCGGGCACGGACTGCCGCCGGAAGCGAGCTGACAGAGCCAGCGGTCGGTTCGACGTCCGGAGCGCGTCCGCGTGGAAGGGTGTCCCGTATCCACGCTGTCGCTGCATCGTCTCAATTCACAGGGGGAATCGAATGGGCGCCGATGTGCTGGTTTACGATGGCCTGGCCCTGTCCCGGCATTCGCTCACGGCATTGCTGGAACAGCGTCCGGACATCAGAGTCGTGGGATCGGCGGACAGTATTTATGCCGCACTCGAGTTCGCCGAGCTGAATCGACCCGATGTCGTGATCGTCAGCTTCGACGGCAGGGACGAGGAAACGGTCGACGTCGCCGAGAAGATCGCCATCCTTCCGGAGGTCCGCACGCTGCTGGTCGCCACCGCGTGTGTCCGGCCGGTCGTCCGCAGGGTCTTCGCCGGGGAGATCGACGGAATGGTGCGGCGCAGCGTCCCGCCCGAGCGCCTTTTCGAGGCCGTCCATCTGGTGCACCGGGGCGAACGGGCCTTCGACACCGAGCTGGCGGTCGCGGCCGTGGCCAACGGGGACTGCCCGCTGACCCCCCGGCAGCTGTCCGTGCTCGACCGCCTCGACCGCGGTGACACGGTGGAGGAGATCGCCGCCCGGCTGTCCCTGTCCGAAGGCACGGTGCGCAACTACATTTCCACCGTCGTGGTGAACCTGGGTGCGCGCAATCGCATCGATGCGCTGCGCACGGCCCGGCGCAACGAATGGATCTGATCCGCGTGCAGAAAACACGGCGAAGAATTCGCGGTACACCGACCGCGGTGTGAAAACCCGCCGCTCATGCCCGAACGACATTGCAGACGCATCGGTACAAGGACGGATCGCATGCCCCATTCCAGCAGTCCCGGCGGAGGTCTGCTGCCCCGCCGGGTGGCCGACGCCCATGTCGACGCCCTCGTCGAACTCGACCCGATCACCGGCACCTTCCTCGGCGTCGCCGGGAGCTCCGACCGGCTCCCGGACCTCTCCCCCGAGGGCCGGGACGCGGTGGCCGGGCTGGCCCGTACGACCCTCCGGCAGCTGGCCGCGGCAGAGGCCGCCCCCGGTGCGGACGACATCGCCGAGCGCCGCTGCGCCCGGCTGCTGCGCGAGCGGCTCACCGCCGAACTCGCCGTGGACGAGGCGGGCGAGGGGCTGCGCGCGGTCGCCAACCTCGGCTCGCCGCTGCACCAGGTCCGCTACGCCTTCACCCTCACCCCCGCGGACACGGACGAGGACTGGGCCGCCATCGCGCGACGGCTGCGCGCCGTGCCGGACGCCCTGGCGGGCTACCGGGCCTCCCTGAGCGCCGGCCTCACCCGTGACCTGCCCGCCGGGCCGCGGCAGGTCTCGGCCGTCGTCGGCCAGTTGACGGAATGGATCGGCTCGGACCGGAGCTGGTTCGCGGAGTTCACCGACCCCGGCCCCGAGCCGCTGCGGCGCGAACTCACCACGGCCGCCACCACCGCCACCGGCGCCCTGGCGGAACTGCGCGACTGGCTCCGCGACAGCTACGCCCCGGCCGTCGAGAGCGCACCGGACGTCGTCGGCCGGGAGCGCTACGTCCTGCTCGCCCGCCACCACAACGGCGCCGACCTCGACCTGGACGAGGCCTACGCGTACGGATGGTCCGAGTTCCACCGGCTGCTCGGCGAGATGCGCACCGAGGCCGAAAGGGTCCTGCCGGGCGCCGGTACCCCCTGGGAGGCGCTGGCCTGGTGCGACCGCCACGGCCAGGCCGTCGAAGGCGTCGAGGAGACCCGGCAGTGGCTCCAGAACCTGATGGACGACACGATCGACACCCTGAACGGCACCCACTTCGAACTGGCCGAGCGGGTACGCCGGGTCGAGTCGCACATCGCCCCGCGGGGCAGTGCCGCCGCCCCCTACTACACCGAGCCGTCACTGGACTTCTCCCGGCCCGGACGCACCTGGCTGCCGACGATGGGCCAGACCCGCTTCCCGGTCTACGACCTGGTCACCACCTGGTACCACGAGGGCGTACCCGGTCACCACCTCCAACTGGCCCAGTGGGCGCACGTCGCCGACAGCCTCTCCCGCTACCAGACCACCGTGGCCTGCGTCGGCGCCAACGCCGAGGGCTGGGCCCTGTACGCCGAGCGCCTCATGGACGAGCTGGGCTTCCTGACCGACCCCGAGCGGCGGCTGGGCTACCTGGACGCGCAGATGATGCGTGCCATCCGCGTCGTCATCGACATCGGCATGCACCTGGAGCTGGAGATCCCGAAGGACTCCCCGTTCCACCCGGGCGAGCGCTGGACACCGCGACTGGCCCAGGAGTTCCTCGCCCGGCACACCAGCCGCCCCGCCGACTACGTCGAGAGCGAGATCACCCGCTACCTGGGCATGGCGGGCCAGGCCATCGGCTACAAGCTCGGCGAGCGCGTCTGGCTCGCGGGCCGCGAGGCGGCCCGGGCCCGGCACGGCGCGGCCTTCGACCTCAAGGCCTGGCACATGGCCGCACTCTCACAGGGCTCCCTCGGCCTGGACGACCTGCTCGGCGAACTCTCGGCCCTCTGAGCCGCGAGACCCGCACCGAGGCGCCGCCGTACCCCGCAACCGGGGCTACGGCGACGCTTTTTCCGTCAGATGTCGCGGAAGGTCTCGATCTGGGCGCCGACCGAGTTGAGGCGCTCGGCGAGGTCCTCGTAGCCGCGGTTGATGACGTACACGTTGCGCAGGACGGAGGTGCCCTCCGCCGCCATCATCGCCAGCAGGACGACCACCGCCGGGCGCAGGGCCGGCGGGCACATCATCTCCGCGGCGCGCCAGCGGGTGGGGCCCTCGACCAGGACGCGGTGCGGGTCCAGCAGCTGGAGGCGGCCGCCGAGGCGGTTGAGGTCCGTCAGGTAGATCGCCCGGTTGTCGTAGACCCAGTCGTGGATCAGGGTCTTGCCCTGGGCGGTGGCCGCGATGGCCGCGAAGAACGGGACGTTGTCGATGTTCAGCCCGGGGAACGGCATCGGGTGGATCTTGTCGATGGGCGCTTCGAGCTTCGACGGGCGGACCGTCAGGTCGACCAGGCGGGTGCGGCCGTTGTCGGCCGTGTACTCCGGCGAGCGGTCGTGGTCGAGGCCCATCTCCTCCAGGACCGCGAGCTCGATCTCCATGAACTCGATCGGGACCCGGCGGATCGTCAGCTCCGACTCCGTGACGACGGCGGCGGCGACCAGGCTCATCGCCTCGACCGGGTCCTCGGAGGGGGAGTAGTCGACGTCGACGTCGATGTTCGGGACGCCGTGGACGGTCAGGGTCGTGGTGCCGACGCCGTCGACCCGGACGCCCAGCGCCTCCAGGAAGAAGCACAGGTCCTGGACCATGTAGTTGGAGGAGGCGTTGCGGATGACCGTGACGCCGTCGTGCCGGGCGGCGGCCAGCAGCGCGTTCTCGGTGACGGTGTCCCCGCGCTCGGTCAGCACGATCGGACGGTCGGGGCTGACGCCGGGCTCGACCTTGGCGTGGTAGATGCCCTCGGTCGCGGTGATGTCCAGGCCGAAGCGGCGCAGGGCGATCATGTGCGGCTCGATGGTGCGGGTGCCGAGGTCGCAGCCGCCGGCGTACGGCAGGCGGAACTGGTCCATGCGGTGGAGGAGGGGGCCCAGGAACATGATGATGCTCCGGGTCCGGACGGCCGCCTCCGCGTCGATGGCGTCCATGTCGAACTCGGCCGGCGGGACGAGCTCCAGGTCGACGCCGTCGTTGATCCAGCGGGTGCGGACGCCGATGGAGTTCAGGACCTCCAGGAGGCGGTAGACCTCTTCGATGCGGGCGACCCGGCGCAGGACCGTGCGGCCCTTGTTCAGCAGGGAGGCGCACAGCAGGGCCACGCACGCGTTCTTGCTCGTCTTGACGTCGATGGCGCCGGACAGCCGACGGCCGCCGACGACCCGCAGGTGCATGGGGCCGGAGTAACCCAGGGAGACGATCTCGCTGTCGAGCGCCTCGCCGATGCGGGCGATCATTTCAAGGCTGATGTTCTGGTTGCCGCGCTCGATGCGGTTCACGGCGCTCTGGCTGGTGCCCAGGGCGTCCGCGAGCTGACTCTGTGTCCAGCCCCGGTGCTGCCGGGCGTCACGGATGAGCTTGCCGATGCGTACGAGGTAGTCGTCTGCCATGGGTGCACCGTATCTCAGATATGAGATGAGTCATGCGTCGGGTGTGGCGTCCGGGTGTCACCGTCCGTCAATTCACCCGATCGCGCAGCCGGACGGGCGGCACGGCGGCCCGGACGGCGAACCCGGATGGCACGGTATGAAAGGGCGTTATTCTCCCGATACGGGCAAAGGGGTCATCCGTGCTGCAGTCGACCGGCCGTGTGCCGCCGCCGCGCGGGGCCGAACCGGCCACCGCGCGGCGGGGGTTGTCACCGACGTGGCGTCCCGCGCGGGCTCAGCCGGCGGCCAGGAACTCCGCCACCGCCGAGGCGAAGGCGGCGGGGTCGTCGCGCCAGGGGAAGTGGCCGGCCCCGGGCCGGACGGTGAGCCGGGCGTCCTTGAAGAGGCCGGCGTACTGGGTCATCACCGGGAGCGGGCCCTGCAGGTCGAGCTCTCCGGCGAGGACGAGCACCGGCGGCTCGAACCGGCCGAGTGCGGCCCGCAGCGCGGCCGGGTCGTAGGCGCCGTCCCCGCCGAACGCGGCCGCCGCCTCCTGGTTCTTCCGGCTCTCGCCGTCGGCGGCGAACCGCCGGGCCGCCGCGTCCCAGCGGCCGTGGAAGAAGGGTTCGGCGGCCGTCCAGTCGTCGGCTCCGGCCCGGCCCGCGACGATGCGCTCCAGCGCCGCGAAGGCGGCCGGGAACCAGGGCTCGTCCCGGCGGAGACGGGCCGCGGCCAGCCGCTGTTCGCCGCTGACGGTGATCCCGGTGGCGGCCACGCTGGGTGTGATCAGGGCCAGCCTGCCGGTGTGCTGCGGGTGCCGGGCCGCGTAGAGCGCGGCCAGGTTCGCGCCGGCACTGTGCGCGAGCAGGTCCATCCGGTCCAGGCCGAGGTGGCGGCGCAGCGCCTCGACGTCGTCGACCTGCCGGTCGCAGCGGTACGTGGCCGGGTCCTCCGGTACGGCCGAGGAGCCCGTGCCGCGCGGGTCGAGCAGGACCAGGCGGCGGTGTGCCGCCAGGCCGCCGAGGTCGCCGAGGTAGGCGGAGTCCAGCATCGGCCCGCCGGGCAGGCAGACCAGGTCCGGGCCGCCGGCCGGGCCCGGTCCGGGGAGGACGCGGTAGCCGAGCGGGGTGCCGTCGTACGAGGTGAAGGTGGGCATGGGGAGGACGCTCGCAGCCCGCGCCCCACCGGGCAACCGGGTTTCCCCGCGGCCGGCTGTCCTCCGGGGTCCCCGGCTGCGCGCCCGGCCCCAGTGCTGCCGTGCGCGGTCGCCGGGGCGCGGCCGCATCGGGGAGCACGGGCCGCGGCAGGAGGGGCCGGACGGCAGTCCTGGACACCCCGCGCGCCGAGCGGGCCGCGCGTGCGATCGGGTGGGTTCTGATGCGTTATGCGTCAAGCCGTGGGTCTTGGCGCCGACGAGAGCGGGTGGAGTGGATGCCCGGGGTTCCCGGGGTTGCTCGGGCTGCGTCCCCAACGGGCGTGGCCTGAGAGGCTCCGGTTTCTTTGTGTCGGTATTTCCGGTTGGCCGGAATGCAATCACCCGATCGTAGGAACGTCGCATGAGGAGCCGTCCGGGGGCTCAGAGTCTTCACTGGCTGTCGTCGACGGCCGGCAGTGAGCCTCCGAGCAGGAAGGGACGGGCGATGAGCCTGATCCAGACCGGCAAGATCGACCTGAACTCCACCCACGCGGTGGAAACGACCGGCGGAGACACCGCGACCTTCGTCAGGGTCACGTTTCCCACCCCGTTTCCGCAGGGTTCGCAGGTAGTGGTGTTTCCGCTGACCCAAACCTTCAACGGCCCTCAAACGCCGGGAATCCGCATCCACGACGTCACCACCACGGGCTTCCTGATCCGGATGAACGAACTTCTCGCCGGCACGTTCAAGAGCGACGGCGTGCACGTCACCGAGACGATCGGATGGCTGGCCGCGACCGTCTGATGCGCGCGACCCGGGTGGGGCGTCCCGTTGGAGCCGGGACGCCCCACCCGGGTGATCAGGATGCGCCCGCCCTGGTGGTGGCCTCAAGCCCTGCCGACCCCGTTCGCCCACAGCCGGGGCGCGGGAGCCGGCCCGCGGGCAGGGGCTGTGCGTACGCCGCCCGGGGCGGCCGGGCACCCCGGAGTGCGGCGTGCGCCACTGTTCCGTCGCAGTGAAGGTTGAGCATTCTCACTGAAGGTCGAGTGGCTGGCGAACAGCGGGACCGAAATGCTGTAGGTTCCCGTTTCCCGTGTCGTATTCCGCGCGGCGATGTCGTCGCCATGTCGGATACGACACGGCAGCGGGATTCATGCCTGTCCCGTCGCAACGCAGGCGGCAGATTCTCAGTGCTTCGCCGTTCGTCCGTCTTGGCAGCCCTCGCAAGCGTCAACTGGACAGTTTGACGATGTGGGAGGCCCTGAGGACCTTCCCGGCCGCGTCCAGTGCCCTTACCTGGAAGTAGGGTCCCGGATTGTCCGTTCTGACTGCCGTCTCGAACCCGGACCGTTCGGCGTGTTTCGCGACCACAGCCAGGGAATCGGCGTCCGGTCCGGCCAGCACCTGCCACGCTCTTGTCAGCGTCGACCCGTTCCAGGACGCGAAGACGACGCTGCCCTGGCCGTCGGCCCGTGCCGCGGCACGCGGTGGGTAGTACGGCGTGCCGATCCATTCGTTGCGAAATGCTCGATACGAGATGTTGTTGCCCGGCAGCTTCGCGTCGTACAGCAGGTTCTGTGAGCCGTTGCCCTCGGTGTTGCCCGCACCCGCGTACTCCGAGTAGTACGGGCTCTGCCCCCACCCGATGAATTCGTTGCCGTTGGGAAGGGCCTGGGTGTTTCCCTGGGTTGGCGAGTACAGCGGCGGCTCGTGGTAGTAGGTCTTCGCCGCGGTCGCCCTGCGGTTGTTGAAATCGAGGTTGAGGATCAGTCCGTGTGACTGCTGTTCGGGCTCACCGTCGGGCAGTTCGCAGCAGCCGTCGTCGAACATGCTGATCCGGTTTCCCGGCCGGAAGCGGGCATCGTGCTGCCAGTAGAAGTCCGCGTTCGGGCCGAAGGTGAAGTCGCTCTTCTTGCCTCCGAGTTGCCAGCGGATCTTCCCGGAACTCTTGGAGATGCCGTAGATGGCCCACATGTTCCGGAAGGAGAGCAGCAGCTGGCCGTCAGGGCCCTCGTCGATCGAGTTGACGTGGAAGGGGTCCCACACCCCGTCGGAGGACGACGCGTTCGAGGCGGGTTCCTCGGAGTCGGCGGGGTCGATGTGGTCCAGCGCGTTCCACGAGTAGAGGAGTCTTCCTGTGGCGAGGTCGACCTCCTGGACCTCGCTGTTCAAGATGGCTCCGTCCTCCGGGCCTCCGTAGGGCGTGAGGTCCATGGGCACCGGTTTGGACGCGAGGAACAGGGCGGTGCCTCTGCGGGTCAGGGTGAATTCGTGCTCGTCCGGGTAGTAGCCGTGATGCGCGAAGACCGTCTTCAGCAGGCGGTAGTGGGTGTCGTAGATGTAGTAGCACCCGCCTGGTTCCGGTGCGCCGGCCGGCAGGTTCGTATAGGCGGGGGGAAGGGCGAGGGTCCCCTGCCACCATGTCAGCACCGGCTGTCCCCCGCGCCGGTGTTTGTCGTAATACGTCTGGACCTTGAAGTCGGCGTTCTGGAGGTTGGTGGAGGGCAGGGGGCGGAACCAGACCGGATTTCCGGCGTTGTCATTGATCAGTGCCCCGGTCTGGCCGACCATTTGGTCCGCGCTGAACGGGGCGACGAAGATGTCTCCGCGAGCCGTTCCCGGTCTGTTCGCGAGTACCTTCACCCGCGTGGGATGCAGGCCCGGCTCGGAGACGAAACTCCACACATCCCTGCCCGACAGGATCGGGGGCGGAGTACTTTCCGATGGAGGGAAGGGCGACGTCGCGCACAGGCCGGACGCGCTCTCTTGGGAACTCGACGCGGCCGACGGCACGCAGCTTGCGACCACACACCCCACAGCGAGTGTGCAGGCCCCGACCGTACGACGGGTTCTTCTCCCTGTCCGGCGCTCTCGTGTCACCATTGCCTACCTCCTTGACGTCCGGCCCGCTTTTCTCCGACGGCGGTGTCGCTACGTTTTTGAAGTTTTCGTGAGGTTTTCGTCTTTCGGACCAGAGCGATTATGGATCTTCCTGAGGTGGCGGTAAGCGGCATGGGAAGCCTGCGCCTGCTGAGGGCCACTCAAATAGACCATTCGGCAGGTGCGACCCCAAGCCGGGTAGGTGAGCAGCTCCATCGGATGACTACGCCCGGTCAAGCCTTCCCTCTGCAACGGTGAAGTCACCTGATCCGCGCATCAACCCGAATGGCGCACCGATCCGGCCCTCAGCAGGCGCAGACCCCCCTTGCCCCCTACGTTCAGTGATGAACAGGCAGCCTCACCGTCCTTGGGCTGCGGAGTCACGCACGCCCCGGCGCACTGCAGGAAGCACCGGACGACAAGAAGTCGAAGCAGGACTCGGCTATGAGCGACTCAGACATACACACTCCTCCGCCCGATCCGGCCCTCCGCGCCGCTCTCCCGAAGGAGCCGGACAAACGGGGACTTAGAACCCCTAACGCAATGAGTTGATCTGGCGATGGGTGATCAGGCAGCAGGCGAGCTTGAGGGAGGCTTCGTGGACGTCGGCCCGTCGCTCCCAGCGGACGCGGAGTCGTTTGAAGCCGTGGAGCCAGGCGAAGGTGCGCTCGACCACTTATCGGTAGACGCCCTGGCCGCTGCCGTGGGGTGTGCCGCGTCGGGCGATGACGGGGAGGATCCGGCGGGCCCGGACCTGGTCGCGGTGGACGTAGTGGTCGTAGCCTCGGTCGGCGAAGACCGACTGGGGCGTGCGGCGGGGCCGGGGCCTGCCGCGGACTGGCGGGACGGCGTCGAGCAGGGGCATGAGCTGGGTGACGTCGTTGTGGTTGCCGCCGGTGAGGATGACCGCGAGGGGGGTGCCGTGGCCGTCGGTGATCAGGTGGTGCTTGGAGCCGGCCCGCCCCCGGTCGACTGGCGACGGGCCTGTCTGGAGCCCCCTTTTAACGCCCTGACGTGGCTGGAGTCGACGACCGCTCGCGACCAGTCGAGGCGGGCGGCGGCATTCAGCTCGGCCAGCAGCACCTCGTGCAGCCTCTGCCAGACCCCGGCCTCGTTCCAGTCCCGCAGCCGTCCCCAGCACGTCATACCGGACCCGAAGCCGAGTTCCTGGGGGAGGTGTTCCCACTGGATGCCGGTGTGCAGCACGAACAGGATCCCGCACAGCACCTGCCGGTCCGGGACCGGCTTGCGGCCCGGGTACCTGAACCGCCTCTCTCGCTTCGGCAGGAGCGGCTCGATCCGCTCCCACAGGTCATCCGACACGATCCACGGCGAAGCCCCCTTGGCCCGGACAACGCCGAACTCGCTGACCGGACACGGCCACCAGAACCGATCCACCTCATTGTGTTAGGCGTTCTAACTCACGGCTGTGGCGGCCGTGACCACGGTGACTGCGACCATCGCCGCCTGCATGTCGCGGATGGCAGCGTGTACGCTCTCGGCGGCCCACTGCCCGACGACCACCTCCGCCATCCGCGCGGCGACCTGCTTGCGCGGGCTGTCGGGGAAGGCCAGGCGGTGCAGTTTGGCGGAGTGGATCAGCGCGATCAAGCCCGCCGTCCGTGTGTCCGGCTCGGCACCGCCCAGTACGACGGCGCGGAGCCGTTCCCGCAACTCAGCCTCGACGGTGCCATCGGCCGCGGGATAGCGTCGTATCGGGAACACGCCGAGTGCCTTGTGCTTCTCCTCCAACACGACTCCGCGCTTGCACAAGCTCTCCAGAGCCGCACCGACGGCCTTGGCTTGGTCCTTCGTCAGCCACTCCGTCACCCGTCGCTTCTTGCGACCGTGCAGCCACGTCTCGATCAGTGCCGTCCGGCTGTCGAGCAAATGGTCTCCGGTCGGCGTCGTGTCTGTCAGTTCGAGGTGCTTGCCCGCAACGGACACCCGCCCTGCCAAGACCAGTTCGAGCAGGATCCCTCCCGCCACCGCCCACCCAGCGGCTTGCCGCTGCTTCGTCGACCCGGACTCATCATCCAGGGACAACAGCATGATCTCCTCGGCCAGCGTGATCGCCATACCCACTATCCCAGTGTCCGCCCCGTGATCGCTTTCTCCTGATCAGACGCCCGGAACCGCTAAGGGGTTCCCCCGTCGATTCCGGGCCGGCACGGCCCGGCCCTCTCACCTCATGCCTGGTCCACTGACTGATCCGAACGAAAAGGCCTGGCGGACCAGAGCGTCAGGTTGGAAAGGGCTCACTGTCGCGCTGTTCCAGCAGCCCACAGCACCTCCGATCTGAAGCGGGCTCATGTGCTCGTGGATGCCCCGCGTAGATCGAGGGGCGAGCCACCGGCGTGTGGTGAACCGTCCGTCGGGCCGTCTGTGCAGCCGGCCACGAGCGGCGAGCCTGGTCATCTTCGCCCGCAGCGGCTCCAGCTTCCCGCGCACTGCCACCTCAAGTCCCAGCTCCTCGCCCTCTGCCTTGACCTGCACCGGGCCATCGGCGGCCCGAAGGATCGAGAGGATCCGGCGGTAGCCACCGGGCCGCGTCTCGTCAAGATCATCGCTGCGGTGCGGTCCTGATAGGCCAGACGGTGCAGCACCCGCTCGGCGATCACCAACTCCTCCCGCTCCGCCTCGACTTCCCAAGCCGCTTGCCCGGCTCCTGGGCGAACACGTCCAGCTCGCTCCGGCGAGCCGTGATCCGCTCCACTTCGGACATCGCGGCTCCCTCCCCGCGATCTGGTGGCGTATACACGCGGTGACGGATCGTCAGCGGACCCTCGCGACAGGCGCATCGGAAGCGCGAGAACAGCCCGGCTTCCGAGTCAGACGATCTTCACCGTGGACACCCGCAGACGACCAGCGCGCGCACGGCAAGACGCGCACACCAGCCCCAGTGACCAGCGATTTTTACGATGCGCGCCGGGCAGTGGGCGGCACCTCGGTCAGCGCCTGCACCACACGGTCAGGGTCCCGTCAGCCCGCGCTTTCATGAAGCGGGATGTCCATCAGATGATCCGCGAAGGCGGATGGGGCGAGCGGAGTGCAGCGCGGACGTCACGCTGGGCCGACTCCGGTGGGGAAAGGGACACGGGAGTCTGGCACTCAGGGACTTCCCCTCAGTGGCGCATCGGTCGCTCCGGCGGCATCCCCGGGCGGTCCTTCGGCAGCAGCAAACGGAGGGCACGCGGCCGGATACTGCACACGACGGGCAGAGGAAGCCGCACCGCTTCGCCGTCGATGCCCGCGTCAAGGTGCCGCACCTCGCCGTGCAGCGTGATGTTGGGAGCAGACCAGATGGCGGCCCCATCCCCCGCCGACCCGGCACCGCGCTTGTGCTGTCGCAGTTCGCCGCGCAGATGCCGCAGGAGATCCGGGGGAGCCTGCGCCCGGCGCTTGAGGACGATGACGCCCAGCTGTCCAGTGCTCAAGGAGAAGCGACGCCCCAGCCAACGCGGTGTGGCCAGGTGGTACGGGTTATTGGAGATCAGCACCACCTGCGGGAACTCGACGGTCCCCCATGGCGTGTCCACGCGGGCCTCGACCCACTGCTTGCCCTTGGCATAGTCGGGTGCCACTGCGGCGAACGCGCGAGGCTTGTCCTCCCGGTACCCGGGCTCCAGCAGGGCATCGGCGTACACGCCGAAAGAGACGTTGTTGATGAAGACACGCGAGCCGAGCACGCCCAGGTCCACTTGCACGGGCTCACCGTCGACCAGGGCGTCCAGCGCCCGCCCTGGATCGCGCAGATCGAGGCCCAGGTCCCGGGCGAAGTGGTTGCGGGTGCCCGCCGGGACCACGACCAGCGACCGGCCCGTGTCGGCGGCCACCGCTGCGACTGCCGACACGGTGCCGTCACCGCCCGCGACCCCCAGCACCTGCGCACCCGCCTCGACGGCGTTCCTCGCGAGCGACGTCGCGTCCCCTTCCGCGCTGGTCATCCAGACCTGGGCTCCCATGTCCTCGGCCCGCTGTACCAGGCCGTAACGAGCGGTCTTGCCGCCACCCGAGCGTGGATTCGTCACGATCACCACTCGGGCACGGGTCCGGGCATCGGCCACCACCACACCCCCTCTCGCTGCTCAGGCCGGCCTTCGGCCGCCCGGTCGACGTAGAAAACAACGGTGTGGCGGCGTCCCCGCGCAGGCAGGTTGACGGCGCATCCGTGCGCTGCGGCAGCCGGGCAGACGCTGCGCGCCGCACACGACCGGGTCCAGGGGTGCCGCCCCAAGCGGGGGCTCGGGGTCTCCGCCGTGATCAGTGCTGGGGGTGCGGGCGGTGGAACAGGGGCCGCCGCTCGGCGGCAGTGCCGCCCGGAGCGAGGCGACCGACTTCGACGCGCATCCTGATGGCCTGGAACACTTCGATCACCCCCAGGACCACGGCCATGACGCCCACCGCCAGGGTGAGTGCGGCGATCGAGGTGAACGGCGAGACGATCAGCACGATGCCCGCCAGAGTGCTGACGCCCCCGTAGAACAGCTGCCAGCCGCGTGCCGGCATGTCCTTGGCGGAGGCCGCCGCAGCCGTCACCATGATGCCGCGCAGCAGCCAGCTGAAGCCGATCCACAGGGCGAGGAGAAAGATCGACTGCAGGGTGCCCCGGAAGCAGATCAGCCCCAGCAGGACGGAGAGCGCGCCCGTGAGGAAGTGCAGCACCCGAAGATGCCGGGGGATGTGCGTGCCGAAGGCGGCGGCCAGCTGGAAAACGCCGGTAGCCAGCAGGTAGATGCCGAAGAGTACGCCGACGACCCGCAGCGTCTCCTCCGGCCAGGCGAAGACCACGACGCCCAGGGCGATCGTGGCCAGGCCCGTGGTGAGCAGGATCTGCCAGCCCATGTTCGCCAAGGCGCCCAGGCCTTCGGTCAAGGGGGCGTCCTGTGGCTCGGCGCCGCGCGGGGGGCCGGTGCCCGAGGAATCGGAGGGATGAGTCATGCCGCTGCCTCCTCCTGGAAAAGCAGGGTCGGGCCGTACACCTCCATCGTCACCCAATCGGCTCTGATTCACCTGGCACAGGTCTTCGCAAGCCCGGTCAGGACCGACCGCGGCGGCGCAGCAGTCCACGCAGCCGCGCCCGCAGCGACGGACCGTCCCCGGGCGGGTAACGCCGGCCGTCCTGTGTCTCCAGATCGTCTGCCACGTCGTACCGCTTCACATACGCACCGAAGAACGTCTGCAACGTGGCCACCACCGGAATGGCGATCAGCGTGCCGGCCACACCGAGCAGCGCGGTGCCCGCGATCACGGAGCCGAAGGCCACCGCCGGATGGATGTCCACGGTTGTGGACGTGAGTTTCGGCTGGATCAGGTAGTTCTCGAACTGCTGGTAGACCACGACGAAGGCCAGCACCCACACGGCATACCAGGGGTCGACGGCGAACGCGGCCAGGATGGGCACGGCCGCGGCCAAATAGGTGCCGATGACCGGGATGAACTGCGACACCACGCCCACCCACACGGCGAGCGCCAGGGCGTACGGCACGCCCAGGGCTGCCAGCATGACGAAGTGGGCGACCGCGGAGAGCGCGGCCATCAGCCCACGGGAGTAGAGGTATCCACTCGTCTTGTCGACCGCGATCTCCCAGGCCCGTAGCACCTCGGTCTGCTTGGCCGGAGGCAGCAGAGAGCACAGCGCGCGGCGCAGCCGGGGGCCGTCCACGGCGAAGTAGAAAGCGAACAGGAAGATCGTCAACAGTCGGAACAGACCGCCCAGCACTGAAGCCGAAAAATCAAACACGCCGCCCGCGCTCTTCTGTACGTACGTCCGCAGCCCGTCGGGGCGCAACAGTCGGCCCTGGATGTCGACCCGCGACAGATCGGTGTGGAACGTCCGGTTGATCCAGCCGATGACGGAGTCGAAGTACCGCGGGAAGTGCTCGACGATGCCGCTGATCTGGCCCGCCAGGAACGAGCCGAACAGCACGAAGAACCCCGCCGCCCCGAGGACCACGGCGAGACACACCAGAAAGGCGGCCAGGCCCCGGCGCATCCCCCGGGCCACCATCCGCCCGATCGGCGGCTCGACTCCCAGCGCCAGGAAAGACGCGATCAGAATGCCGACCAGCAGACCAGTAAGCCTGTGGAACGCCCAACTGCCAAGCTGGAAGGAAGCCGCCAACGCAAGGGCAAGCACCATCGCACGCGGAAGCCACCGGGGCATCCGGGCGGAACCCCCCGCTTTTGCGGCCTCCGCCCCGGAAGGCGCGGGCCTGTCACGCGGCTGCGGCTCCTGGCCGGGGTCCGGCTGCGTCATCGACGGTCACAGAGGAGACAAGGGGGCGCAACAGCCCGCTGGGCGGCCTTGGCTGCACCGAGCGGAGGGGCCCCACCCGAACCGACTGCCTGACCAGACCGGACACGTGCTCGCGGGAGAACACGACGGCCACCAGCGTGCCGTCGTGGCCCGGCTCACGAGTGCGTATGGACGACGAATCCGGCACAGGCGCGCGGGTGTCCGACCGGCCACAGGCCAACGGTCCGCACAGAACAGACAGTTCCGGTGGAATGCCGACATCTTTCGGTCTGCTGACCATCACCCTTCTTGTCTAACCTCTGCCACGCCCCCGCGCATGTCCGCGGCGCAGCGTGACCGAGACCGGCGGCGCACAACGGCGCGGTATGGCCGACCGCGCTTGTGGGATCGCGCTGCAGGAGGCTCAGTCCGCCGATCGGGCGCCCGGTGACGAGCCGCCCTGGGGCGTGGCGACTACGGCCACGTCCCGCGCTGTCCTGACCTGCCCGCTGCCAGGGCGCTGCCACGCGAGCGGCAGCCCCCTGCCTGACATGTTCGAATTGATGAGAATCCTCCTTTCAGAGCAATCGGAAGGGTAGGACCATGACGCGGATGACGGACCGCATCACCCAACTGACGGATTGGTCGAAGCACGCACAAGAGCAGGTGCAGAGTGCCATCGCCAAGGATCAGGAGGATCTGGCGGCCGCGATCGAACAGGTTCAGCGGGAGACGGAACAGCGGGCAGAGAAACTCCGCCGCGAGGGAGCCGAGCAGAAGGCCGCCGCTCCTGGCACGGGCGGTGCGGCCGCGATGCGGAACGCGGAACAGGCCCGCTCGGTCGCGGCGAACGCCTGCGCAGTCCGCCCATCGACCTGGCCCTCGGCACGGACATCGCCCACCCGAGCACGGCCGTCGGCCAGCCGAACGAAGTAGTCAGGCGCGTGCCGCCGCCCCTCACCCTCCTCGCGCCAGTGCAGCCAGAACGGCTGGGAGGCGATCCCCACCACGTCCGGGGCGAAGTCCAGCAGAATCAGCCGGTCCCGCTCCGGTCACGCCCCTGCGGCCACGCAACCTTCGCTGAGAATATCGAGCTGCCACCAGCCTTCGCCGAGAATGCTCAACCTTCGCTGCGAGGGATCAGCCATGCCGTGCATGTACCAGGACGCGCCGATGCACTAGGGTTATCTCGACATCGAGATATCTGCCGAAGGCGTACCGCAGCCGCCCCTGCTGGTAAGGATTACCTAACTTAGCCTTACCTTAGCGGATTGGCCACAGGGCGTGGCGGCAGGATTGCGGTTACACGCGCGAATCATGCATGAAGGAGACTGTCGTGTCGGCGAACAGCTTCGACGCCCGCACCACGCTGCAGGTGGGCGACGAGTCGTACGAGATCTTCCGGCTGGACAAGGTCGAGGGCTCCGCCCGCCTCCCGTACAGCCTGAAGGTGCTGCTGGAGAACCTGCTCCGCACCGAGGACGGCGCGAACATCACCGCCGACCACATCCGGGCCCTCGGCAACTGGGACTCGCAGGCCCAGCCGAGCCAGGAGATCCAGTTCACGCCGGCGCGCGTGATCATGCAGGACTTCACCGGCGTGCCCTGTGTCGTGGACCTCGCCACGATGCGTGAGGCCGTGAAGGAGCTCGGCGGCGACCCGTCCAAGATCAACCCGCTGGCCCCGGCCGAGCTGGTCATCGACCACTCCGTCATCGCCGACAAGTTCGGCACGCCGGACGCGTTCACCCAGAACGTCGAGCTGGAGTACGGCCGCAACAAGGAGCGCTACCAGTTCCTGCGCTGGGGCCAGACCGCCTTCGACGAGTTCAAGGTCGTCCCCCCGGGCACCGGCATCGTCCACCAGGTGAACATCGAGCACCTGGCCCGCACCGTCATGGTCCGGGGCGGCCAGGCCTACCCCGACACCCTCGTCGGCACCGACTCGCACACCACCATGGTCAACGGCCTCGGCGTCCTCGGCTGGGGCGTCGGCGGCATCGAGGCCGAGGCCGCCATGCTCGGCCAGCCGGTCTCCATGCTGATCCCGCGCGTCGTCGGCTTCAAGCTGACCGGCGAGCTGCCGACCGGCACCACCGCCACCGACCTGGTGCTCACCATCACCGAGATGCTGCGCAAGCACGGCGTCGTCGGCAAGTTCGTCGAGTTCTACGGTGAGGGCGTCGCCGCCACCTCCCTCGCGAACCGCGCCACCATCGGCAACATGTCGCCGGAGTTCGGCTCCACCGCCGCCATCTTCCCGATCGACGGCGAGACCCTGAAGTACCTGCGCCTGACCGGCCGCTCCGAGCAGCAGGTCGCGCTGGTCGAGGCGTACGCCAAGGAGCAGGGCCTCTGGCTGGACCCGGCCGCCGAGCCGGACTTCTCCGAGAAGTTGGAGCTCGACCTCTCCACGGTCGTCCCGTCCATCGCCGGCCCGAAGCGCCCGCAGGACCGCATCGTCCTGGCCCAGGCCGCCGAGCAGTTCACGCAGGACGTCCGCAACTACGTCGACGAGGTCGACGAGGCGGGCAAGGAGTCCTTCCCGGCCTCCGACGCCCCGGCCATCTCGGCCGGCGCCCCGTCGAAGCCGACGCCGGTCACCCTCGCCGACGGCACCTCCTTCGAGATCGACCACGGCGCCGTCACCGTCGCCGCGATCACCTCCTGCACCAACACCTCGAACCCCTACGTCATGGTCGCCGCTGCGCTCGTGGCCAAGAAGGCGGTCGAGAAGGGCCTGACCCGCAAGCCGTGGGTCAAGACCACCCTGGCCCCGGGCTCGAAGGTCGTCACCGACTACTTCGACAAGGCCGGCCTGACCCCGTACCTCGACAAGATGGGCTTCAACCTCGTCGGGTACGGCTGCACCACCTGCATCGGCAACTCCGGTCCGCTGGACGAGGAGATCTCGAAGGCGATCAACGAGCACGACCTCGCGGTCACCTCGGTCCTCTCGGGCAACCGCAACTTCGAGGGCCGCATCAACCCCGACGTCAAGATGAACTACCTGGCCTCCCCGCCGCTGGTCGTCGCGTACGCCATCGCGGGCTCCATGAAGGTGGACATCACCAAGGACGCCATCGGCACCGACACCGAGGGCAACCCGGTCTTCCTCAAGGACATCTGGCCGACCGAGGCCGAGGTCAACGACGTCGTCGCCAACGCCATCGGCGAGGACATGTTCTCCAAGTCCTACCAGGACGTCTTCGCGGGCGACGCCCAGTGGCAGGCGCTGCCGATCCCGACCGGCAACACCTTCGAGTGGGACCCGCAGTCCACCTACGTCCGCAAGCCCCCCTACTTCGAGGGCATGACGATGGAGACCACCCCGGTCTCCGACATCGCCGGCGCCCGCGTGCTGGCGAAGCTGGGCGACTCGGTCACCACCGACCACATCTCCCCGGCCGGTGCGATCAAGGCCGACACCCCGGCCGGCAAGTACCTGACCGAGCACGGCGTCGAGCGCCGCGACTTCAACTCGTACGGTTCCCGCCGCGGAAACCACGAGGTCATGATCCGCGGTACGTTCGCCAACATCCGCCTGCGCAACCAGATCGCGCCGGGCACCGAGGGCGGCTTCACCCGCGACTTCACCGTCGAGGGCGGCCCGGTCTCCTTCATCTACGACGCCTCCCAGAACTACCAGGCCGCCGGCATCCCGCTGGTGATCCTGGCGGGCAAGGAGTACGGCTCCGGCTCCTCCCGCGACTGGGCCGCCAAGGGCACCGCGCTGCTCGGCGTCAAGGCCGTCATCGCCGAGTCCTACGAGCGCATCCACCGCTCGAACCTGATCGGCATGGGCGTCCTGCCGCTGCAGTTCCCGGAGGGCGCCTCGGCCTCCTCCCTGGGCCTGACCGGCGAGGAGACCTTCGCCATCACCGGTGTGGAGGAGCTGAACGACGGCACCACCCCGCGCACGGTGAAGGTCGCCACCGACTCCGGCGTGGAGTTCGACGCGGTCGTCCGCATCGACACCCCCGGTGAGGCGGACTACTACCGCAACGGCGGCATCATGCAGTACGTGCTCCGCAACCTGATCCGCGGCTGACCACAGCGACGGACCCAGGCTCCACCGAAGGGCCGTATCCCCGCCACGGGGGTACGGCCCTTCGGCCGTCCGGGGGCAGGGCCAGGTTTCGGCGAGGTCTCAACTCGGAAAAGCTGCCAGACATGGCTGCGCATGATCTTGCTCACATGAACGAAAGTGGACTATACCTGTGCGCGTCCGGCTCGCCGCGGCCGTGCGGCGCCGGACGGGGGGATGGGCGGGGAGGCTGCGGCAGCGTCCGCGCGTGCCACAACCGCCTTGAATCCCGGCCTCCTTCACACTTCGGACGAAGGCGAGGACAAGAGCATGGGATCCACTGGCGAGGGCCCGGCCCGCCGCGATCTGATCAAGCGTTTGGCCGCACTCGGACTGGTCTCGGTGCCGGCGATGGGCTTCCTGTCCGGCTGCGCCTCCGGCGGCGACGCCTCGGCGAACGGCCCCGCCAAAGGGCCCGTCACCAAGGAGAACCCTTTCGGCGTAGGCAAGGGCGGCAAGCTCGACGTCGTCATCTTCAAGGGCGGCTTCGGCGACGACTACGCGAAGTCCTGGGAGGCCACCTTCGACAAGAAGTGGGGCACCACCAGCTCCCACCTGGGCACCCAGGAGATCGCCGCCAAGCTCCAGCCCCGCTTCAACGTCGGCAACCCGCCGGACGTCGTGGACGACGCCGGCGCCCAGCAGATCAAGATCGACGTACTGGCCAAGGGCGGCCAGCTCACCGACCTCACCCAGCTCCTCGACGCCCCCTCGCTCGACGACCCGAACCGCCGGATCCGTGACGTCCTGATCCCCGGCACCGTCGAACAGGGCACCCAGGGAGGCAAGTTCGTCGCCCTCAACTACGTCTACACGGTCTACGGCTTCTGGTACTCGGGCAAGCTCTTCAAGGACAAGGGCTGGGCCGCGCCGAAGACCTGGGACCAGTTCCTCGACATCTGCACCAAGGCCCGGGACGCCGGCCTCGGCGGCCTCGCCCACCAGGGCAAGTACCCGTACTACATCAACGTCGTCATCATGGACCTGATCGCCAAGAAGGGCGGTCTGGAGGCCGTGAAAGCCATCGACAACCTGGAGCCGGGCGCCTTCGAGGGCAATCCGGCCGCCCTCGCCGCCGTCGAGGCGGTCTACGAGGTCGTCGAGAAGGGCCTGCTCATGGCCGGCACGAACGGGCTGACCCACACCGAGGCCCAGACCGCCTGGAACCAGTACAGGGCGGCCTTCGTCCCCTCCGGCTCCTGGCTGGAGAACGAGCAGCTCAAGCAGACCCCGGACGACTTCGACATGAAGTTCCTGCCGGTGCCGGTCCTCGCCGACAGCAAGCTGCCCGTCGAGGCCATCCGGGCAGGCGCCGGCGAGCCCTTCATCGTCCCCGAGAAGGCCGCCAACAAGGCCGGCGGCCTGGAGTTCCTGCGGTCGATGCTGTCACGCGAATGGTCCACCCTCTTCGCCCGGCAGGCGAACTCCCTCACCGTCGTCAAGGACGGCGTCGACCCGGCCGTCACGCTGCGGCCGGGCACCCAGTCGGCCGTCGAGGCCGTCAAGGCCGCCGGTACGCACACCTTCAACTACCTGTACCCCGACTGGTACAGCGAAATGGACACCGAGATCCAGAACGCGTCCAATGAGCTGATGGCCAAACGCATCCAGCCGAAGGAGTGGATCAAGCGGGCCCAGGCCGCGGTGGACAAGGCCGCCAAGGACCCGAACGCGAAGAACAACCGCCGCAGCTGACGCCACCGACGGACGGACGGACACCATGAGCCACGTAGCCAGAGGGCGGGGGCGGGCCGGCTTCATCAGCGGCTTCCTCTTCCTGCCGCTCGCGCTGTACCTGACCTTCGTCATCTGGCCGTACGTCCAGACCTTCGGCTACTCCTTCACCGACTGGTCCGGCCAGTCGCCCACCTTCGGCTTCGTCGGCTGGGACAACTACACGGCCCTGCTGCAGGACGAGGTCTTCCTCGGCGCCCTCTGGCACAACCTGCTGCTCCTGCTGCTCGTCCCGGCCCTCACCATCCTGCTGGCCCTCTTCTTCGCCTTCATGGTGAACGCGGGAGGGCGCAGCGGGGCCGGCGGGGTGCGGGGCGTGCGCGGCTCGTCCGTGTACAAGATCGTCTACTTCTTCCCGCAGGTCCTCTCCCTCGCCATCCTCGCCGTCCTCTTCGGCGCGGTGTACCGCAGCGACGAGGGCGGCCTGCTCAACGGCCTCCTGGTCGGGCTGGGACTGGTCGACCCGGCCCACCCCGTCGAATGGCTCAACGAGCCCGACCTGGTGCTGTGGTGCCTGCTGTCCGTGGTCGTCTGGCACGGGGTCGGCTTCTACCTCGTGCTCTTCTCGGCGGCCATGCAGTCCGTGCCCAGGGACATCTACGAGGCCGCCCTGCTCGACGGCGCGGGGCGCGCCCAGACCTTCCTGAAGGTCACGCTCCCCCTGCTGTGGGACGCCGTGCAGACCTCCGCCGTCTACCTCGGCATCGCCGCCATGGACATGTTCGTCCTGGTCTCGACGATGACCTCCGGTCAGTTCGGCGGCGGGCCCGACCACCACAGCGAGGTCATGGCCACGGTGCTGATGCGCAACTTCCTGTACTTCGGCAAGAGCGGCTACGCCTGCGCCATGGGCGTGGTCATGCTCCTGCTGACCCTGGTCCTCTCCGTCGTCACGCTGCGCGCGACCCGCCGCGAGCGCATCGAGTTCTGAGCGGGAGCCCCGATGACCACTGTGATCAAGGCGCCCGGTGAGCGCTCGGACGAGCGGGCCGGCGGCGCCGGGCCGGAGCAGGGCTCCGGCGGCGGCTCCGACGGCATGGCGCTGAACGTCTTCTCGCACGGCTTCCTGGCCCTGTGGGCGGTGCTGATCGTCCTGCCGCTGGTCTGGCTGGCGCTCGGGTCGTTCAAGACAGACTCCGAGATCGGCGGCTCTGCCCTCAGCCGGCCCTCCAACTGGCACCTCGACGCCTTCTCCCGGGCCTGGGACAAGGGCATCGGCGACTACTTCGCCCACACGCTGATCGTCATGGCCTTCTCGGTGCCGCTGACGATGCTGCTCGGTTCGATGGCCGCGTACGTGCTGGCCCGCTACCCCTTCCCGGGCAACCGGGTCGTCTACTACTTCTTCGTCAGCGGGGCCATGTTCCCCGTCTTCCTGGCGCTCGTCCCGCTGTTCTTCATGGTCAAGCGCCTCGACCTGCTCAACACCCACCAGGGCCTGATCCTGGTCTACGTCGCCTACTCGATGCCGTTCACGGTCTTCTTCATGCACTCGTTCTTCCGCACGCTGCCGACGGCCGTGCACGAGGCGGCGGTGATCGACGGGGCCTCCGACACCCGGATCTTCTTCCGGGTGATGCTGCCGATGGCCAAGCCGGGCCTGATCAGCGTCGGGATCTTCAACGTACTGGGCCAGTGGAACCAGTACATCCTGCCGTCCGTGCTGATGCAGCCGCAGACCGGATCGGACCCGGAGCGCTACATGCTCACCCAGGGCCTGATCCAGCTCCAGTACCAGATGGGCTACGAGACGGACCTGCCGGTGCTCTTCGCCGGTGTGACCATCGCCATGGTCCCGATGCTCGTGGTGTACCTGTCCTTCCAGCGCCAGATCCAGGCCGGCCTGACCTCCTCCACCCTCAAGTAGCACATGAGGCCGTCACAGCACGATCTAGAAGGATGTCTCTCATACTTATGACCGATAAGGGCAGAATCGTGCTGTGTCCGCCTCTTGACGTGTGGATGCCCAAGAGCTCGACTTAGGGTTCACAAGTTGGAGAGACGCCGGCGTCTCGGAGACTCCAGTCCGCGATGGCCGGCCGGGGGGCGACGGCCGGCCGTCGCTTATGGGCAGGAGTGGATGAGTCGTGCAGACTCCCGGATCGCAGTCTTCACTGCACCGTGCGAATCTCGAGCGGGTCGTGCGGGCGGTGCGGCTCGCGGGTTCGCTGACCCAGGCGGAGATCGCCCGGTCCACCGGACTGTCGGCGGCCACGGTCTCCAACATCGTCCGCGAACTCAAGGACGGCGGGACCGTCGAGGTCACGGACACCTCGTCCGGCGGCCGCAGGGCGCGCAGCGTCTCCCTCAGCGGCGACGCGGGCATCGTGATCGGCGTGGACTTCGGCCACACCCACCTGCGGGTGGCGGTGGGCAACCTGGCCCACCGGGTGCTGGCCGAGGAGTCCGCCCCGATGGACGTGGACGCGTCCTGGGCGGACGGCTTCGACCGGGCGGAAGCGCTGGTCGGACAGCTGATCGCGAGTATCGGGGTGGGCCTGGAGAAGGTCATCGGCGTGGGCCTGGGCGTGCCCGGACCGATCGACGTGGAGTCCGGGACGCTCGGCTCCACCGCGATCCTGCCGGGCTGGGCCGGGATCAACCCCCGCCAGGAGCTCTCCCAGCGCCTCGGCGTGCCCGTGTACGTGGACAACGACGCCAACCTCGGCGCCCTCGGCGAGCTGGTGTGGGGGAGCGGCCGCGGGGTGAAGGACCTGGCGTACATCAAGGTGGCCAGCGGCGTCGGTGCCGGCCTGGTGATAAACGGGCAGATCTACCGGGGGCCCGGCGGCACGGCCGGGGAGATCGGGCACATCACGCTGGACGAGTCGGGCCCGGTCTGCCGCTGCGGCAACCGCGGCTGCCTGGAGACCTTCGCCGCCGCCCGCTACGTCCTGCCGCTGCTCCAGGGCACGCACGGGCCCGGACTCACCATGGAGCGGGTCGTGGAACTGGCCCGGGAGGGCGACCCCGGATGCCGCCGGGTCATCGCCGACGTGGGCCGCCACGTGGGCAGTGGTGTCGCGAACCTCTGCAACGTCCTGAACCCGAGCCGGGTCGTCCTCGGAGGTTCCCTGGCCGATGCCGGCGAGCTGGTCCTGGCCCCCATACGCGAGTCCGTGGGACGGTACGCGATCCCCAGCGCGGCGCGTCAACTCTCCGTTCTCACGGGCTCGTTGGGCAGTCGTGCCGAGGTGCTGGGGGCGCTGGCCCTGGTGCTCAGCGAGATGGGTGATTCAACCCTTCTGGCCGATTCGTCGTCGCTGAAGCTCTTGCCTTCAGTTAGATAACGGATGGCACCGTTGTCATCTCGTTAAGGATTCACTCCTTGACGACAAACTCGCGGCCGAGGTTGACTCCATCACACCTCGGCCGCACCGTCGCGGCCTCGTCAGGGAGGTTCAGGAAATGAACACGCGTATGCGTAGAGCCGCCGTAGTCGTCGCTGCGGGCGCCATGGCCGTGTCCCTCGCGGCCTGTGGCAGCGCCAAGGAGGCCGGCGAGAAGCCGAAGCAGTCCGGCACCTCCGCCGCCGCCGCGGGCGGCGCGATCAAGGTCGGTCTGCTCCTGCCCGAGAACCAGACCGCGCGCTACGAGAAGTTCGACAAGCCGCTCATCGAGAAGAAGGTCGCCGAGCTCACCGGCGGCAAGGGCGAGGTGGTCTACGCCAACGCCAAGCAGGACGCGACCACGCAGAACTCCCAGGTCGACACGATGATCACCAACAAGGTGAACGTCCTGATCGTCGACGCGGTCGACTCCAAGGCCATCGCCGGCGCGGTCAAGAAGGCCAAGGAGGCCGGCATCCCGGTCGTCTCCTACGACCGCCTCGCCGAGGGCCCGATCGACGCCTACACCTCCTTCGACAACGAAGAGGTCGGCAAGGTCCAGGGCAAGGCGCTGCTGGAGGCCCTGGGCGACAAGGCCAAGAACGGCGACATCGTGATGATGAACGGGTCGGTCACCGACCCGAACGCCGCCCTCTTCAAGAAGGGTGCCCACTCCGTCCTCGACGGCAAGGTGAACGTCGGCAAGGAGTACGACACCAAGGAGTGGAAGCCGGAGAACGCCAACACCAACATGGCGGGCGCGATCTCGGCGCTCGGCAAGGACAAGATCATCGGCGTCTACTCCGCCAACGACGGCATGGCCGGCGGCATCATCACGGCCCTGAAGGCGGCCGGCATGGACCCGCTGCCCCCGGTCACGGGCCAGGACGCGGAGCTCGCGGGCGTGCAGCGCATCGTCGCGGGTGAGCAGTTCATGAGCGTCTACAAGCCGTACGCCCCCGAGGCCGAGGCCGCCGCGAAGATGGCCGTCGCCCTCGCCAAGGGCGAGAAGCTGGACGGCCTGACCACCTCCACGGTCGACAGCCCCACCACGAAGGGCGTCCCCTCCCTCCTGGTCCCGGTCGTCTCGCTCACCAAGAACAACATCAAGGACACTGTCATCAAGGACGGTGTCTACACGGCCGACGAGATCTGCACCGAGAAGTACGCGGCCGCCTGCGCTGCCCTCGGCCTGAAGTAGGCCGCAGCGGCCTCCGCGATCCACGAGATCCACGAAGGCCGTCCGCAGTCCGCACCGGCCCACCCGGGCCGGCCGCGGCCCCGCACGGACCTCCCGGCCGTGCGAGGCCCCAGCGTCCCGCCGGCCGGGGGCCCGCTCCGCGGCCTCCGGTCCACCGGGACCCCCGCGCCTGCCCGGCGCCCCGCCCACTCACCCCCGCCAACGGCGGGACGCCGGGCAGAAACGATTTCCCACCCCACCCCACCCCGCTCCTGCACTTACTGCACGACATCCCCGCCGGTCAGGCGGCGAAGGAGATGGTTCATGTGACCGCTGCGCCCGTGCTGGCGTTGCGAGGGGTCTCGAAGCGGTTCGGCGCCGTCCAGGCGCTCACCGACGTAGACCTCGAGATCCACTCCGGCGAGGTGGTCGCCCTCGTCGGCGACAACGGCGCCGGCAAGTCCACGCTCGTCAAGACGATCGCCGGCGTGCACCCCATCGATGACGGCGTCATCGAGTGGGAGGGCAAGCCGGTCACGATCACCAAGCCCCACGACGCCCAGAACCTGGGCATCGCGACGGTCTACCAGGACCTCGCGCTGTGCGACAACATCGACGTCGTCGGCAACCTCTTCCTGGGCCGCGAGCTCAAGCGCCGCGGTGTCCTCGACGAGGTGGAGATGGAGCGCCGCGCCCGCGAACTCCTGACCACCCTGTCCATCCGGATCCCCAGCGTCCGGATCCCCATCGCCTCGCTCTCCGGCGGTCAGCGCCAGACGGTGGCGATCGCCCGTTCGATGCTCGGCGAGCCCCAGCTCGTCATCCTCGACGAGCCGACCGCCGCCCTCGGCGTCGAGCAGACCGCGCAGGTCCTCGACCTGGTGGAGCGGCTGCGCGAGCGCGGCCACGCGGTCATCCTCATCAGCCACAACATGGCCGATGTGAAGGCCGTCGCCGACCGCGTGGCAGTCCTGCGGCTGGGCCGCAACAACGGTGTCTTCAAGGTCGCCGACACCTCGCAGGAAGAGATCATCTCCGCCATCACGGGCGCCACGGACAACGCCGTGACCCGCCGGGCGGCCCGCACCGGGGAGGCTCGCAAGTGAGCACCGAACACCACACCCATGCGGAAGAGGTGGCCCAGCTGGCCAACCCGGCCGCCCCGGCGGACGCCATCCCGGCGGTGGACCCCCGCCTGCTCGTCCGCGAGCAGGGCCTGGCCGGCTACCTCAGCGAGTTCCGCCGCAAGATGAAGGCGGGCGACCTGGGGTCCCTCCCGGTCGTCATCGGCCTGATCGTGATCTGGGGCATCTTCCAAGGGCTGAACTCGAACTTCCTCTCCCCGGAGAACCTCACCAACATCGCGATCACGATGGTCGCCACGGGCATGATGGCCGTCGGCATCATCTTCGTGCTGCTGCTCGGCGAGATCGACCTCTCGGTCGGCTCGGTCAGCGGTGTCTCCGGTGCCCTGTTCGCCGTCCTGGCGGTCACCAACGGGGTCAACGAGTGGCTCGCGATCCTCGCGGCGGTCGCCGGCGGCGCCCTGATCGGCGCGATCCACGGCTTCTTCTTCGCCAAGATCGGCGCGCCGGCCTTCGCCGTCACCCTGTCGGGCCTGCTGTTCTGGTCCGGTGCGATGCTCCAGATCCTCGGCAGCAACGGCACGATCAACATCGACCCCGACGGTGTCGTGGGCCAGCTGACCACGTACTACTTCACGGACGTGGCCGCCGCCTACGGTCTCGCCGCGGTCGCCACGGCCGGGTACTTCCTGGCCGCGTTCACCGACAACAAGCGCCGGGCGGAGGCGGGCGTCCCGTCGCGCCCCATGAGCGAGCTGGTGCTGCGCGCCGGCCTGCTCGCGGTGTTCACCTTCGGCCCCGCCGCGGTGTTCAACCAGTACAAGGGCCTTCCGCTCGCGGTGGTGCTCTTCGTGGTGGTCCTGGTCGGCACGGACTTCCTCCTGCGCCGCACCACCTTCGGCCGGAACGTCTTCGCCCTCGGCGGCAGCGTCGAGGCCTCCCGCCGCGCGGGCATCAACGTCACCGGCATCCGCATCGCGGTGTTCTCCATCGCGGGCACCTTCGCCGCCGTCGGCGGGCTCTTCTGGGCCTCCAAGATCGCGGCGGCGAACCAGAGCGCCGGCGGCGGCGACCTGCTGATGAACGTCATCGCCGCGGCCGTCATCGGCGGCACCAGCCTCTTCGGCGGCCGGGGCCGGACCTGGAACGCCCTCCTCGGTGTCATGGTCATCACCTCGATCCAGTACGGTCTGGCCCTCGAGGGAATCGCCACTCCCGTCCAGTACATGATCACCGGTGCGGTGCTGCTGGCCACCGTGGTGATCGACTCGGTCACCCGCAAGACCCAGAAGACCGCCGGACGCGTCTGACAGCACGCCCGGCGCGGTAAGACCGGTCACAGTGCCCGGTGCCACTCCTCGTGGCGCCGGGCACCTGTGCGTACATCAGTTCGTTGACCGCTGTGGGCAACTGTGTGCATATGCGCCCGAATGTGATGTATGACCTCGGGTGGACGTGCACAGGAATGACAAAGCTGTGACCTGCATGCGGCAGCCCGATGACCGGGGTCGCCGACGGAACATTAGACTCGACAGACCAGCAAGCAACTGCAAGGAGGCACGGGTGCTGCTGACCCGCATCAAGGGACCGCGCGATCTGGACCGGCTCAGCCAGGAGGAGCTGGTTCAGCTCTCCGCCGAGATCAGGTCCTTCCTCGTCGACGCCGTCTCCAAGACCGGCGGGCACCTCGGCCCCAACCTCGGTGTGGTCGAGCTGACGATCGCCCTGCACCGGGTCTTCGAGTCGCCGAAGGACCGGATCCTCTTCGACACGGGCCACCAGGCCTACGTCCACAAGCTGCTCACCGGCCGCCAGGACTTCGCCGGCCTGCGCACCAAGGGCGGTCTGTCCGGCTACCCGTCGCGCGCCGAGTCCGAGCACGACGTGATCGAGAACTCCCACGCCTCCACCGTGCTGGGCTGGGCCGACGGCCTCGCCAAGGCCAACGAGGTGCTCGGCCGGGCCGACCACCACGTGGCCGCCGTCATCGGCGACGGCGCCCTGACCGGCGGTATGGCCTGGGAGGCGCTGAACAACATCGCCGCCGCCAAGGACCGCCCGCTGGTCATCGTCGTCAACGACAACGAGCGCTCCTACGGCCCCACCATCGGCGGCCTCGCCAACCACCTGGCCACCCTGCGCACCACGGACGGCTACGAGCGCTTCCTGGCCCGCGGCAAGGAGATCCTGGAGCGCACGCCCGTCGTCGGCAAGCCGCTCTTCGAGACCCTGCACGGGGCCAAGAAGGGCCTGAAGGACTTCATCGCCCCGCAGGGCATGTTCGAGGACCTGGGCCTGAAGTACATCGGTCCCATCGACGGCCACGACATCGAGGCCCTGGAGTCCGCGCTGCAGCGCGCCAAGCGCTTCAGCGGCCCCGTCATCGTCCACTGCCTCACCCAGAAGGGCCGCGGCTACACCCCGGCCCTGGAGCACGAGGCGGACCGATTCCACGCGGTCGGCGTCATCCACCCCGACACCGGCCTGCCGGTGAAGACCGCCGCCGCCAGCTGGACCTCCGTCTTCGCCGACGAGATGGTGAAGATCGGCCACGAGCGCCCGGACGTCGTCGGCATCACCGCCGCCATGCTCCACCCGGTCGGCCTCAACAAGTTCGCCGAGGCCTTCCCCGAGCGCATCTACGACGTCGGCATCGCCGAGCAGCACGGCGCGACCTCCGCCGCGGGCCTCGCCACGGGCGGCGTCCACCCGGTCTTCGCCGTGTACGCCACCTTCCTCAACCGCGCCTTCGACCAGGTCCTGATGGACGTGGCCCTGCACAAGTGCGGCGTCACCTTCGTCCTGGACCGGGCCGGCGTCACCGGCGACGACGGCGCCTCCCACAACGGCATGTGGGACATGTCGATCCTCCAGGTCGTCCCCGGCCTGCGGCTCGCCGCGCCCCGCGACGCCGAGCAGCTGCGCGCCCAGCTGCGCGAGGCCGTCGAGGTCAAGGACGCCCCGACCGTGGTGCGCTTCTCCAAGGGCGTCGTCGGCCCGGCCGTCCCGGCCGTCGGCCGCATCGGCGGCATGGACGTGCTGCGCGAGCCGGCCCCCGAGGTCACCCGGCCGGACGTGCTGCTCGTCTCGGTCGGCGCGCTCGCCCCGATGTGCCTGGAGATCGCCGACCTCCTCGACAAGCAGGGCATCAGCACCACCGTCGTGGACCCCCGCTGGGTCAAGCCGGTGGACGAGGCCCTCGCCCCGCTGGCCGAGCGGCACCGCGTCGTCGTCACCGTCGAGGACAACGGCCGCGCCGGCGGTGTGGGTTCCGCGGTCTCGCAGGCGCTGCGCGACGCGGGCGTCGACGTGCCGCTGCGGGACTTCGGCATCCCGCAGCGCTTCCTCGACCACGCCCTGCGCAAGGAGATCCTGGCCGAGATCGGGCTGACCGCCCCGGCCATCGCACGGCAGGTCACCGGCCTCGTCGCCAAGCTGGACGGGCGCCTCGACAGCGAGCCGGCCGCCGCCGTCGACTAGCCGCCTCCGTCCGGCCGGTCGCCTCCGTCCGTTCGGTCGCCTCCGTCCGGCCGCCCGGGCGGGCCTGTCCGGAAACCGGCCCGCGCACGCTGCGTGGAGCGAGGCGCGGTTGCACGTCACGGGCCGGGAGATCACTCTTGGAGAGTGGGCCTCCCGGCCCGTTCGTGTGCGTCGACACCTGTTCGGAGGTGCGTCGGTGAGAACGGATATCAACAGCCCCTTCCGCACCAAGACGGTGGAGCAGTCCATTCGCGACACGGAGGAGCCGGAACACGCCCTCAAGAAGTCGCTCTCGGCCTGGGACCTGACCGTCTTCGGTGTCGGTGTCATCATCGGTACCGGCATCTTCGTCCTGACGGGCATCGCCGCCCGCAACAACGCCGGTCCGGCCACCTCCCTCGCCTTCGTGGCGGCGGGCGTCGTCTGCGCCCTCGCGGCCCTGTGCTACGCCGAGTTCGCGTCCACCGTTCCGGTGGCGGGCTCGGCGTACACGTTCTCGTACGCCTCGATCGGCGAGCTGCCCGCCTGGATCATCGGCTGGGACCTGGTGCTGGAGTTCGCGCTCGGCACCGCCGTCGTGGCCGTGGGCTGGTCCGGGTACGTCCGGCACCTGATGAACACCAACCTCGGCTGGGACATGCCCGTCGCACTCTCCGGACCCGATGCGGGCGGCACCTTCGACCTGCTGGCGTTCCTGCTGGTCCTGGTGCTGACCGCGATCCTCGTCATCGGGACGAAGCTGTCGGCCCGGATCACCGCGATCGTCGTCGCCATCAAGGTCACCGTCGTGATGCTGGTCATCATCGCGGGGCTGTTCTTCATCAAGTCCGACAACTACGCGCCGTTCATCCCTCCGGCCCAGCCGCAGCCCGAGGGCGTCAGCGGCTGGAAGGCGCCGCTGGTCCAGCTGCTGTTCGGCTACGAGCCCACCAACTTCGGCATCATGGGCATCTTCACGGCCGCCTCGCTCGTCTTCTTCGCCTTCATCGGCTTCGACGTCGTGGCCACCGCGGCCGAGGAGACCAGGAACCCGCAGCGCGACATGCCGCGCGGCATCCTGGGCTCGCTGCTCATCTGCACGATCCTCTACGTCGCCGTGACCCTGGTGGTCACGGGCATGCAGAAGTACACGGAGATGTCGCCGACCGCCCCGCTCGCCGAGGCCTTCAAGTCGGTGAACCAGCCCTTCTTCGCCGGCGCCATCAGCCTCGGGGCGTCCGTCGGCCTGATCACCGTGTGCATGATCCTGCTGCTGGGCCAGACCCGGGTGTTCTTCGCGATGAGCCGGGACGGGCTGCTGCCGCGCGTCTTCTCCGTCACCCACCCGAAGTACCGCACCCCCTACCGGGCGACCGTCCTGCTCGGTGTGGTCATCGCCGTCGTCGCGGGCTTCACCAGCCTGGAGAACCTCGCGGAACTGGTGAACATCGGCACCCTGTTCGCGTTCGTGGTGGTCGCCCTGGGCGTCATCATCCTCCGCAGGACCCGCCCCGACCTGCACCGGGCGTTCCGCACCCCGTGGGTGCCGTTCATCCCGATCCTGTCGATCGCGGCCTCGCTCTGGCTGATGCTCAACCTGCCGGCCGAGACCTGGGCCCGGTTCGGCATCTGGATGGTCATCGGCATCATCGTGTACTTCGCCTACAGCCGCCGCAACAGCCGCCTTGGCAGGCTCGGCGCGAACGCCAAGTACTGACCGGCCGCCGGCCCTCCACGTCCGGCACCGTCCCTGCAGTTCACGCCCGGCACCGCTCAGCGTCGGGCCCGTACGGGAGGCTCCCCGTACGGGCCCGACGCGTGCGGCGGTGGGCGGCCGGGCTCAGCCCTTGGCCGTGGCGGGGGACTTCTTCGCGTCCGCCGGGATCTTCTGGTCGGTGCGCAGCGCCTCCCACAGCCGGTCGGCCTGCGGCTGCGCGACGACGACCCGGTTGGGGTCGATCTTGTCGTAGGCCACCGGGAGCATGAGGGTCTCCATGGTGTCCGGGTCCACGCCCTTCATGCTCTGCGCGAAGTCGGCGAGCGCGGTGAGGGAGGCGAGTTCGGAGTCGGTGGTGAGCGACTTGGTGCCGGCGTCCGCGAGCTTGTAGAGCCGGGCCGGGTTGCCGAGGGCGTCCTGCTTCTTGATCTCCGACAGCATCGCCATCATGAACTGCTGCTGCAGGCCTATGCGCCCGAGGTCGCTGCCGTCGCCGTAGCCGTAGCGGGTACGGACGAACTTGAGGGAGTCGGTGCCGTTCAGCCGGTGCGTGCCGGCGTCCAGCTTCAGGCCGCCCTTCGCGCCGGTCATCGGCTTGTCCAGGGTGACGGTGACTCCGCCGAGCGCGTCGACCAGGCCCTTGAAGCCGGCGAAGTCGACCTCGACGAAGTGGTCCACGCGGATCCCGGACAACTGCTCGACGGTCTTGACCACGCAGGCCGGCCCGGCCAGCGTGTAGACGGAGTTGAACATGACCCGGTCGGCGGCCGGGACGGTCTTGCCGTCGCCGTCCTTGCAATCGGGCCGGGATATGAGGGTGTCGCGCGGGATGCTCACGGCGGTGGCGCGGGACCGCCCCTCGGGGAGGTGGACGAGCATCGCGGTGTCCGAGCGGGCGCCGCTGACGTTGCCGTGGTCGAGGTCGCCGTTGGCGCCGTCGCGCGAGTCCGAGCCGAGGACCAGGATGTTCTGCGCGCCGGGGACGACCTTCTTCGGGCGGTTGTCGCCGATGGCCTGGTCGAGGTCGACGCTGTCGATGTTGCCGTTGAGGTGGCTGTACGCCCACCAGCCCGCGCCGCCGGCTGCGAGGATGAGCACCGCCACCACCAGCAGCACGATCCGCAGGACGCGCCGTCCGCCGCGCCGCGGCTTGCGCCGGGTGGAGGGTGGGGTGGCCGAGGGGCGGTCGGTCATGGAGGGAGTGCCCTTCTATTATCGATGGGGTGCATCATAGGACACCCTTTCGAGTGGCTGGTTCTGTCGGGTGAACGGCCCCGCCCCTCGGACGTGAACATATCGGGCAGAAGGGTGGTATGCGGTGTGATCCGCGGCAAAGACGGTAGCCGAGCCGCCTCTTCGGCTCGCGGGGCGCAGGACGCCCGTACCGGCGGACCGGGGGAACGCCAGTCCACTCCGCCGGCCGGCACCTGGCTGTTCAAGGGCGGTGACGGCCGTCTGACGGCCTACGCCTGCACCCCGGGCGGCCTGCTCCGCTGGACCGAGGCGGCCGCCCCGCTCACCGGCTGGACCGGCCCCGACGCCTTCGAGGTCCCGGGCTGGCTGGGAGCCGCCTCCATGGCGCGGACCCGTGAGGGGTACGTGCACTTCGCGGGTCTGCGGGCCGCCGAGGACGGCTCGGGCCTGCCCGAGGTCATCGTCTCCACCCAGTTCCAGCCCGGCCGCCCCATGATCGACTGGTACGGCCTCGGCGCCCCGGCCCTGCGCGGCGGCCCCGAGGGCGACCGGCTGACCGGCCCGCCGCGGATCACCGTCAACCAGCGCTCCGGCTCCACCCACGTCCTCGTGTCCTTGCGCCACTCGGGCATCCTGCGGCGCAGCCGCAACGCCGAGGGCGCGTGGGGCGCCTGGAAGCAGGTGACCGCGCAGCCCTACCCGGGCGAGGTGGTGCCGCTCATGCCGACCGGCGGCGTGCTGGAGGTGCTCGCCGTCGGCCCGTCGGGGCCCGACCGCTGGAGCGGCGTCGGCCAGGGCCGCTTCGGCCTCGCCGACCGCATCCCCACGCCGGTCGTCCCCGGCACCCCGGTCGCGTACGAGACGGGCCCGCGCCGGGCCACCTACTTCTGGCGCTACCCGGGCGACGGCTCGCTGGTCGCCTGGCGGGCCGCCCGCCAGGGGGTCCAGGGCGGCCTCGTGGGCCTGGGCGGCGCGGGCGGCCGCGGCGCGCCCGGCGTCGCCCGGGCCGTCCTCGGCGGCTACGACTGCACGGTGCTCGCGCAGACCGGAGCCGACGGCGACATCGAGGTCACCGCCTACGTCACCGAGAACGAGGGCTACGGCATCTGGTGGGCCTCCATCGGCGGCCGCGGCGCGTACGCCCCGCAGGTGGACGTCGACGCGGCCGGCCGGGTCGTCGTCGCCGCGTTCGACGAGAGCGGCACACCCCTGTGCGCCCGCCAGGACACGAGCGTCCAGGGACTCGCGTTCGGCCCCTGGGAGTTCCTCGTCTGATCCGGGCGGCCGGCCGCCCGGCCGCCCGCGCGGTGGAGCGGGCTCAGGCGCGGCCCGGCAGCGGGACCCGCTGGGCGACCTCGATGGTCAGGCCGCCGTCCTCCGCGTAGTACGGGGTCGCCGTCAGCTCCATGCCCTGCGTGCCCGGCGCGTCCGAGATCCGCACCGGCATCCGGGCCGTGGTGTCCAGGTCGGCCGCCCGGCGGGTGCCGAGCCGCACCTCCTGGGTCACGCCCTCGAAGCTGACCGACAGGTACAGGTCCCAGGTGCCCGGCGGCAGCGGCCAGCCGCTGGAGGTCTGCGCCAGGTTGATCCGCGCCGAGAACCGGCCCATCGCCCGGGTCTTGCCCTTGGCGTTGGTGAGGGTGTCGTCCCGGCGGGCCGTCACCGCGTGGGTCTCCTGGGTGCCGCTGGTCCGCTCGCGCAGCACCACCCGGGTCGCGCGGTCCTTCGTCGACAGCTGCTCGAAGAAGGCGTACCCGTCCAGCAGCAGCATCGGCCCGTCCCAGCGGGCCTTCTGCAACTGCTGGGAGACCGTCATGTCACCGGTGATGTCGAACAGCTCGTCGGGCAGCCCGACCTGCGGGTCCCGGAAGAACGGCAGGGTGGTGAACACCCGCCCGTACTCCACCGTCTTGCGGACGACCGGCCGGGCCTTGTCCGCCTCGAAGGCGGCGATCTGCCCGGCCTCGGCGAACCGGCCCTGGGCCAGCAGCGCGAACCGCACGGCGACCATGCGCGGCAGCAGCGCCAGCGCCCCCGGGGAGGCCTGGGTGCGCAACACCTCGGACGCGGCCCACAGCGTCTGGTCCCGCTCCGCCGGGTCGGCGGCCGACAGCAGCGCCTGCGCGGTGGCACCGCCCAGCTCCACCTCCAGGTGCCGGGACTGGAGCCGGTCCCGGCGCGGCCCCTCAGGCAGCTGCGAGGCGACCAGGGCCAGCATCCGGGAGGCCAGGGCGACCCGGTCGGCCGGGGCCCCCTGGACGGGCGGGGGGCCCTTGACCACGCAGGTGGCGTCGCCGACGACGGAGACGTTGTCCGCGCCGATGAACGCGCCCGCGGTGAAGACCTGCTCGTCCCCCGTCGGCATGTCGGTGGGGAAGACCAGGCCGCGCCGGTGCAGCAGGCTGGTGCGGAACAGCTTGTCCGGGGTCAGCGACCAGTAGACGCGCGAGCTGAAGGCGTCGGTGTAGGCCTGGTTCTTGCGGAACATCGCCGTCGGGACCGTGTGCCGGCCCGAGCTCTCCAGCTTGCCGAGCACCACGTCGGCCTCGTTGGCATCGGCGGCGGCCACCATCCGCTGCAGTGCGTCGGGCGCCAGCCGGTCCGTGGCCTCCAGGAAGATGACGTACCGTCCGCGCACCTGGCTCAGGGCCCAGTTGCGGGCCGCCGCCGGGCTCAGCCCGTGCGAGACCTGCCCGATGCGGACGAACCCGGGGTACTGGTGCGCCGCCCGGGCCAGGACGGAGCCGCTCTCGTCCGTCGAACCGTCGTCGACGCCGATGATCTCCAGCCGGTCCGTGCCGATGGTCTGGGCGGCGACCGAGGCCAGGCAGGCTTCCAGTGCCTGGGCCTGGTTGCTGACCCGGACCGCGACGGACACGTCCTTGAGGTCGGCGGGGAGCGCGACGGCGGTGTTCATGCTGGTGGGTTCCTCAGGCAGTGGGACGGGGCGCGGACGCGGGGCGGTCGGGGCGGGGCCAGGGCATCTCCCCGGTCAGCTCGGGCCACTGCCAGGGCCGGAAGGCGACGCCCGAGGGCTGAGCGGGGAAGGCGCCCGGGGCGAAGTCCAGGGATCCCACGAACACGTTCACGTGGGACGTCAGCTGCTCCCCCGCAGGGGTGCCCACCGTGTAAGCGAACCGGTCGTAGCCGGTGAAGCCGGGCGCCGGGCTGTACGTCACCCAGCCGTCGTACGACAGCTGCGCCTCGCCGTGGCGCGGCGCGGTCACCGCCACGGCGGTGCTCCCCGCCGGGCACGCGGACAGCACGTTCACCGAACCGGACCCGCCCGGCTCGGCGGTGAGGCGCAGGCCCCGGGCGGTGGCCCGGCGGACCGGCAGCGCCTCGGCGTCCAGCCGGGCCGTGCGGACGAGCTTGCGGCCGGTCGCGTCGGGGACGGCCACCATCATCTGCGGCCGGATCCGCGGCGCCGAGGCGGTGTCGTGGACGCGCAGCTGCAGGATGCCGGTGCCGGTCTCGCCCGAGTCGGCCCGGACCCGGAACCAGCCCTGCCGCGGGAAGTACTCCAGGCCCTGCACGCCGACGATGTCCGCGGACTCGGCCAGCGGTGCCTGCAGCAGGTAGCCGCAGCCGCGCGAGGCGCCCTGGTCGGGGGCCACGGACAGGCCGAGCTGGACCGTTTCCCCGGGCGCGACGCCGCGCCGCGGGTCGGCCGAGCAGTACAGGGCGGCGTACACGGCGCCCCCGTCGGGGGTCTCGCCGAGGGCCCGGCCCCGGCACAGGAGGTTGTTCACGGACGGGGCTCCTCAGGCGCCGGGGAACGTGGAGACGCGGGACGTGGTGCGGTGCCGGAAGGTCTCCTCGTCCAGCCAGCCCATCTCGTCGTAGTCGAAGCGCGTGCGGTCCAGGTCCCGGCCCCAGTGGGCCGGGATGACGCCCTGCTCCAGCATGCTGCGGGCGATGAACCGGGCGCACTCGATCGCGCCCTCGGCCCGTGTGTGCACGTTGTCCCCGTCCAGGATGTGCTTCTGCAGGGGCTCTCCGCGGCGCAGGTACATGAAGGCGGCCTTGGACGCCTCCGCCCCGAGCTCCTCCCACCACAGCAGGCTCTGCTCGTACAGGTCGACGACCGGCACGTGCTCGTCCTCGGCCAGCTGCCGGGCCGCGACCGGGTAGTCGCCGAGGAAGCGGGCGACGTTGCCGTGCCGGTCGATGCGCCGCCGCTCGTAGGGCAGCAGGATCACCGGGTGGCCCTGCCGCTCCCGGGTGCCGTGCACGTACGCGGCCATCTGCTCCGTGAAGGTGGAGAACGGCTCGGTGTGCAGGCCCGGGTCCGGCTTGATGTCGTTCTGGCCGAAGCCGAACAGCAGGTAGTCGCCCGGCGCCATGTCCTCCAGGATCCACTGGAGCCGGCCGCGCTCGCGGAAGCTCTTGGAGCTGGCCCGCGCGCGGGCGCAGTTCACCACCTCCACCGCGTCGGTGAGGAACAGCGGCAGCGCCTGCGTCCAGCCCGCCATCGGCAGGAAGCTGTACGGGCGGCTGACCGCGTTGGAGCCGCCGGCCACGTAGATCCTGGGGCGGCGGCCCTGCTGCGGAACGGATGCGTACGACATGCCTAGACTCCCTGGTCCTCCGACGTCTGGATCAGGACGGAGGCGAGCGCCGCCTCGAAGCCGGAGCGCTGCGCCGGGGACGCCGTCGGATCCTGCTTGCGGACGTCGATCACATGGCCGGTCATCTCGGAGACCAGGACGTCCAGGGAGGTCAGGGCCACCGACTCGGAGGTCAGCAGCGATTCCCGGGGCTCCCGGCCGAAGGCCTTGGCGCGCATCGGGGTGGCGGTGCGCTCGGGGTTCACACAGTTGACGCGGATGCCGTCTTCGGCCCACTCGTCGGCGAGCGCCTGGGTCAGGTTCACCATGGCGGCCTTGGTCGAGGAGTACAGGCTGTACTCGGCGCGGCCGCGGGTGTAGCTGCTGGAGGTGAACAGCAGCAGCTGACCCTCGGTCTCGCTGAGGTACTTGTAGGAGGCGCGGGCGATGTTCACCGGGGCCAGGTAGTTGACCTCCAGCGCCTCCCGGATGGTCTCGTTGTCGGTTTCGGCGAGACGGCCGACGCGGAGCACGCCCGCGGTGTTGACGACGTAGTCGATCCGGCCGGTCTCGGCGTAGGCGGAGGCGAGGGCAGCCTCGACGTGGTCGAGGTTCTCGACGTGCGTGCCGGTGGTGGAGCGGCCGAGCGCGAAGACGCGGGCGCCGAAGCCCTCGGCGATCCGGCAGATGTCGGCGCCGATGCCGTACGAGCCGCCGAAGACCACCATCGTCTTGCCGGACAGCTGCGCGCGGTAGGCCTCCTCGCCGGCCTGGGCGGGCGCGGCGTGGGAGGCGAGCTGGAACAGCTTGTCGGCGATGAAGACGTCGACCGGCTGGGTGACCTTCATGTTGTAGTCGTCGCCGGCGACCACGTGGACGGGGACGTCCGGCAGGTACTTGACCACCACCGAGCAGTCGTCGGTGGCCTGGAAGAACGGGTCGGCGGCAGCCCGCTCGTACGCGGCGCGGATGGTGGAGAGCCGGAAGCCCTGCGGGGTCTGGCCGCGGCGCAGTCGGGAGCGGTCGGGGACCTCGGTGATGAACTCGCCGTCGTCGCCGTGGGTCCGCGTCACGATGACGGTGTCGGAGGACGGGATGGCGACGTCGACGGCCTGGTACCGCTCCAGGGACTCGACGCACTCGCGCACCACGCGCTGGGAGAGCAGCGGGCGCACCGCGTCGTGGAAGAGGAGGTTGCAGTCCTCGCCCTCGCCGAGCCGCGCCGTGGCGGCCCGGATGGCGGCCAGGGTGGTCTCGCTGCGGGTGGAGCCGCCCGGGAGGATCTCCGTCACCTTGCGCAGGCGGGCGTTCTCGACGATGCGGCGGGCGTCGTCCACGTACGCGGGCGTCATGAGGAGGATGACCTCGTCGACGTCCGGCGCGTTCTCGAAGATGTGGAGGGTGTGCTCCAGGATCGACTTTCCGGCGATCTTGAGCAGTTGCTTGGGTATCTCGAGCCCGATGCGCTGGCCGGTGCCCCCTGCGAGCACGACGGCGATGGTGCGGTGGGGGACGGGTCTGGAGGACACGGGCTCCTGCTTCCTGAGCTGGTGGTGCGGTGTGGCGGTGCGGACGCGGTGGGGGCGCGCGGGTGGGAC
>NZ_JACBGN010000260.1 GCF_013401435.1 Streptomyces sp. BR123
GGGGGGCGGAGAGGATGGCGGCGATCTCGGGGCGGGGCGCGGGCGCGGGCGAGTTGAGGCCGGTGAGGTCCTTGGCGCGGACGGCGCGGGTGATCCAGGCCCGGTCCAGGACGCGGCGCTCGTCGGCCTCGGCGACGAGGTCCTCGGACTGGTTGTAATCGCCGTCGGCGGCCTGGACGGCCCACAGGTGGACGGCGACGCCGTGCTCCTTGGCGGACATCAAACCGGGCAGGAGGTCTCCGTCGCCCGTGACGAGGACGACGTCGGAGCAGGCGCGGTTGCGGGCGAGCTCGGTGAGCTCGGCGTGCATGGCGGCGTCGACGCCCTTCTGCGCCCAGCGGCCGTCGCTGCGGGTCAGGGCGCCGAGCCGGACGGTGACCCGGGGCATGACGCGCAGTCGGCGGTGTTCGGGCTGGGGCACCCGGTCGGGTGCACCGTCGAACCAGTAGATGCGCAGCAGGGGCTGCTGGGTGTCGGCCTCGGCCCGTTCGCGCAGGCCGTGGATGAGGGCGGCGTGGTCGACGGTGATGCGGGAGCGGGAGGGTTCACCCGCGAGAAGGCTGGCGGCGGCGCCCAGCAGATAGCCGGCGTCCACCAGGACGACGCAGCGGTCCACGCGTTCCACCTCTTCCGTGGGGGTCCTCTGGTTTTCCCCGAGTCTGCCCGACCGTGCGGGTGTTGACGGCCGGAACTGGATCATCGGCGTGGCGTATCTCACTGTTTTCGGGTCGCCCGCGGGCCGCGACACCGGGGAAAGATCCACAATGCGCGGTTTGTGGTGCTGTGTGAGTGTGAAGGCGGTCCTGGCCCCTAGACCCTCACGGAGGCTCCACCATGGCCAAGAACAAGAACCAGAAGCAGCCGAAGCAGCAGGCCCGCTCGTCGTCGCAGGAACCGTCGAAGAGCTCGCACGTGACGTCCGCCGAGTCCTCGTCCTCTTCGTCCCCGAGTCCGATGGACATGGCGCGCAAGGGCAAGCAGAAGCGCTTCGGCCACAACTGACGCCGCCGCCGGCGCCGCGGGCGCCGGGGGCGGACGCGCGAGGGCGCGCCCGGAGGAGTTCCGGGCGCGCCCTGTGCTGCGGTGCGCCGGTGGCGCGGGTCCGGTGCCGGCGGTCGTCAGCCGGCCAGGCAGGACGGTCCGAGGAGCACCTTGAGGTCGCCGAAGAGGGCCGGGTCGGGCTGGACCCGGTGCCGGTCGAGGCGCAGCACGGTGGTGGACCGGGGGCCCTGGAGCTTGATCCGGACCTCGGTGTTGCCCTTGTGGTGGCGGAGGATCTCGCCCAGGCGGGTGACCATCGGAGGGGTGACCTTGACGGTGGGGATGGTGAGGACGACAGGGGCGTTGGTCCCGGCCGAGGACAGGTCGGGCACCATCAGCTCCATGGCGACCAGCCGGGGCACGTCCTCCCGCTTGTCCAGGCGGCCCTTGACGAAGACGACCGCGTCCTCGACCAGCTGGGTGGAGACGAGCTGGTAGGTGGCCGGGAAGAACATGCACTCGATGGAGCCGGCGAGGTCCTCGACGGTGGCGATGGCCCAGGCGTTGCCCTGCTTGGTCATCTTCCGCTGGAGGCCCGAGATGATGCCGCCGATGGTGACGACGGCGCCGTCGGCGTGCTCGCCGCCGGTGAGCTGGGAGATGCCCGCGTCCGTCTTGTCGGACAGGACGTGCTCCAGGCCGAAGAGCGGGTGGTCGGAGACGTACAGGCCGAGCATCTCGCGCTCCTGGGCGAGCAGGTAGGACTTCTCCCACTCGACGTCGGAGAACTCGACGTCGAGGCCGAAGCCGGGCTCGTCGCCGCCCTCGTCGCCCATGGCGCCGAAGAGGTCGAACTGGCCCTCGGCCTCCTTGCGCTTGACCGCGACCACGGTGTCGATCATCGGCTCGTGCTGGGCGACGAGGCCCTTGCGGGTGTGGCCCATCTCGTCGAAGGCGCCGGCCTTGATCAGCGACTCGATGGTGCGCTTGTTGCAGACCACGGCCTCGACCTTGTCGAGGAAGTCCGGGAAGGAGGAGTACTTGCCCTTGGCCTTGCGGGTCTTGATGATCGAGTCCACGACGTTCTGGCCGACGTTGCGGACGGCGGTGAGGCCGAAGAGGATCACGTCGTCGCCCTGGGCGGCGAAGTTCGACTCGGACTCGTTGACGTTCGGCGGGAGCACCTTGATGCCCATGCGGCGGCACTCGTTCAGGTAGATCGCGGACTTGTCCTTGTCGTCCTTGACCGAGGTGAGCAGACCGGCCATGTACTCGGCCGGGTGGTTGGCCTTGAGGTAGGCGGTCCAGTAGGAGACCAGGCCGTACGCGGCGGAGTGGGCCTTGTTGAAGGCGTAGCCGGCGAAGGGGACCAGGACGTCCCACAGCGCCTGGATGGCCTCGTCGCTGTAGCCGTTCTTCCGGGCGCCCTCCTGGAAGATCGTGAAGTTCTTGGCCAGCTCCTCGGGCTTCTTCTTGCCCATGACGCGGCGGAGGATGTCGGCCTCGCCGAGCGAGTAGCCGGCGATGATCTGGGCGGCCTTCTGCACCTGCTCCTGGTAGACGATCAGGCCGTAGGTGACCGCGAGCACCTCTTCGAGCGGCTTCTCCAGCTCGGGGTGGATCGGGGTGATCTCCTGCTGCTTGTTCTTGCGCAGGGCGTAGTTCGTGTGCGAGTTCATGCCCATCGGGCCCGGCCGGTAGAGCGCGGACACGGCGGAGATGTCTTCGAAGTTGTCGGGCTTCATCAGGCGCAGCAGCGAGCGCATGGGGCCGCCGTCGAACTGGAAGACGCCGAGGGTGTCGCCGCGCTGGAGCAGCTCGAAGGTCTTGGGGTCGTCGAGCGGGAGGGCCAGGAGGTCGATGTCGATCCCCTTGTTGGCCTTCACCATCTTGACGGCGTCGTCCATGATCGTGAGGTTGCGCAGGCCCAGGAAGTCCATCTTCAGCAGGCCGAGCGACTCGCAGCTCGGGTAGTCCCACTGGGTGATGGTGACGCCGTCGGTGTGCCGCACCCAGACGGGCACGTGGTCGGTGATCCGCTCGCTGGACATGATCACGCCGGCGGCGTGCACGCCCATCTGGCGGACGAGGCCCTCCACACCGCGGGCGGTGTCGATGACCTTCTTCACGTCCGGTTCGTTCTCGTACATCGAGCGGATCTCGCCCGCCTCGCTGTAGCGCGGGTGGCTCGGGTCGAGGATGCCGGAGAGCGGGATGCCCTTGCCGAGGACGTCGGCGGGCATGGCCTTGGTCAGGCGGTCGCCCATCGCGTACGGGTAGCCCAGCACGCGCGCGGAGTCCTTGATCGCGTTCTTGGCCTTGATGGTGCCGTACGTGCCGATCATGGCGACCTTGTCGGCGCCGTACTTCTCGGTCACGTACCGGATCACCTCGACGCGCCTGCGCTCGTCGAAGTCGATGTCGACGTCGGGCATCGAGACGCGCTCGGGGTTGAGGAAGCGCTCGAAGATCAGGCCGTGCGGGATCGGGTCGAGGTCGGTGATGCCCATGGCGTACGCGACGATCGAGCCGGCGGCGGAGCCACGGCCGGGGCCCACCGCGATGCCCTGGTTCTTGGCCCACATGATGAAGTCGGCGACCACGAGGAAGTAGCCGGGGAAGCCCATCGAGATGATCGTGTCCATCTCGTACTCGACCTGCTTCATGCGGTCCTCGGGGATCCCGCCCGGGAAGCGGCGGTGCATCCCCTTCATGGTCTCCTCGCGGAACCAGGTGACCTCGGTGTAGCCCTCCGGGATGTCGAACTTCGGCATCAGGTTCCGGAACTTGAACATGCCCTCCGTGTCGACCTGCTCGGCGACGAGGCGGGTGTTCGCGCAGCCCTCCTGCCAGGCGTCCGAGGAGTCGATGGCGTACATCTCCTCGGTGGACTTCAGGTAGTAACCGGAGCCGTCGAACCGGAAGCGGTCCGGGTCGGAGAGGTTCTTGCCGGTCTGGATGCAGAGCAGGGCGTCGTGCGCGCCGGCCTCGTGCGCGTACGTGTAGTGGGAGTCGTTGGTGACCAGCGGCGGGATGTCGAGCTTCCTGCCGATCTCCAGCAGGCCGTCGCGGACCCGGCGCTCGATCTCGATGCCGTGGTCCATCAGCTCCAGGAAGTAGCGGCCCTCGCCGAAGATGTCCTTGTAGTCGGAGGCCGCCTTGAGCGCCTCGTCGAACTGGCCGAGGCGCAGTCGGGTCTGCACCTCGCCGGAGGGGCAGCCGGTGGAGGCGATCAGGCCCTCCGACCACTGGGCGATGGTCTCCTTGTCCATGCGGGGCCACTTCGTGAGCCAGCCCTCGGCGTAGGCGTCGGAGGACAGCCGGAAGAGGTTGTGCAGGCCGGTGGCGTTCGCCGCCCAGATCGTCTTGTGGGTGTAGCCGCCGGAGCCGGAGACGTCGTCCCTCTTCTGGTGCGGCTGGCCCCACTGGATCCTCCGCTTGTTGCGGCGGGACTCGGGCGCGACGTACGCCTCGATTCCGATGATCGGGGTGATCCCGGCCTTCTGCGCGGAGTGAAAGAAGTCATACGCGCCGTGCAGGTTGCCGTGGTCGGACATGGCGATGTGCGACATGCCCATCTCGTTGCACGCCGCGAACATGTCCTTCAGCCGCGCGGCACCGTCCAGCAGCGAGTACTGGGTGTGGACGTGCAGGTGCGTGAACGGCGTCTTGGCCACGGTGCGGGACCTCCGGGGGCGGGGGTAGGGGGCAGCTTTGAATCCTACGTCCCACGGGTGACACGTTCCCGGTACCTGGCGGTACGGTCGGGCGTTGCAGAACCACGTGGTCCCGCACGGCGTCCAGTCGGTCGGAACCAGTCCAGCCCGTGCACCAGGAGGAACCCGCCATGGCGGTCCCCGAGATGGCGAACGAACAGCGCGCCGAACAGATACTCGATGTCTTCGACACCGCCTTCGGTGGGCTGCTCGCCGCCGACCCCGCCGCCTTCCAGGTGAAATTCCGGAAGATGGCCGCTTCCGCTTTCGCCTTCTACCGGGGCACCGCCTGCCTCTTCTACGCCGACCTGGAGCGCGAGCGCCACGGCGGCCCCTTCCTCGACGACCGGACCGGCCGGGTGTGGATCCACGGCGACCTGCACGCCGAGAACTTCGGCACCTACATGGACTCGACCGGCCGCCTCGTCTTCAACGTCAACGACTTCGACGAGGCCTACGTCGGCCCCTTCACCTGGGACCTCAAGCGCTTCGCCGCCTCAGTCGCCCTGATCGGCTACACCAAGGCGCTCAGCGACGGGCAGATCAGCGAGCTGGTGCGGATCTACGCCGCCGCCTACCGCGAGCAGATCCACGCCCTGGCCTCCGGCGACGCCAAGCGCCATGACATGCCGGAGGTCCCCTCCTTCACCCTGGACACCTCCCAGGGCCCCCTGCTGTCCGCCCTGCGCTCGGCCCGCTCCCGCACCCGCTTCGCGCTCCTGGACTCCATGACCGAGATCCGGGACCACGAGCGCCGCTTCACCTCCGGAGGCGGCTCCGTCGAGCTCGACGCGGCGACCCGGTACAAGGTGCTGGCCGCCTTCGACGCGTACCTGGAGACCCTGCCCGACGAATCCCTGGTGCGCCCGGACTCCTACCGGGTCAAGGACGTGGTGGGCCGCCGGGGCGTCGGCATCGGATCGGCGGGGCTGCCCTCGTACAACATCCTGCTGGAGGGCCACAGCGACGCCCTGGAGAACGACGTCGTGATCTACCTCAAGCAGGCACAGACCCCGGCCGTGTCCCGGCACATCACCGACCGGGCCGTGCGGGAGTACTTCCGGCACGAGGGGCACCGCACGGTGATCTCCCAGCGCGCCCTCCAGGCGCACGCCGACCCCTGGCTGGGCTGGACCGAGCTGGACGGGGCCGGCCAGCTGGTGGCCGAGGTCTCCCCGTACGCGGTGGACCTGGACTGGTCGGACCTGGACGACCCGGAGGAGATCGCGGCCGTGGTCGCGGACCTCGGCCGGGCGACGGCGACCATGCACGCCTCGGCCGACGAGGCGGAGAGCGGCCACAGCCTCGTCCCGTTCTCCACGGAGCGGGCCATCGACGCGGCGATCGCCGCCGACGAGGAGGGCTTCGCCGAGCTCCTGGTGGACTTCGCGCACGCCTACGGGGCCCGCGCCCGCGCCGACCACCTGCTCTTCGTGGACCTGTTCCGCAACGGCCGGATCCGGCCGTAACGGCGCCCGCCCCGGGCCCCGGACCCCTGCGTCCACAGGAAGTCATGGCAGACTCGCGGCGATGGGCATGACAGGAGCAGGACTGAGAGGGCTGCGGGCCGCGCTGTTCAGCGCGTTCGTCGTGCTGCTGTCGGCCGGCTCGCACGTCCTCATCGCGGGGGTGCCGCTGCCGCCGGCGCCGGCCGCCGGGGCCTTCGCCTCCGTGTTCCTCACCGCCTGGGCGCTGGCCGGCCGTGAGCGGGGCTTCGGCCCGATCGCCGGGCTGCTGGTCCCGCTGGAGCTGGCCGCCGACACCGTCTTCACCGCCGGCCAGCACGTCTGCTACGGGCCCTCCGGCGGGCCGGTGTCCGGCCCGCTGCGGGCGCTGGGCCTGCACGAGCTGTGCGGCGGGACACCTCTGGGCGGCCCGCTGGCCGAGATGTCCGGGCCCGCCGGCTCCGCGGCCCTGCCCGCCGCGGCCGGGGCGTGGACGCCGTGGCTGCTGCTCGGCGCGCACGTCTCCGTCGGGCTGCTGGCCGCGGTCTGGCTGCGGTACGGCGAGCGGGCGCTGGGCCAGCTGCTGCGCGCGGTGGCCGGCCTCGCGTTCCGGCCGCTGCGGCTGGCGGCGGCATCGGCCGGGGCGGGCGCCGGCCGCCCGCCCCGGCGGGCACCGCGCCCGGCCGACACGGGCTCGGCCGCCCGGACCCGCTTCCCCGCCCACTCCGTGGGGCTCCGGGGGCCTCCCGTACGCGGCGCGCTCGTGCGCGCCTGACGTCCGTACGGCACACCCCTTCATCCACATGTCACACCCCACGGAGATCACCATGAGTGCACGCAACAGCCAGGCCAACAAGGCGGCGGCCCGCGAGCGGCTGCGCATCGAGCGCGAGAAGCAGGCGAAGAGGGACAAGGCCCGCCGCCAGCTCGTCGTGGCCGGAGCGGTCGTCGCCGTCCTCGCCCTGGCCGGCGGCATCGGCTACGCCGTCGTCCAGGCCAACCAGCCCGACGAGTGGGAGAAGGCCGCGACGGCCGCGCTGGTCGCCCCGAAGAACACCACGGGCGAGAACGGCACGACCGTCGTCATAGGCAAGCCCGACGCGAAGAAGACGCTGGAGCTGTACGAGGACGCCCGCTGCCCGATCTGCTCCCAGTTCGAGCAGAGGATCGGCCCGCAGATCAAGAAGGACGTCGAGGCGGGCAAGTACAGGCTGCAGTTCGTCGGCGCCACCTTCCTCGACAAGGGCTTCGGCGGCAGCGGCTCGAAGAACGCCCTGAGCGCGCTGGGCGCGGCGCTGAACGTGAGCCCCGAGGCGTTCGCGGAGTACAAGGCGGCGCTGTACTCGAAGGAGAACCACCCCGACGAGCGCGACGACAAGTTCGGCAAGGACGAGTACCTGCTGAAGATCGCCGACGAGGTCCCGGCGCTGAAGGGCAACGCCGAGTTCAAGAAGGCCGTCGAGGACGGCACGTACAACCGGTGGGCGATCGAGATGTCGAAGCTCTTCGACAAGGCGGGCCTGGAGGGCACCCCGTCGCTGAAGATGGACGGCAAGAAGGTCGAAATCAAGATGAACCCGGACGAGTTCACGGCGGCGGTGGACAAGGCCATCGCGGGCTGAGCACGGACCGCCGGTAACACCCGGCACGCAACGAGCGGGCGGACTCCAGGAGTTCGCCCGCTCGTTGCATTCCCAGGGCTGTACCCGCGGTTGTACCGGTCAGTAATATGACCGGCCGTGACCAGTCAACTCACCTCCCACACCGCGGCAACTCCTCGCCGCCGTACGGTCGTCAAGGCCGCTGCCGCCACCGCGGCGCTCACCCCCTTCGCGACGGCCGCCCTGGGGATGTCCCCCGCCTCCGCAGCCGCGGGCGGACCCGCCTTCCTGCACGGCATCGCCTCCGGCGACCCGCTCCCCGACGGGATCCTGCTGTGGACCCGTGTCACCCCCGTCCCCGAGGCCGTACCCGGCTCCGGCGTCGGCCCGGCCACCCAGGTGGGCTGGGAAGTGGCCGAGGACCGGGCGTTCTCCCGGGTCGTCGCGAGCGGCACGGTCACCGCGACCGCCGCCGCCGACCACACGGTCAAGGCGGACGTCCGCGGACTGCAGCCGCAGACCCCGTACTTCTACCGGTTCACCGCCGGCGCCGCCGTCTCCCCGGTCGGGCGCACCCTGACCGCCCCCCGCCACGACGCGGTGACCCCGTCGGTCCGCTTCGGCGTGGTCTCCTGCGCGAACTGGGAGTCCGGCTACTTCTCCGCGTACCGCCACCTGGCCGCCCGCAGCGACCTGCACGCGATCCTGCACCTCGGCGACTACATCTACGAATACCAGAGCGGGGGCTACCCCGAGGCGAAGTACGTCGTGCGCCGCCACGAGCCGCTGCACGAGATCACCACCCTCGCCGACTACCGGGCCCGGCACGGCAAGTACAAGACGGACGCCGACCTCCAGGCCCTGCACGCCGCGCACGCCGTCGTCGCGATCTGGGACGACCACGAGATCGCCAACGACGCCTGGTCGGGCGGCGCGGAGAACCACACCCCGGGGACCGAGGGCGACTGGGCGGCCCGCGCGGCCGCCGCCAAGCAGGCCTACTTCGAGTGGATGCCGGTGCGCACCTCGACCGCCGGCACGGTCTACCGCCGCCTGCGCTTCGGCTCCCTCGCCGACCTGCACCTGCTCGACCTGCGCAGCTTCCGCTCCCAGCAGGTCAAGGTGGGCAACGGCGGGGTGGACGACCCGGAGCGCACCATCACCGGGCGCGCCCAGCTGGACTGGCTCAAGTCGGGCCTGGCGAGCTCGAACGCCACCTGGAAGCTGGTCGGGACCTCGGTGATGATCTCCCCGGTCGCGTTCGGGTCCCTGCCGGCGCACGTACTGGCGCCGCTCACGAAGCTCCTCGGCCTGCCCGAGGGCGGGATCGCCATCAGCACGGACCAGTGGGACGGGTACACCGACGACCGCAAGGAGCTGCTGGGCCACCTGAAGGACCGGAACATCAGGAACACGGTGTTCCTGACCGGCGACATCCACATGGCCTGGGCCAACGAGGTCCCGGTGAACATGGCGACGTACCCGGGGTCGGGGACGGCCGCGACGGAGTTCGTGGTGACGTCGGTGACCTCCGACAACATCGACGACATCCTGCACGTGCCCGCGAACACCGCCTCGCTGGCGGCCGAGGCCGCCATCAAGTCGGCGAACTGGCACGTGAAGTGGCTCGACATGGACGCGCACGGATACGGCGTGCTGGACGTGACGTCCGAACGGTCCCAGATGGACTACTACGTCGTGTCCGACAAGCGGAGGCAGGACGCCACGTCGGCGTGGTCCCGTTCGTACCGCACGCTGAACGGCACGCAGAAGGTGGAACGCGTCTGGTCGCCGGTCGGCTGACCTCAGCCTGACTGCGGCCGACTGACACTTCCTCAAAATTGTTACAAGAAGGGGCACTTGGTGCGCAGCAAGTGCCCCTTCAGCCTCGGAAGCAACAAATCTTTTACATTCAGGTCTTGCTAGATGCATGACATGGACACATAAGCTTCGCGCCAGCGTGAGGAAATCCCTCACCCCCCACCACGCTTGCGAGGAGTTCCACGTGCGCGCTTCCGCCCGCATATCCCCCATGCTCCGCCGCCGCCTCATGGCCCCCGCCGTTCTGGCCGGCGCCCTGGCGTTCGCCCCCTTCTCCGCCCCCACCAC
>NZ_JACBGN010000261.1 GCF_013401435.1 Streptomyces sp. BR123
CCCCCGGGCCGCCGCCCACCTCCAGCCCCCGCCGCTCGCGGTCGCCATCGCCGCGGACACCCTGGCGAGCGCCGGCAACGCCTCCCTGGACACCTACGACTCCGGGCCGTCGGCCATCGCCGTCGAACGCTGGCTCATCGGCACCCTCACCGGCCTGGCGGGGCTCGGCGAGCGCGCGGACGGCGTCCTCACCCCCGGCGGCTCCCTGTCCAACCTGATGGGACTCCTGCTCGCCCGGGACGCGGCCGCCCTGCGCCGCGGCATCGACGTCCGCGAACAGGGCGTGGCAGCGCTGCCCGGACCGGTGGTCTTCTGCTCCGAACTCGCCCACTTCTCCACGCACCGCGCCTGCGCCACCCTCGGACTCGGCGAGGCGGCCGTACGCGCCGTGCCCGTCGACGAGCACCGGCGCATGCGGCCGGAGGCCCTGGCCGCCGCGCTGGCGGCCCTCCGCCCCGACCAGACACCGGTCGCGGTCGTCGCCACCGCCGGGACCACCGACTTCGGCTCCGTCGACCCGCTCGCGCAGATCGCGGAGATCGCGGCCGGCCACGGGATGTGGACCCACGTCGACGCCGCCTACGGCTTCGGCGCCCTGTTCTCCGACCGGCTCGCCGACCGCCTGGACGGACTGGAACTCGCCGACTCCCTCACCCTCGACCTGCACAAACTCGGCTGGCAGCCCGCCGCCGCCAGCGCGCTCCTGGTCTCGGACAGCAGCGCCTTCACCGCCCTCGACCGCGAAGTGGCCTACCTCAACCCGGCCGACGACATCGAGGCCGGCTACGACGGCCTGCTCGGCCGCAGCCTCCAGACCACCCGGCGCCCCGACGCGGTGAAGGCCGCCGCCACGCTCCTGGCGTACGGGCGCACCGGGCTGGGCCGCATGGTCGACACCTGCCACGACCTGGCGCGGCACGCCGAGCGGCGCATCCTCGCCGAGCCCGAACTGGAGCTGGTCTCCCCGGCCGAGCTGACGACCGTGGTGTTCCGCTACCGGGGCGGAGCGGCGCCGTCCGCCGCCGACGCCCTCAACGGCGCCGTCCGCCGCCGGCTGCTCCAGTCCGGCAGGGCCCTCATCGGCCGTACCGAGGCCGCTGCCGGCGGACCGGGCGCCCCGAAGCGGGTGTGCCTGAAGTTCACCCTGCTCAACCCGACCACCACCGCAGACGACATCGACGACCTCGTGGACACCGTCCTCGACGCCGGCCGCACCTGTGAACGACTCATGGAGGAGACCGCCGCATGACGACCGCCGCCGCGGCTTCAACCCCCACCGCCCAGGCCGACCCCCTGCACGCACCGTCCCCCCGGGCCGCCGCCGAGCACGCCCACATCGAGGCCCTGCTGCGCTGCTGGCTGCTGGAGACCGCAACCCCCGTCGCACCCGGCCCGCTGCGGGTCGAGCTGCCCACCGCAGGACTGGTCCTCGTCACGGAGGTGACACACCGCTCGCCCACCGGCTGGCACCGCTTCGCCCCCGTACGCCTCGAAGGCCCCGGCGGCGTGCTCGGCAACCCCGCCGACCCCGTGACGGCCGTCGCCCTGCTGGCCGCGGAGGCGGCCGTACGGGGCGGTGCCCGCCCCGGCGGCGTCCCCGCCGGCGAGGTGGCCGACCTGGTCGAACGCACCGCCGAGTCCGTCCGTCGCGTCACCTCCTTCCTCGCCGACCGTCGGGCGAAGCCGACGCCGCCGCCCGGCACGGACGGCTTCCTCGACTCCGAACAGGCCCTGCTCCTGGGCCACTTGAACCACCCTGCCCCCAAGAGCCGCGACGGCATCTCCGACCACGACACCGCGGCCTTCTCACCCGAGCTGCGCGGCTCCTTCCGCCTGCACTGGTTCGCGGCCGACGCCTCGGTCGTCTCGCACGACGCGGTCGAAGACGCGCCCTCCCTGGCCGGCCGGGACACGGTCGCCCTCCTCGCCGACCTGGCCGGCCGCCCCCTCGCCGACGGCCGGATCCTGATTCCCGCCCATCCCTGGCAGGCCCGCGACCTGCTGCACCGCCCGCGCATCGCCGCCCTCGTCGCCTCCGGCGCCCTGGAACCGCTCGGCGAGCTCGGTCCCGCCTGGTGGCCGACGTCCAGCCTGCGCACCGTCTACCGGCCCGGCGCCGAGGTGATGCTGAAACTCTCCCTCGGCCTGCGGCTGACCAACTCCCGCCGCGAGTCCACCCGTACGGAACTGCGCCGCGGCCTGGAGGTCAACCGGCTGCTCGACGCCGGCCACGCCGACGGCACCTTCCTCGCCCACCCCGGATTCACCGTCACCCGCGACCCCGCCTGGATCGCCGTCGACGAACCCGGCCGCACGGACGGCCCGGAGGTGACCGGCCTCGACGTCGCCGTACGGGAGGTCCCGCACGGCATCGCCGACCTGCGCTGCCTCGTGGGCCTGGTCGCCCCCCGGCCGGGCCTCGGCCGCAGCACGCTCGGCGAGCTGGTGGCCGCGCAGGGCCCCGGCGCCGCCGAGCAGTGGACGGCCGCCTACGTCGACCGGGTCCTCGTCCCCATGCTCCACCTGTACGCCTCCACCGGCATCGGCCTGGAGGCCCACCAGCAGAACACCCTGGTCCGGCTGGACGCACAGGGCCGGGTCACCGGCGGCGCCTTCCGCGACAACCAGGGCTACTACCTGGCCGCCTCCCACCTGCCCGAGCTCCTCAAGCGTTCGGGCGCGGACTCCTCCACGCTCGCCGTCGTGGACGACGCCCTGGTCGACGACCGCCTCTCCTACTACCTGCTGCGCAACCAGGCGCTGTCCGTCGTCGGCTGCCTGGCCGTCGACGGACTCGCGGACGAGCGGGCCCTCCTGGCCGTGCTCGCCGACCGGCTGCGGGCCGCCCTGCCCGCCCTCGCCGAGGCGGGCCCGGACGGAGACCGGCTGGCGCGCCGCTGGCTGACGGCCGGCACCCTGCCCGGCAAGGCCAACCTGCTCACCCGGCTGCACGGCATCGACGAGGTCCTCGCCCCCCTCGACGCCCAGTCCGTCTACCTCGACGCCCCCAACCCGCTGCAGGAGGCCGCCGCATGACGTCCGCCCAACCGCTGCCGCAGGAAACGGGCCGACCGGGTGCCGCGGTCCCCGGGCCCCCGCTGCCGCTGCTGACCGGAGCCTGGTCGGCCCGCACCGCCCGGGCCGACGGAGCCGACCTCGACCTGGTCCACGGCTGGATGCAGTCCCCGCACATCGACGCCTTCTGGCACCAGGCCTGGCCGCGCGAACGCTGGCACGAGGAGATCGCCGGACACCTCGCGGGCGTCGCCGTGCGGCCCGTCCTCGTCGCGCTCGACGGCGAACCGGTGGCCTACATCGAGGTGTACCGCGTGCTCCGGGACCGGCTGACCGAGCACTACGCGTACCACCCCCGCGACCTCGGCGTGCACATCGCCATCGGCGACGAGGCCCGCACCGGCAAAGGCCTGGGCCGCACCCTGCTGCGCGCCCTCGCCGAGGGGCTGCTCGCCGCCGACCCCGCCTGCCCCCGGGTGGTCGCCGAGCCGGACGCGGCCAACACGGCCTCCCTCCGGGCGTTCGGCGCCGCCGGCTACCGCCGCATCCGGGAGATCACCCTGCCCGAGAAGACGGCCGTCCTGCTCTGTCACCCGCGCCGCGAGGAGGACCTGCCCCGATGACCGGACACGATGTGATCGCCATCGGCTGCGGCCCCTTCAACCTGGGCCTCGCCGCCCTCGCCCAGGCCGTGGACGGCCTCGACCTGCTGGTCCTGGAGGAAGAGCCCGAGTTCACCTGGCACCGCGGGATGATGTTCGCGGAGGCCTCCATGCAGGTGAACTTCCTCGCCGACCTCGTCACCCTCGTCGCCCCCGGCCACCCGCTGTCGTTCCTGCACTACCTCCACGACATGGACCGGCTCTACACCTTCACCGTGCGGGAGAACTTCTTCCCCTCCCGCCGGGAGTACGAGGACTACCTGCGCTGGGCCGCCGCCCGCCTGCCCTCGGTCCGCTTCTCCCACCGCGTCGAGGAGGTCCGCTGGGAGCCCGGGCCCGAGCACTTCGCCGTGCACGCGGTGCGCGGCGACGGCACCCGGCTGCGCTTCGCCGCCCGCAACCTCGTCCTCGGCATCGGCACCGCACCCCACGTGCCCGGGGCGCTGGCCGGACTGCCGCGGGAGCGGCTGCTGCACACCTCGGAGTACCTGTACCGGGCGGCCGAGGTACAGGACGCAGGCAAGGTCACCGTGGTCGGATCCGGCCAGTCGGGCGCCGAGGTCATGGTCGACCTGCTGGGCCGCAACGTGGAGGGCGGCCCGGCGGCGGCCTGGCTGACCCGGACGCCGTCCTTCGCGCCGCTGGACTACACCAAGATGGTCCTGGAGATGACCACTCCGGCGTACATGCAGTACTTCCACACCCTGCCGGAGCACGTACGGGACCGGCTCGCCGGCGAGCAGTGGCAGTTCTACAAGGGCATCTCCACCGACACCCTCGACCAGATCCACGAACTGCTGTACCGGCGCCAGCTGGAGCACGGCCTCGCCGACGTGGAACTGCGGTTCGGCATCACCGTGGAGTCCGCCGCCGTCGACGCGGCGGGCCGGGCGGTGCTGGCCTGCCGGCACCGCGACACGGGGGCGGTCTTCGAGCACACCACCGACCTGGTGGTGGCCGCGACCGGCTACCGCAACCGCCCGCCCACCTTCCTCGACCCCGTCGAGCACCTGCTGCTGCGGGACGGCCGCGGCCGCCACCGGGTCCGCGCCGACCACTCCGTGGAACTCGCCGAGGGCATCGGGGGACGCATCTTCGTGGCCAACGCCGAAGTGCACAGCCACGGGGTCTCCGCGCCGAACCTGGACATCGGGGCGGTGCGCAACGCCACGATCCTCAACGCCGTCACCGGCCGCGAGGCCTTCCGCCTCCCCAAGCGCAGCGCCTTCACCACCTTCACGGCCCCGCAGCAGAACCCCTGACAGCAGCCCCGCAGCCCCCGTCCGGGCACACAGCAGCCCCCGGCAGCCTTGCCAATCAAGGGTCATCGGTCGTCGCCGACGGCTCCTCCGATTCGACAGTCTCTGCCGGGGGCCTAGCCAGAGCCTGGAAGTGTCACGCGGGCTCCCGAACGTCTTCGGGAGGCGGTGTGGCTCTTTCTGGTATTCCGGTGTAAGCACTACTTTCCTCCTCCATCAGAACAAGTCAAGGGTTTTGCCGGAATTTTCCGCAGACGTCCCCGGACGTAAACTGAAGGGGATCCGCGTCGTGTCGGGTCAGCGGCCCGACGGAGGTTCCGCGATGACGGCATGGCCCATTCCGCTCGGGTCCGGTGCCACCGGCTGGGCTCCCGAAACGGTGACGTCCGACCCGTACAACGCCCAGACGCCGGCGGCCGCGCTGGCCGACCCGGTGACGCCCGTGGCCGCCCTGTTCGTCCGCGACCACTTCGGCATCCCCGAGACCGCGCCCGACCACTGGCAGCTGGAATTCGGCGGCGCCGCGGCCGCGCCCTTCACCCTCGGGTACGCGGACCTGCTCACCCTTGAGCGCCGGGAGCACGACGTCCTCATGGAGTGCGCGGGCAACGGCCGCGCACTGATGGACCCCCGCCCGCCCGGCCTTCCCTGGGACCAGCGGGCGGTCGGCTGCACCCGCGTCGCCGGGGTGCCGTTCGCGCTGCTGGCGGCCCGGGCCCGCTTCGACCCGCGCACCGTCGAGATCGTCTTCACCGGAGCCGACTCCGGCACCGTGCACGGCCGCCCCACCGCCTTCGAACGCAGCCTCCCCCTCGACGTGGCCCTCCACCCCGACACGCTGCTGGCCACGCACATGAACGGCGAGCCGCTCACCCCCGAGCACGGGGCGCCGGTCCGCCTGGTGGTCCCCGGCCGGTACGCGGTCGCCGACGTGAAGTGGCTGGTCGGCGCCCGCGCCGTGACCGAGCCGTTCACCGGCGTCTTCCAGGCCGAGGAGTACGTGTACACCGACTCCCGGGGCACCCCCGAGGGGCCCGTCACGACCGTCCGGGTCAAATCGCTGATCACCGCCCCCGAACCGGACGCGGACCTGCGCCGCGGCCACGAGATCCTGGTGCGGGGGCAGGCCTGGTCGGGCGGCGGCGTGCCCGTGCGCCGGGTGGTGGTGCGGGCGGAGCACGCCGGGAACGACGCCGGCGCCGAGGGACCCGAGACCGAAGGCCCCGGCGGCGACGCCGCAGCCCGCGGCCCCGGCGCGGGCTGGCACCACGCCCGCCTCGAAGCCCCGGCGGGCCCCTACGCCTGGACCCCCTGGTCGTACCGGTGGACACCCGCCCGGCCCGGCCCCTACCGGCTGCTGTCCCGCGCCACCGACGCCCGCGGCGACACCCAGCCGGACGCCGCCCCCTGGAACGCCCACGGCTACGGCTGCAACCCCGTGGCCCGCGTGGACGTGGTCGTCGTCTGAAGGACCCGGTGACCCGATGACCGAGATCGAGATCATGACCACCGCCTCGCTCGGTGACACGAGCTACCTCCTCGTCAGCGGGGACGAAGCCGCCCTGGTCGACCCGCAGCGCGACAGCTGGGAGCTGATGGAATCCTGCGCCGGCCGCGGCGTGCGGATCCGGTACGCGCTGGAGACCCACGTCCACAACGACTACGTCTCCGGTGCCCTGGAGGTCCGCGCCGCGACCGGGGCCACCGTGGCGGGCCCCGCCCGGGCCCCGTACGCCTTCGACCACCTCGGACTGGCCGAGGGCGACGAGATCACGATCGGGGACACCACCGTGCGGGCGATGGAGACGCCGGGCCACACCGCCGAGCACACCTCCTACCTGGTCTTCGACGGCCCCCGCCCGGATCCGGCGGCCGTCTTCACCGGCGGCAGCCTGCTCGTCGGCACCGCCGGCCGCACCGACCTCTCCGGCCCCGACCACACCGAGGAGCTGGCGCGCGCCCAGTACCGCTCGCTGCGCCGGCTGGCCCTGCTGCCCGACACCACCCGCATCCTGCCCACGCACGGCTCCGGCAGCTCCTGCTCGGCCGGCCCGGCGGCGGCGGAGCGGACCACCACCCTGGGCGCCGAGCGGCGCACCAACCCTGCGCTCACCGCCGCCGACGAGGAGGAGTTCGTCAGCGAGCGGACGGCGGGCCTGCCGCCGTACCCGGCCTATTACCACCACATGGCCCCGGTGAACCGGTCCGGCCCGCCCGTCCTGGGCGGCCTGCCCGCGCTGCGGCCGCTCACCCCCGCCGCGGTCGAGGGGCTCGCCGGGGGCGGCGCGCAGATCGTCGACGGCCGTGACCGCGCCTCCTTCGCCGCCGGGCACCTGCCCGGGTCGATCTGCGAGGAGCTCGACGACCGGTTCGCGAGCCTGGTCGCCGAGGTCGTGCCGTTCGGCACCCGCCTGGTCCTCGTCCTGCCCGAACCGGCCGGGGAGGCACGCCGCGAGGCGGTCCGCCAGCTCCTGCGGATCGGCTACGACAACATCGCCGGGCACCTGGCCGGAGGCGTCGACGCCTGGGCCGCCGCCGGCCGCCCCCTGCGGTCCTTCCGGACCGCCGACGCCGCCGAACTCGCCGGACACCTCGCCGAGCGGCGCGTCCTGGACGTCCGGCCCGACCGCCCCGACGGCGGCATCCCCGGCGCCCTCGCCGTGCCGCTGGCCGAACTGCCGAGGAAGCTCGGGGAGTTGCCCCGGGACCGGGAGATCTGGACGGTGTGCGGCAGCGGCCGCCGGGCCGTCATCGCGGCCAGCCTCCTCGACCGGGCCGGCATCCCCGTCACAGCGGTGACCCGGGGCGGGGCGGGCGACCTGGTGCGGCCCGCCTGACCGCACCCCGCCCCCGCCCCCGCCCGCGCCCGCGGGTCAGCGTACGGCGGCCAGGACCCGGCTGCTGCCGTACTGCCAGACCGTGCCCACATGGCGGAAGCCGGCCCGGCGCAGCAGTGCGGCATGGACCGACACCGGCAGGTCGTCGGCGGCGCAGGGCGGGTGCCCGGCGGCGTCGGGGGCGGACAACAGCGGGGCGAGCTCCGGGTCGGCCGCCGCCCCCGACCACCAGGACGACCAGTCCTCGTGGGTGAACGCCAGGCTGCGCTCGCTGTGGCGGCGGCCGATGTCCTGCGCGAGGGCGCGCAGCGGTGGGTCGTCGGGTGCGATGTGGTCGCCGTTGACGAACACCCCGCCCGGGCGCAGCCGTTCGGCCAGGTCCCGGTACACCCCGCTCAGGGTGGCCCGGTCCAGATAGTGCAGCGCCGTCGTGGAGACGGCCGCGTCCACCGGCCGGTCGAGGCCGAGCGCGTCGAGCCAGCCGGGCGCGCCGATCAAGGCCCGCACGTACCGCAGGCGCTCCCCGAAGTGCGCCCGGCCAAGCTCCAGCAGCAGCGGGTCCGCGTCGACGGCCAGCACCTCGGAGCCGGGCAGCCGGTCGGCCAGGCGCGCGGCGAGTGTGCCCGGGCCGCTGCCCAGGTCGAGGAGGAGGCGGCCGGACACGGTGTGCGTGACGTGCTCGACCACGTCCGCGATGACCGTGAACCGCTCCTCGCGGTCCACCGCGTACCGCTGCTGCTGGCACTCCCAGCGCTCCACCCAGCGCGCGGCCGTCACTGCGCTCATACCCATAGTGAAAATCATTGCAGGTTCGTGAGCACCGTCAGCAACTCCTCCATCTCTTCGAGCGTGTTGTACACGTGCAGGCTCACGCGTACCGATCCGTCCCGTACACTCCGCCCGGCCTGGCAGTGCTCGTCGGACCGCACCATGAACCCGTGGCTGTACAGGATGAACCCCAGGTCCTGCGAGCCGATCCCGTGGTGCCGGAAGGTCACGATGCTGCCCCGCCGCTGCACGGGGGACCCGGCCGCCAGGCTGGTCCTGCAGCCGAGGACCTCGTACGCGGACAGCCGGTCCAACCCGTCGGTCAGCACCGCCGCCAGCGCCGTCGTCCACCGCGCGATCCGCCCCACATCGGCGGCCCGGAGCCAGTCCAGCGCGGCCGAAAGGCTCGCGATGCCCGCGGTGTTGGGCGTACCCGGCCAGCCGCCGGGACGGAACGCCGGGCCGCGCGCGCCCCGCGCCCACACCGCGCCGGTGCCCGGCAGGGCGAGCGCCTTGTGCCCGGAGAACACCAGGAAGTCCACGTCCAGTTCGGCGAGGGAGACCGGCTGGTGGCCGACGCTCTGGGCGGCGTCCAGGCAGACCGGCACCCGCGGCCCGACCGCCTCGCGGACGCGGTGCACGTTCATGTCGGCGCCGTACACGTGGTGGACGTGCGTCGCGGCCACGAACCGCGTGCGCGGGCCCACGAGAGCGGCCAGGGCCGCCGGGTCGTAGTCCCCGGAACCGGCCTGGCAGGGCAGCTCCCGCACGGTGATCCGCACCCCGCGCGCGGCCAGCAGGTCCCGCGCCTCCAGCCAGGGGTCGAGGTTGGCCCGGTGGTCGCCGAAGGGGACCACGATCTCGTCGCCGTCGGCGAGCAGCTCCGGCAGCCAGTCCCGGGCGACCGTCCGCAGCCCCTCCGAGGCCCCGCTGGTGAAGTGCACCGAGGAGCGCTCCGGGTCCGGGTCCCCCAGGAACGCCTTCACCTGCTCGCGGGCGCCCTCCACCAGCGCCGTCGTCGCGTTCGCCCACGGGTAGGAGCCGCGGGCGGAGTTGGCGTTGGAGGTGGTGAGATAGGCGTGCACGGCGTCCAGGACCGCCTGCGGCTTCTGCGCGGTCGCGGCACTGTCGAGGTACGCCTGGCCGGGGTGCCCGGCCACGATGGGGAACCCGGCGCGCAGCGGGCGCTGCCACGCGGCCAGCTCCCGCAGCTCCGCCCGCGGATCCGGCGGGGCCGGCGGGGCCGGTCGGTTCGGCCGGGTCGGGGGGGTCGGCG
>NZ_JACBGN010000262.1 GCF_013401435.1 Streptomyces sp. BR123
GGGCGGGTCGGGGGTGAAGCGGCCGACGGCGACGCGGACGGCCCGGCCGGCGGCGACGGCGCGGCAGGTCTCCTCGGCTCCGGTCAGGCCGAGGTCCTGCGCGAAGTGGTTGAGCGTGCCTCCGGGAAGCACCGCGAGCGGCACCCCGGCCCGCAGTGCGGCGGTGGCGGCCGCGTTGATCGTGCCGTCGCCGCCGCACACCCCCAGCACGGCGGCCCGGGAGGCGGCCTCCGCCAGCGCCTCGGCCAGCTGCGCGCCCTCGCACTCGACCACCTCGGCCTTGGGCAGCCTGGTCCGCAGGACGTCGAGCCCCGCGGCCTCGGCGCTGCCCGCCCCGGCATTGACGACGACGACGAGCCCGGCCCCGTCCGGCAGCGCGGGCGCGTCGGCGTCCGGGGGCTCGTCACCGGGCCGGGCCCGGGCCGCCTCCACTCGGGCCGCGATACGGCGTACGGCGAACCCGGCGGCAACGCCCAGCGCCGCCCCCGCGACCACGTCGGACGGGTAGTGCACGCCCGTGTACACGCGGGAGAAGGCCACGGCCGCGGCCACCGGGGCCAGCACGGCGCCCCAGCCCGGCGAATGGAGCGCCAGCCCCGTGGTGAAGGCGAACGCCGATGCCGAGTGCCCGGACGGGAACGAGGTGGTGACCGGCTGTGTGGCCAGCTGCCGCACCGCGGGCACTCCGTCCAGCACCGGCCGGGCCCGGCGCACGGACCACTTGCCGACGGTGTTGATCGTGGCGGAGGCCAAGGCCAGCGAGGCGGCCGCGCGCACCGCCGCCCGGCGGGCCGTGGCCGAGCCGAACAGGGTGATCAGCGTGGCGGCCCCGCCCCACAGCATCCCGTGGTTCGCGGACCGCCCGAGCCTCGGCAGCACCCGTTCACCCCCCGGCCAGTGCCGTTGGGCCACCACGTCGAACAGGGACCGGTCCCATCGTGCGGCGGCACCCCGCCAGGTCGCCTTGTGCTCGCTCATACCCCGCGCCTGCCCCCGGACCCCGCCCGGGAACCAGGGAACCGGCCCACCGCCCCGGACCGTGCCCACCGAAGCGTGTTCGGCTGCGCCCCGGAGCGGCGCGGGGAACTGCGCGACCGGCCACAACCGGCCCGCAGAGGGGCGCCGGCCCGTCGCGGCACCTCGGGCGGAGCTCTCAGGCGCGGTCCTCGTCGTCCAGGGGGCGCTTGCGGACCATGAGCACCACCAGGCCGCCCAGGACCACCAGGCCCACCGCCAGGGAGGCGATCACCGGGGTGGCTGCGGAGCTGCCGCTGGTGGCGAGCCGCTCCTCCTCCGGGCTGGACGAGGCCTCGGCCGCGGCTGCCGCTCCGGCCGCCCGGGTGACCGGGAGCGGGGTGCCGTCGCCGGCCGCGCCCGCCTCGGCCACGATCGGCTGCGGCCAGATCCCCGTCGCCCGGGCAGCGGTCGCCGACTCGCTGGAGCCGGCCACGATCTGCGCCTGCGTCGGGAGGCCGCTGGTGAAGACCCGGCCGACCGGCACCTTGGTGGAGCCCTGGACGGTGACCGAGGCGGTTCCGTCCGGGGTGCCCGCCGGCACCTCGAAGTACAGCCGGCTCCCGTTGGCCGCAGCCGTGACCGGCTTCCCCTCGGCGTCGACGACCCGTACGCCCATGGCCGCGGCCGCCGCGTCCGGGGTGACCGTCACGCTCTGCGCACCGGTGCGCACCGTGACCGGGCCGATCCGCCCGCCCACGGGTCCGGAGGCACTGCCCGGTTCCAGCTTCAGCGAGGACGGCGGCTCCGGCAGCCGGCCCGCCGCCCGCTGGAGGTAGTCGGCCAGCTTCTCCGCGTCCGGGTCGGCCGCCTCCACCTGGGCCCCGTCCGCCAGTCGCCAGATCGCCACCTGCGTCCCGGCTGCCGCGCTCTGCGCGGTGAGCGCCCCGGCCCCGGCCGCCTTGGCGAGCCCTGCGAGATCGTTCAGCTGGGGGTAGGAGTGCTCCAGGACCCACCGGATCCGGCCGGCTTCGGCGTTCCCGCCGAGCGGGCTGCCGCTCCAGCCGCTCTCCGTGTACCGGGCCTGCGGTTGGGCGTTGCCCGCCACCCCGACCCCGTACGTCTGGAGCATGCCGCCGCCGTCGACCCGCATCTCGTAGAGCCCGGCGGGAACATGCCGGACCGACCCGTCGGGGGCGCGCAGAACGGCCTGCCCATAGGTCTTGAGCCCGTCCAGTACGGCGCTCGCGCCTTCCGGCGGCCGCAGGTCGGGGGTTCCGGTGTCGGCGGCGGCGCGGACGCCGGGCGCGGCGGTGAGGGCCGCGGCCAGCAGCGCCACGGCCAGCGGCCGCCGCGCGGACGCCCGCCCGGCAGCGGTCGCCCCGGAAGCGGCAGCCCCGGAAGCAGCCGGACCGGAAGCCGGACCGGAAGCCGCAGGCGCCGCGGGAGGGACCGCAGCAGGGAGCGGAGCAGGAGAGGAATCAGAAGCGGAGGATGCGGGAACGCCAATCGACACAGTCTTCCCCTTCGGGCCAGTGACCCAGGTGCCCGTGAGTACCGGGGAATCCTAGCTGGCTCGAACACTCAGACCACCGCCGCCTTCTGAGTGGCCATCAGTGCGGGCTCCGCCCTGACGACCCTCCGGAACGCGGCCGTCCCCCGGTTGAGGTCGTGGCCGATGGCGGTCGCGTCGATCTCCGCGGAGAACCAGCGGTTGCCTTCGGCATCCGGCGGGTCGTCCCGCACCCGTAGCCGCCCGTGCACCACCAACGGCTCACCGACCGAAACGGAGCCGGTCAGATTCACCGCGAGCGTGCGCCGGGCCCACACGGTGTAGAAGCTGGTCGATCCGTCCGCCCATGCGTCCTTGCGACGATCAAAGTACCGTGGCGTCACCGCGAAACGGAACCTGGCCGACGGCCCGTTGGCGGTTTCCTTGTAGTCGATCTGCGTGGCCACGTACCCGATCAGCGTCACCAGGGTGTCGTTCATCCCGGTCCCCTCCCCCGCCTCAGCGGCGTTCGGACCGGCGCGGACCTTCCGCACCGCCCACCGCCATGCTGGACCGCCCGACCCGACCCTGCTGGCCGCTGTGGACTACTGCCGGGTTGTGGACAACTCCGCCACCGCCGCGTACTGCTCGCGCACCTCCCGGTAGCGCAACAGCTCCGCCGCCACCGGCTCCAGCACCCGGGCCCGCCCGCAGCCCGCGGCCGCCTGCCGCAACCGCCGCTCCGCGTCCTGCCCGTAGCGCCGCGCCGGGCCCCGGGCCGCGATCGAGCAGGCCCACTCCACCAGCGGCCCGCCCACGATGCCCGACGCCATCAGCAGCACCGGCGTCATCAGGTTCGGCTGCAGAACCCCGATGATCTGCCCGACCAGCCACAGCCCGCCGTACACCTGGACCAGTGTCATCGCCGCCTGCGCCAGCACCGCGACCGGCCACCACGCGGGCCGCGGCGGTTTGGCGCCCGGCACGCCGGGGGCGGGGCCCAGCGTGACCGCGATCTCGTCCAGCGCCTCCGGCAGCTGCTCGCCGCCGCGCACCGCGGTCTCCCGCACCGCCTGCGCCCAAGGGTCGGGCAGCCCGGTGGCCGCCGCGTCGGCGACGGCCCGTACGGCCTGCTCCACCCGCTGCCGGGCGGTCACCTCCACCTCGGCCGGCGTCTGCGCGCCCGCCCCGGCCCGGCTGCCGGCCACCCCGCCGATCGCCGCCAGGGCGGCCAGGCCCGACAGGGTGCGCGGGGCCCTCCAGCTCTCGTACCAGCGCCACAGCCGCAGCCACGGAGTCCCGCACGCCTTGCCGGCGTTGCGCCGCCAGGCCCGCTCGGCGGCGAGCCCGGCCGCGTACGCCCCGACCGCCTCCGCGAGCCGGTCCTCGAACTCGGCGCGGGCTTCCTCGCCGATCTCGGGCCCCGGATGCCCGTCGGCCACGTACAGCGGGCGCAGGCGCGCGGCAGCACGGTCCACGTCGGCGGCGATCCGCCGGGTGGCGGCGCCCCGCTCCTGGGTGAACTGTCCGAGCAGGTCCCTGAGTTCCCCGACGCCCTCGCCGGTGAGCGCGGACAGCCCGAGGACGGTTGCCCCGGGCTCGTCGTGCTCGCCGAGCGCGATGCCGTCCTCGTCCAGCAGCCGCCGCAGGTCGTCCATGACGAGGTCGGCGGCCTCGCCGGGCAGCCGGTCCACCTGGTTGAGCACGACGAACGTCACCTCGGCGTGCCCGGCCAGCGGCCGCAGGTACCGCTCGTGGAGCACCGCGTCCGCGTACTTCTCCGGGTCCACCACCCACACCACCGCGTCGACCAGCGCCAGCACCCGGTCCACGTGCTCGCGGTGCGCGCCGACCGCGGAGTCCAGGTCGGGCAGGTCCACGAGGACCAGCCCGCGCAGCGCCCCGGTCTCGGAGGTCTCGCGCGGCCGGCGCCGCAGCCGCCCCGGGATCTCCAGCCGGTCCAGCAGCCCGGCGGCCCCGTCGGACCAGCTGCAGGCGATGGGGGCGGCGGTCGTCGGCCGGCGCAGTCCGGTCTCGGAGATCTGCACTCCGGCGAGTGAGTTGAAGAGAGTGGACTTGCCGCTTCCGGTGGCTCCGGCGATCGCGACGACGGTGTGCTGCGACGACAGCCCGCGCCGCGCAGCGGCCTCGTCCAGCACCCGCCCGGCTTCGGCGAGGGTCTTGCCGTCGAGCCGGGTCCGGGAGAGCGCGACGAGCTGGCGCAGCGACTCCAGCCGGTTGCGCAGGGCTCGCGCGCAGGGGCCGGACGGCGGCGGGGGCGTACGGCCTCCGTCGCCGCCGGCGCCGGACAGGGCCCGGACGAGCGCGTCGTCGCCCTCGTGGCCGTCCTCCCCGTCGCCCGGGTCGGTCCGGTCGGTCCGGTCGGTCCGGTCGGCGGGGCCGACCCGGTGCGCCCGGCCGGTCCGTTCCATCCCGTCAAACCCGTCAAACCCGTCGATGCCGTCGATGCCGTCGATGCCGTCCATCCCGTCGTCGAAGCTGCCGTCGCCGATGGCCCGCGGGCGGCGCGAGCGTGCGATGAATCCGTCGTCCCAGCGGTCGTCGGTGCGGTCGGCCAAGGCGGACACCGCGTCACCTCTCCTTCTGCAGTACGGACAGGGCGGCGATCAGCTCGGCCTGCGGCTCCGGGGTCACCTCGAGGGCCTCCAGCGGGGCCAGCCGCCGGTCCCGTTCGGCCCGCAGCACCTCTTCGAGGTGGTCGGCGACGAGCTCGCCGCCCCGGTCGCGCAGCCGGACGGCGGCCTGCGCGCCGATCCGCTCGACCAGCTTCTCGCCGGCGGGCCGGGCCCGCTTGCCTCCGAGGAGGGACGCGACCAGCAGGGCGGCGACGGCGTCGGGGTCGGGCGCGGGCTGCCGGTCGATCCTGCCGACCTCCTCCTCGGCGAGCTCCTCCAGTACGCGCCGCCAGCGCCGGACCGCCAAGCCGATGCGCTCCGCCGCCTCCCGGTCGGGCCCCGGCAGCGGCACGGCCCCGGCGGCCGGTTCGCGCCGCCAGACCTCGGCGATCCGCTCGTCGGCGGCGGCTACCGCGCACTGGAGCAGTGCGGACAGGGACTCGGCGAGCGAGTCGAGCAGCTCGTCGGCCGTGGTGTCGAGGGGGTAGCCGCGCCACCGGGTCAGCGCGTCCCCGGCGAGGACGGCGCCCTGGTCGAGCCGTCCCCGGACCCGTTTGCCCTCCTGCCGGTACGCGTCCTCCACCGCCGCGGTGAGCCGTACGGCGGCGGCGTACTGGGCGGCGACGGCGGACGCCAGCTCCGGCATCCGGCGCTTCAGCGAGTCCAGCGCGCCGAACGCGGTGCGGCTGACGGCGTGCTGCCGGGCGGCCGGGTCCTGGACGTGGTGGGCGAGCCAGGCGCCCAGCGGTGCGACGGCGCTGGCCGGCAACAGCCCGCCCCCACCTGCCGACTCGGGGAGCTCGGGCACGGTGAAGCGGGGTACGTCGCCCAGCCCGGCGCGCGTGAGCAGGGCCGCGTACTGCCGCGAGACCTCGGCGAGCAGCTGGTGCGGGACCCGGTCGAGGACGATGACGAGGGTGGCCCTGTACTGCTTGGCGGTGCGCAGGAGGTGCCAGGGCACGGCGTCGGCATAGCGGGAGGCGGTGGTGACCATCACCCAGACGTCGGCGGCGCAGATGAGCTCGGACGCGAGGACCCGGTTGTCGACGACGAGGGAGTCGATGTCGGGGGCGTCGAGGAGGGCGAGGCCGCGCGGCAGCCCGGTGATGGTCTCGATCCGCAGCTCGCGCGCCGCGGAGGCGGTGGCGGTGGCGGGGGCGCCGGCGCGGGCCCCGGGGCGTCCGGCGGCGGGCTTCCTGGGGGCGCGGGCGGGCTCGTCCTCCCCGGGCGGCGCCCAGACCCTCAGCAGGTCGGGCAGGACGCGCATGCCGGCGAACCAGTGGTGGTCGTCCGGGTGGCACACGAGCACGGGGACGCGCGTGGTGGGCCGCAGCACGCCGGCTTCACTCACCTGGCGGCCGACCAGGGAGTTGACGAGGGTGGACTTACCGGCTCCGGTGGACCCGCCGACGACGGCGAGCAGCGGCGCCTCCGGCGACTTCAGCCGCGGTACGAGGTAGTCGTCGAGCTGCGCGAGCAGCTCCGCTCTGGTCTGCCGGGCGCGCGGGGCGCCGGGGAGGGGCAGCGGCAGACGCACGGACGCGACCCTGTCACGCAGGGCGGACAGGGCATCGAGCAGCTGAGGCCGAACATCCAAGGTCACCACATGGGAAGAATGCCCAATTTAGGACCATTTTTGAAGCTTATACACCCTCTGCGCGCCGACCGCGACTCCGGAGGGACCTTCCGGTCAGAGCAGACGGAGTGGGGCACAGGCATAACGAGTGCACAACACCCAGGGCGCCGCGGCGCAAAAGCGGTGCGAGAATCGCACCTGCCTGCGATTATCGGGACCGCTTCACCGAACCTCCACATCGTGGCACGCGGGTGAAGCAACCGGGACAAGGCGACCGGAGCCCTATCCTTGACCCGGCACGGACGACAGTCCCACCCCCACCCCGGGGCTCCAGGCCACCACGGCCACCTTCCGGCCCCCGTAGCTCAGTGGATAGAGCAGGTGCCTTCTAAGCACTTGGCCGCAGGTTCGAGTCCTGCCGGGGGCGCTCTTCGGTTCATCATTTCGGGGCCCTCCCTTCGGGGAGGGTCCTCGTGCGTACGGGTGCGCCACCGCCCTCCGCGGCGGCGCAAGGTGGTCCGGTGTGGCCGGAAACGACCGCCTCAGGAGATTGCCGCCTCGGCGCGCAGCTGACGTTTGTCCGGTTTGCCTTGGGAGGTCAGGGGGATCTCCTCGCGCCAGAACACGGCTGTCGGGCGGTAGGCCGGGGCGAGGGCCCGCTCCACCAGGTCGCAGGCCTCGGCCGCCGTCGCGGCGTCGGGGGTGCGGCCGGGCACCGGGACCAGGAAGGCGCAGACCTCCTCGCCGTTCCGGGGGCTGGGGCGGCCCACCACGGCCGCCTGCGCGACCCCGGGGTGCCGGGCCAGGGCGGCCTCCACGGGCAGGGTGTGGACGTTGTCCCCGTCGACCATCACCGCGTCGGCGATCCGGTCGTCGAGGTGGAGGTAGCCGTCGGGGTCGAGGTGGCCCAGGTCGCCCGTGCGCAGCCAGCCGTCCCGGATCACGGCGGCCGTGAGGTCGGGCCGCCCCCAGTAGCCGGTCATCATCGCCGCGGACCGCGTCCACACCTCGCCGGTCCGCCCCGCGGGCAGCGGCCGCCCGGCCGCGTCGCGCACCTCGACCCGCACCCCTGCCGCGGGGCGTCCCGCCGAGGAGAGCAGGCCGGGACGGTCGGTTACGGCGGCGTCGTGGTCGGCGGCGGTGAGACGGCAGATCACCGCGGACTCGTTCATCCCGTAGCCCTGCTGCCAGCGGCCGCCCCAGCGGGTGACCGCCTCCCGCAGCCGCTCCGGCAGGATCGGCGCGGCCCCGTACGAGATCACGCTCAGCCCGGGGATCCCGCGGGCCGTCGCCGGATCGTCGAGCAGGCGGTAGACCATGCCGGGCATCAGGTACGTCGCCACGGGCCCCAGCCGCCGGCAGGCGGCCGCGAAGGCGCCGGGCTCGAAGGGGGCCACGATCTCGGTGCGACCGCCGGAGCGGAGCTGCTCCAGGCAGCGTCCGCCGGCGCGGTGGGCGAGCGAGGTGACGGATACGTAGGCCGGCGGGGCGGCGAATCCGGCGGCCCGGCCGCCGCCCGCGCCGGGCCCCGCGCCGGACGCCGCGGCGGACCCGGTGGCGGTCGCCGTGGCAGGCCCCGCGCCGGACGCCGTGGCGGGCCGTCCCGTCTCGCGGCCCGCGCGGCCGTCCGTCCGGGCGGCGAGCGCGCGGAACGTGGACGCCACGCCCTTCGGCACCCCGGTCGTGCCGCCCGTGTACGTCACCCGGGCGATGTCGTCCTCCCGCGCCGCCACCGGCAGCGGCACCGCCTCCCGTCCGGCCGCGGCCCGCAGCAGCCCGTCGAGGCCGAGCCGGGCCGCGCCGGTGTCCGGGACCGGCACGTCGTGCACCACGAGGGCGGGGCGGCAGTCCCGCAGCACGAAGTCCGTACCTGCGGTGTACGCGTCCGTGACGACCTGGGTGAGCCGCGCGCCCAGCAGGTGCGCCGCCAGCCGCACCTGCACCACCTCCGGCCGGTTGCCGCCGAACACGCAGGCCAGTCCGGTACCGCGGCCGACCCCCCGGTCCGCCAGCTCGCCCGCCAGCCGGTACACGAGGTCCAGCAGCCCGGAGAAGTCCAGCACCGGGCCGCCCGCCTCCCCGAGCGCGGGCCGGTTCCCGTACCGCTCCAACGCCCCGACCAGGTCCGCAACGTACCGTGCCTCCACGCCCCACCCCTCCGCCCTCGCCGCACGCGTGGAGGCGACCGTACAAGCTCCGCACCGGATCCGGAGCCGTACGGGCGGCGCACGAAGCGCGGTGCGGCCGCGCGGTGTTGACGGGGCGGGCACCCGGCCGCCGACCATGGGTGCCATGACCGACGCATCGGACGCATCCCGGGCACGCTCGTTCAGCTCCGCGGCCGCACGCTACGCCGACCACCGGCCCGACTACCCGACCTCCCTCCTCGACGCGGTGGAGGACCTCGCCGGGTTCCGGCTGGCCGGTGCCCGGGTCGCCGACGTCGGCGCCGGCACCGGCATCGCGACGGCCCTGCTCCGGGACCGGGGCGCCCGGGTGGTGGCGGTCGAGCCCGGCGAGGGCATGGCTGCCGAGCTGCACCGCCGCAACCCCGGGGTGCCGCTCGTACGCGGGGACGGCAACCGGCTGCCCTTCGCGACGGGTTCCCTCGATCTGCTGACGTACGCGCAGTCGTGGCACTGGACCGACCCGGGCCGCTCGGGCCCCGAAGCGCTGCGCGTGCTGCGGCCCGGCGGGGCGCTGGCCGTGTTCTCGAACGACCCGGACGTCGAGGTCGAGTGGATCGCCGGCCAGCAGGCGCGGATCGAGAAGGCCTTCGGGCCGGGCTGGTACGTCAACGAGCGCGTCCGCCCGCAAAGCGGCCTGGAATTCACCAGGCGGCTGCTGCGCTGGTCCCGCCGCATCCCGGTCGACGCGCACCTCGCGAAGCTGTCCACCCATTCGCTGTTCCTGATCGGCGAACCCGGTACCGATGCCTTCCTCGCCGCCGAACGGGAGCGCCTGCTGGAGCAGTTCCCGGACGGCTGGATCGAGGAGCACTACGTCGTGGACCTGGGCCTCGCGGTGCGCCCCGGGGCCCCGTCGGACTGAAGGCGGGCCGGGTCGCGTTCCGGTTCCGGGCAGGGAGTGGTTGCCGCCGGTCCCGCCCGACGGGGGTTACGGGCGGGACCAGCGGTCAGGGGGGAGGGAATG
>NZ_JACBGN010000263.1 GCF_013401435.1 Streptomyces sp. BR123
GCCCCCGAGGCCCCCGCCCCCGAGACCGCGGAGGGGAGCACGGGCGGCCCGCACGCCCGCAGCTTCGGCCTCCCGATCGCGACCTGCCTGGTCATGGGCAACATCATCGGCGGCGGCATCTTCCTGCTGCCCGCCTCCGTGGCCCCGTTCGGCACGATCAGCCTGGTCGCGTTCGGCGTCCTCACGCTCGGCGCGATCGCCCTCGCCCTGGTCTTCGGCCGGCTCGCCGAGCGCCTCCCGCAGACCGGCGGCCCGTACGTGTACGCCCGTGCCGCCTTCGGCGACTTCGCCGGCTTCCTCGCGGCCTGGACCTACTGGATCACCTCCTGGGTGTCGAACGCGGCCCTCGCCGTCGCCTCGGTCGGCTACCTCTCCGTCCTCTTCCCGGCCATCGGCGCGCACAAGTGGTCCATGTGCCTGGCGGCCCTGGCCATGCAGTGGCTCCCGGCGCTCGCCAACCTGGCCGGCACCCGCTGGGTGGGCACCGTCCAACTCGTCGCCACCGTTCTGAAGTTCGCCCCGCTGCTGCTGGTGGCCGTCGGCGGCCTGTTCTTCTTCGACCCGGCCAACCTCGGCCCCTTCCAGGCCACCGACCAGAGCCCGGCCGGTGCCCTCTCCGCCTCCGCGGCGATCCTCCTCTTCAGCTACCTCGGCGTGGAGTCCGCCGCCGTCAGCGCCGGCGAGGTCCGCGACCCCGCCCGCAACGTCGGCCGGGCCACGATCCTCGGCACCGCCGGCGCGGCCGTCGTCTACCTCCTGGGCACCCTCTCCGTGTTCGGCCTGGTCGCCCACGACCGGCTGGTCGACTCCGAGGCCCCCTTCACCGACGCCGTCAACGCCATGTTCGGCGGGACCTGGGGCGGCACCGTCGTCGCCTGCGCCGCCGTGATCTCCATGGCGGGCGCCCTGAACGGCTGGACCCTGCTCAGCGCGCAGACCCCGTACGCCGCCGCCAAGGACGGCCTCTTCCCCAAGGCCTTCGGGAAGAAGCAGCGCGGTGTCCCGGTGACGGGCGTGCTCGTCACCACCGCCCTGGCCTCCGCCCTGACCGTCTACAACTACACGGCCGGCTCCGGCGGGGTCTTCGAGATCCTCGTCCTGGTCACCACCTTCACCGCGACCGTCCCCTACCTGCTCGCCACCGCCGCGCAGATCCGCTTCCTGCTGGAGGGCAAGACCGATCAGGTCCACCGCGGCCGCCTGGTCCGCGACGCCTCCCTCGCCACCGCGGCCTTCGGCTTCTCCATGTGGCTGGTCGCCGGCTCCGGCTACGCCGCCGTCTACCAGGGCACCCTGTTCCTCTTCGCCGGTGTGCTCGTCTACGCCGTGATCGCCGCCCGGAAAGCCCGCGCGGCCTCCTGACCTGCGGGGGTAGCGTGGAATGAGAGGACAAGCAGGGGGGCGCTAAGGGGTCGCCATGTCCGCGATCAGAGAGACCATCGACATTTCCGCCAGCCCTGAGGACGTCTACGCCTACGTGACGGACCCCAGGCACCTCCCGGAGTGGCAGGAGAGTGCCGTCTCCGCCCGCCCGCTGGACGGCGCGCCGCCCCACGTCGGGCAGCGGGTCGCCGTCACCCGGAGGATGGGCAAGCGGGAGTTCCCGATGACGATGGAGGTCAAGCAGCTCGACCCGCCCCGCAGTTGGCACATGGAGGGTGTGGACGGGCCCGTACGCGGCCACGTCCACGGGGCCATCGAGCCGCTGGACGGCGGCAAGCGCTCCCGCCTGACCCTGGACCTCGAAGTCGAGGGCCACGGCATCGGCAGGGTCATCGCCCCGCTCGTGGTCAAGCCGCACGTGCGCAAGGAGATGGCCCGCAACGAGGAGCGGCTGCGGAACCTGCTGGAGCACTGAACCCGCGCGTACGCGAAAGGCCCCCGTACCCCGCCCGTGAGGGCGGGGTACGGGGGCCGATGCGCTGTCCGGCCCCACCCGCGGATCAGTCCAGGTAGTCGCGCAGCACCTGGGAGCGCGACGGGTGGCGCAGCTTCGACATCGTCTTCGACTCGATCTGGCGGATGCGCTCACGGGTGACCCCGTACACGCGGCCGATTTCGTCGAGGGTCTTCGGCTGTCCGTCGTTCAGGCCGTAGCGCATGGAGACGACACCCGCCTCACGCTCGGAGAGCGTGCCCAGGATCGACTGCAGCTGCTCCTGGAGGAAGGTGAAGGAGACCGCGTCGGCCGGGACGACCGCCTCGGAGTCCTCGATCAGGTCACCGAACTCGCTGTCGCCCTCCTCACCCAGCGGGGTGTGCAGGGAGATCGGCTCGCGGCCGTACTTCTGGACCTCGATGACCTTCTCCGGGGTCATGTCGAGTTCCTTGCCCAGCTCCTCCGGCGTGGGCTCGCGGCCGAGGTCCTGGAGCATCTGCCGCTGCACGCGGGCGAGCTTGTTGATGATCTCGACCATGTGGACGGGGATGCGGATGGTGCGCGACTGGTCGGCCATGGCACGCGTGATCGCCTGCCGGATCCACCAGGTCGCATACGTGGAGAACTTGAAGCCCTTGGTGTAGTCGAACTTCTCCACGGCGCGGATCAGACCGACGTTGCCCTCCTGGATCAGGTCCAGGAAGAGCATGCCGCGGCCCGTGTAGCGCTTGGCGAGGGACACCACGAGGCGGAGGTTGGCCTCCAGCAGGTGGTTCTTGGCCCGGCGGCCGTCCTCGACCAGGATCTCCAGCTCGCGCCGGTACGCGGGCTTGAGGTCCTCCTCCTCTTCGAGCTTGTACTCGGAGAACAGGCCGGCCTCGATCCGCTTGGCGAGCTCGACCTCCTGCTCGGCGTTGAGCAGCGGCACCTTGCCGATGAGCTTGAGGTAGTCCTTGACCGGGTCGGCGGTGGCACCTGCCACCATGACCGTCTGCGCCGGGGCGTCGTCCTCGTCCTCGTCGGACAGCACGAAGCCCTGGCCGCCGCCCGGGGTCTCCTCCTCGACCTCGTCGACGAGCTCCTCGGTCTGCCAGTCCTCGCCCTCGACGGACGGGTTCTCGGCGTCGTCGGCGTCCTTGGCGGTGGCCTTCTTGGCTGCCGCAGTGGTCTTCTTCGCGGTGGTCTTCTTCGCCGCGGCCTTCTTGACCGTCCGCTTCTTCGGCTCGGCGGCGGCCTCTGCCGCCACGGCCTGCGGTGCGGCGGCCGACGTGGCGGATATCGCCGAGGCGGCGGCGGAGGCGGCGGTTGCGGCGGCCGGGGCGGCGGCCTGCGCCGCCGCAGCGGCGGCGGCAGCGGCGGTCGCGGCCTTGCTCCGGGCGCCGATCGGGCGCGGCGCCGCGACCTTCTTGGTCACGGTGCGGGCCGGGGCGGCGGCAGCCTTGCGGGGCTTCTTGGCGGCAGCCTTGGTGGCGGGGGCCGCGCTGACGTGGAGGGCGACACCCTCCTCGTCCAGGACCTGGTTCAGGCTGCGCAGGACCCGCTTCCACTGGTCCACCGGGATGCGCCCGGCCTCGAAGGCCTGGCGCACGTCGTCACCGTTGATGTGACCCTGCTCGCGGCCGCGCTCGACGAGCGCGACCAGGGCCTCGGAATCGGCGATCTCCGGAGGGAACGTACGGGACGGGCTGAGCGACACAAGAAGCCTCTCGTTGCGAACAGATAAGGAGTGGGCGGGCCATCATCGCGCGTCCTTGCGGAAACAGACCCGAGGGGGTCTGTATTCCGGTGCCGCGCGAGGACAACCTGTCGGTTCATCGCATGCCCGAGTCGATTCGTTACGCGCTGAATTGAGTGACCTGCGCCACGCCGTGGACACGCAACCGATCGGCCGGAAATCCGTCCGCGCGCCCGTGCGCCCCCGAACCCCGCCGGCCGGGCTCAGCCCGGTCTGCGCGCCTCGACGAGGAAGCGGGCGGTGTGCGCCACGAACGGGCCCTCCCGCCCGATCTCCTCGTGCAGCTCCCGCAGGCGGTCACGGTACTGGGCGACGGTGAATCCCGGCACCATCCAGATCACCTTCCGCAGGAAGTAGATGACCGCCCCGATGTCGTGGAACTCCGTCCGCAGCCGCTCGGAGCGCAGGTCGACCACGTCGAGCCCCGCCTTCGCGGCCTCGGCGGCCGCGTCGTCGGGGTGCCGGGCGCGCCGGACCTCCTCCGGCTGCGGCCCGAGGAAGTACTCGACGAGCTCGAAGACGCTCGACGGCCCGACCTGCTGGGAGAAGTACGTGCCGCCCGGGCGCAGCACCCGCGCGATCTCGTCCCACCAGACGGTCACCGGATGCCGACTGCACACCAGTTCGAACGCCTCGTCCCCGAACGGCAGCGGCGGCTCGTCGGCGTCCGCGACCACCACCGCACCCAGCGGGTGCAGCAGCCGGGTGGCCCTGTCGATGTTCGGCGGCCACGACTCGGTCGCCGCCGTCAGCGGCGGCAGCGGCCCCGCCCCCGCGAGCACCTCGCCACCGCCGGTCTGGATGTCCAGCGCGGAGCGGACCCGGGCGAGCCGCTCGCCCAGCATCCGCTGATAGCCCCAGGAAGGCCGCTGCTCGGTGGCGCGGCCGTCGAGCCAGGAGAAGTCCCACCCCTCCACCGAGACGGACTCGCCCTCCGCCACCAGATGGTCGAACGTACGGGTCATGGCCCCCATCGTTCCAGGGGCGGCGCCGGCGATCCACCGATTTGCCCGCCTCCCCGGGGACCGGCCCGGGGCCGCTCGGGCCGCGCCGGGCCGTCGACTACAGTGGGCACGGGCCGTGACTGGCGTTCGGGTGGATCACCACCGGGGAGCGGCCCGGCGTACGTCACACCGTCGTGCGCCCGGCGTACCGCGCGTGCGCCGAGTGCCGCGCGCCTGGGCGAACCGCGATCCGCAGCGACGCCCAGGAGACCCGTATGACGACTGCCACCGCCCGCCTCATGGACGGCACCGCCCTCGCCCGCCGCATCACGGAGCAGACCGCCGCCCACGCGGCGAAGCTCACCGAGCGCACCGGCACCGCGCCCTGCCTCGCGACCGTCCTGGTCGGCGAGGACCCGGCCTCCGTCACCTACGTCCGCATGAAGCAGAACCGCTGCGCCAAGGCCGGGATCACCTCCCGCCACGTGGAGCTGCCGGCCGGTACCACCACCGAGGAGCTCGTCGCCACCCTCACGGCCCTCTCCGAGGACCCGGCGATCAGCGGCATCCTGCTCCAGCACCCGGTCCCGCACCACATCGACGAGCGCGCCGCCTTCGAGGCCATCGCCCCCGGCAAGGACGTCGACGGCGTCACCATGCACTCCTTCGCCGCCATGGGCTTCGGCCTGCCGGGCTTCGTCTCCTGCACCCCGGGCGGCATCATGCGGCTGCTCGCCGAGTACGACGTGGACCTCACCGGCAAGCACGCCGTGGTCGTCGGCCGCAGCGCCATCCTCGGCAAGCCCGCCGGCATGCTGCTGCTGGAGCAGAACGCCACCGTCACCTACTGCCACTCCCGCACCCGGGACCTGTCCTCGATCGTCCGCCAGGCCGACGTCCTGGTCGCCGCCGTCGGCAAGGCCGAGTTCATCCGCGGCGAGGACATCAAGCCGGGCGCCGTGGTCCTGGACGCCGGCTACAACGAGGGCAACGTCGGCGATGTGCACTTCGAGTCCGCCGCCCGCGCCTCGCTGATCACCCCGGTCCCCGGCGGCGTCGGGCCGATGACCATCGCCGTGCTGCTGGAGCAGACCGTGCAGGCGGCCGCGGCGCAGGCCGGCCTCTCCGTCGCGGACCTCTGACCGACCACAGCCGGGTCGGGCAGGGGGGTGACGCGTCCCGGACACGTGGCGGTATCTTGTCGGCCGCATACGGATGACACGTGCCACAAGCGGTCCGGGGGAGCGCAGATGGACCTCTTCACGCCACTCGACCTGCCCCACGGCGGCCGGCTGCCGAACAGGCTCGCGAAGGCCGCGATGGAGGAGGGCCTCGCCGGGCCCGGCCAGCTGCCCGGCGAGCGCATCGAGCGCCTCTACCGCCGGTGGGCGCAGGGCGGCGCCGGACTGCTGATCACCGGCAACGTCATGGTGGACCGCCGGGCCCTGACCGCCCCGGGGACGATCGTCCTCGACGCGCACGCCCCCCTCGGCCCCTTCCGCCGCTGGGCCCGGGCCGCCGCCTCGGGCGGCGGCCAGATCTGGATGCAGATCAACCACCCCGGCCGGCAGGTCGGCGCGGAGATGCCCGGCACCGCCTGGGCGCCCTCCGAGGTCGGGGTGAGCCTCGGCAAGCACACCAAGCGCTTCGCCCGCCCCACCGCGATGACCGAGGCCGACGTCCTGGCCACCGTCCACCGCTTCGCGGTCACCGCCCGACGGGCGCGGGAGGCCGGCTTCCACGGCGTCCAGATCCACGCCGCCCACGGCTACCTCCTCAGCCAGTTCCTCTCCCCGCTGGTCAACCGGCGCACCGACCGCTGGGGCGGCAGCCTCCACAACCGGGTCCGGCTGCTCACCGAGGTCGTCCGGGCCGTCCGCGAGCAGGTCGGGGACGACTTCGCGGTCGCGGTGAAGCTGAACACCGCCGACTTCCAGCGCGGCGGCTTCGACACCGACGACGCCGCCCGGGTCCTGGAGATCCTCGGCGGCCTCGCCGTCGACCTGGTCGAACTGTCCGGGGGCAGCGTCGAGAGCCCCGCCACCCTGGGCCGCACGGCCGACCTGCGGACCCTGGAGCGCGAGGCGTACTTCCTCGCCTTCGCCGAACAGCTCGTCGAGTCCGCCGCCATGCCGCTCATGCTGACCGGCGGGATAGCCCGCAGCCAGACCGCGGGCCGGGTCCTCGACCGCGGGTTCGCCGTCGTCGGCCTCGCCTCCGCCCTGGCCTTCCGGCCCGACCTGCCGGCCCGCTGGCGCGCGGGGGAGGACGTGCACGTCACCGTGGAACGACTGAGGTGGAAGGACCGGGACCTGGCCGGCGCCGGGCTGCTGGCCTTCGTACGCTTCCAACTGCACCGGCTCGCCCGGGGCATGGAACCGCGGCCGCACGCCTCGGCCCGGGCGGCGTTCGCCCTCGACCAGCTCAGACACTGGCGCCGGGTCCGCTCGTACGGGGCATGGCTCGCCCGCAACCCCGAACCGGCGACCGGACCCGGCGAGGCCCTCGCCGCCTGAGCGGCCGCCGCCTGCCGCCTCGCCGCCCGAGCGCCGCGGATCATTTCCCGTGGCCGTCGTGGCCGTCGTGGCCGCTGCGTACGGCCGCCACGATCGGCGACGAGCGGAACTCCCGGGCCAGCGCCGCCAGCGGCGTGGAGTCCAGCCGGTACGGGTCGGGCGGCCCCTGGTCGGCGTCCTTCCGGTGCTCCCCGACACAGCCCGCGATCTCGGCGGCCTCCCGGCGCCGCACGGCCGCCGCGAGCATCGCCGCGTCCGCCACCAGCGAGGCCCGCGGCCCGTCCATGCCCTGGGCCCGCGCGGCCTCGTACGCGGCGCACCGCACCCCGGGGTCGAACCAGCAGCCCAGCGCCAGGATCCCGTCGTCGATCACCGACTCGCGGTGGATCAGCCGGATCCCGATCGGCGACCACCAGGTCAGCGGCACCGTCCGCACGCTCGGCGAGGCGAAGCCGCGCAGCGCCTTCCACAGCGGGCGCAGCCGCCGGTACCGGCTGTAGTCCCGCCAGGCCTCCGAGCCTCCGACCAGCGGCACGATGAACCCCGCACCGACCAGCAGGGCCGCCGATGCCGCCAGCGGCGGGGCCGCGTACGTGGACAGCCCGTCCCAGTCGCGGCCGGCCCACCGGGCGCCCACGGCAGCCCACTTCGCCGCCAGGTAGCCCAGGTCCGCCACCCCGCCGAGCACGATCAGCGCCAGTCCGGTGCGCAGCGGCCGCAGTGAGGGGTCCGCCCGCAGCAGCCACTTCCAGCACAGGACGGTCAGGGCCGAACTGCCCGCCATGTGCGCCAGCAGGTAGCAGACGATCATCTCGCGGAGCCAGGGCGTGGTGGCGTAGTACGTGTCCAGGTCCCGCAGCCGCTCGACGGGCGCGTCCCCCATCACGAACAGGAGGACGATGAGCAGGGCGACGGCTCCGAACACCGCCGACGTGAGCCGGGTCGCCCGCCGGACCACCGCGGGCGGGCCGCCGCCCCAGTGCAGCACCAGGACGACGCACGATCCCGAGAACGCCGTGAGCACCGCGTACACCAGCGGCGCCGAGAAGTTGGTGATGCCGGTCAGCCGGTTCACCGCCGCGATCGTCGGGGGCGAGGCCAGGAACATCACGAGGCAGCCGACGACCAGCAGGGTGCACACCGCCCGCATCAGCGGCTGGTCCCAGTTCCGCCGCAGCGTCGGCGCCTTGATCAGCAGTGCCAGGATCAGTACCGACCCGGGCACGTAGAGGATGAGCCCGTCGTTCATCGCGCCTGGCCGACGGGGCCGACCGGATCGACGGGGCCGCCCGGCCCGGGCGCTGCCGCGGGTCCGGACCGCCCGGCGACCGGGCCGAGGCCCGCGACGGCCCGCTCGGCCGCGGTCAGCGGCGGCGCCTTCGGCGCGCCCCGGTCCGAGGCGCGCAGCACCTGCCACACCACCCACGGGCGCAGCCAGTACGTGGGCGGGCTGCTCATCGTGATGACCCGGAGGAACGCGGCCGTCAGCGCCTCCCGGGTGGTCGCGCCCGTCACCAGCCGGCTGACGTACGCGTTCAGCAGGCCGACCCCGGCCCGCGGCCGCATCCCGGTGGCCCCCGGGTAGAGGATGTCCTGGGAGGTGGCCAGTCCCCAGGCGGTGGCCACCATCGGGGCGAGCGCCCGCTGCGCCTCGCGGCCGAACGAGGGGTGGGCGAGCCCCTTGGCGCGCAGCAGCGCCCGTACGGCCAGCAGCCCCTGGGCGGCGACGGTCATGCCCTGCCCGTACAGCGGGTTGAAGGTGGCCACCGAGTCCCCGACGGCGAAGAACCCGTCGGGCAGGCCGGCCTTCTCGAAGTAGACCCGCCGGTTGGCGGTGCCCTGGGTGACGGCGACGTCGGTGAGCGGCTTGCGGCCTTCGAGGAGCTCGCCGACGATCGGGTCCCGGATGCCCGTGGCGAACGGGATGAACCGGTCGGGGTCGCCCGTGGGCTGGCCGCCGCGGGTGCCCGACAGGGTGACCTGCCACCGGCCGTTCTCGATGGGCACGATCGTCGCGGTCCGCCCGGGTACGGGGACCCGCGGGTCGGACTGCACGTTGACGATGGGGAAGCCCATTTCGTGGGCCCCGGGCGGTGCTTCGAAGATCCGGGTCGCGTACACCAGCCCGGAGTCCACCTGCGCCTGCCTGATCCCGCCCACCCCGAGCTGCTGGAGCCAGGCCCGGGCGCGGGAGCCCCGCCCGCTGGCGTCCACGACGAGGTCGGCGGTGACCAGCAGCCCCTCCTGCCCGGGGGTGTCGACGCGGACGCCGATGATGCGGGCCGCCGTCCCCTCCAGCGCCCGCACCCGGCTCTGCTGCAGGGTGGTGACACCGCTCAGGCCCGTCACGCGGGCGCGGACCACCGCGTCGAGCAGGTCGCGGCTGCACGAGATGTTGAACTGCTTCTCCCGGCAGCGCGGGATCCACCCCTGTGCCGTCTTGGTGACCAGGTCGGTGGGCAGGCTCCGGCGGATGGCTCCCGCCGCGATCCACGCCTCGGTGATGCCCGGCAGGATCCGCTCGATGGCACGCGCCCCGCCCGACCACAGGACGTGGACGTGCCGGGCCTGGGGGAGTCCGCGCCGCGGCGCCGGACTGTCGGGAAGCGTGTCGGCGTCGATGATCGTGACCTTCGCGTGCTCGGCGAGCACCGCTGCCGCGAGCAGGCCGGCCATGCTGCCGCCGATGACGACGACGTGGCGGGGCGGGGTGGGCT
>NZ_JACBGN010000264.1 GCF_013401435.1 Streptomyces sp. BR123
GGACCGAACGGCGTCCCCCGGCCCCGCCCCGGACCTCGGTGCCGCCCCGGGGCCCGGTCCCGGGGCCGGGACGGGCCCCGGGACCGGGCCCCTGGGCGGGCTGCGGGTGCTGGACCTCGCCACGCTGTTCGCCGGGCCGCTCGCCGCCACCCTGCTCGGCGACTTCGGGGCCGAGGTGGTCAAGGTCGAGCATCCGGGCCGCCCCGACCCCTCCCGGGGGCACGGCCCCGCCAAGGACGGGATCGGCCTGTGGTGGAAGCTGCTGGGCCGGAACAAGCGGACGATGACGCTCGACCTGTCCACCCCGGGCGGCCGGGACACCCTGCTGCGGCTGGCCGCCACCGCGGACGTCGTCGTCGAGAACTTCCGCCCCGGCACCCTGGAGCGGTGGGGCCTGGGCTGGGACGCGCTGTCCGCCGCCAACCCACGGCTGGTGCTGGCCCGCGTCACGGCCTTCGGCCAGCAGGGCCCGTACGCCCGCCGGCCCGGCTTCGGCACCCTCGCCGAGGCGATGAGCGGCTTCGCCGCGATCACCGGGGAGCCGGACGGCCCGCCGACCCTGCCGCCGTTCGGCCTGGCCGATTCGATTGCCGCGCTGACCTGCGCGTACGCCGTGATGACGGCCCTCGCCGGACGCGACCGCACCGGCCGCGGGCAGGTCGTGGACCTGGCGATCATCGAGCCGATCCTGACCGTGCTGGGCCCGCACCCGCTCTGGTACGACCAGCTGGGCTACGTCCAGCCGCGCACCGGGAACCGCTCCGTGAACAACGCCCCCCGCAACACCTACCGCAGCGCCGACGGCCGCTGGCTGGCGGTGTCGACCTCGGCGCAGTCCGTGGCGGAGCGGGTGCTGCGCCTGGTCGGCCGACCCGAGCTGGCCGCGGAGCCGTGGTTCGCGACCGGCTCGGGCCGGGCCGCGCACGCGCCCGTGCTCGACGCGGCGGTCGGTGACTGGATCGCCCGCCACAAGGCCGACGACGTCGTCGCCGCCTTCGAGGAGGCCGAGGCCGCGATCGCCCGGGTGTACGACGTACGGGACGTCCTGGCCGATCCGCAGTTCGCGGCCCTGGACACCGTCACCGAGGTCGAGGATCCGGAGCTCGGCCCGCTCCGGATGCAGAACATCCTGTTCCGGCTGTCGGAGACCCCGGGCGCGATCCGCTGGGCGGGCCGCCCGCACGGCGCGGACACCGACACCGTCCTCACCGAGCTCGGCCTGACCGAGGCCGAGATCAGCGCGCTCCGGCTGGAGGGGGCCCTGTGATCCTGACCTGGCTCTACGTACCCGGTGATCGCCCGGAGGTGGTCGCCAAGGCCCTGCGCTCGGGGGCCGACGCCGTCATCGTCGACCTGGAGGACGCTGTGTCGGCCTCCCGCAAGGAGTACGCCCGGGCGGCCACCGCCGAGCTGCTCGCGGAGCGACCGCCGGTCGCCGTCCACGTCCGCGTCAACGCGCTCGCCTCCCCCTGGGGCGGCGCCGACCTCGCCGCGCTGACGGGGAAGCGGGGGCTGGCCGGACTGCGGCTGCCGAAGATCACCGCCCCGGAGCAGATCGTCCAGGCCGCCGACCGCACCGGCGGGGTGGCCCTGCACGTTCTGCTGGAGTCGGCGCTGGCCGTGGAACGGGCGTACGAGATCGCCCGCGCCCACCCCGCCCTGCGCGGGCTGTCCCTCGGGGAGGCCGACCTCCGCGCCGACCTGGGCATCAGCGCGGAGGCGGGGCTCGACTGGCCGCGCTCGCGGGTGGTGGTCGCCGCCCGGGCCGCCGGGCTGGCCCCGCCCGCCCAGTCGGTGTTCCCCGACATCCGGGACATGGAGGCGCTCGCCGCCTCGTGCGCCCGTGGCCGGGCGCTGGGCTTCCTGGGCCGGGCGGCGATCCACCCGCGGCAGCTGCCGGTGATCGAGCGGGCCTATCTGCCGGCCCCGGAGGAGGTCAGCGCCGCAGAGGAGATCGTCGCGGCGGCCCGGCGCAGCCCGGGAGCGGTGGCCCTGCCCGACGGCCGGTTCGTCGACCCGGCGGTCCTGGCGGGCGCGGAGCGGATCGTCGCCCTGTCCCGCCGGGAGTCGCCGGCATTCTCCTGATCCGCGCTCAGGTGTTGAGGGGCGACCAGAGCCACTGGCCGCCGACGCGGACGTACAGCCGCTTGTTCGCCGAGTCGACGGCCATCGTGCCGTCCACCGGCTGCCGGGTGAAGGAGGCGTCGGTGACCGGGCCGGGGACCAGGCGCAGGGGCGGATTGGCGGCGTTCTTGACGGGGACGGTGCCGCCGGACTGGCCGCCCTTGGTCCCGTAGCTGTTCTCCACCCGGAAGTCGCCCGTGCTCGACTGCTCGTAGTAGATGTGCGGGCCGGCGGGTGCGGTCTCGTAGTGGCCGACGACGTTGCGGAGCACGGCGGTGGAGCCGGGACCGGAGTAGAGGGCGACACCGGCGTTGACGGTGGGCTTGCCGCCGTTGGCGATGACCACGTTCTCCAGGGCGCTGGCACTGGCCGCCCAGGCGATGATGTTCTGCGCGGTGGCCGGGGCTCCGGCCGCGAAGCCGCCGGCGTAGCAGTAGATGTTGGTGGCGTAGACGTGCCGGCAGCCCGCGTCGGTCTTCAGGTGGGGGCCGCCCTGCATGCGGGAGGTCTCGAACTTGCAGTCCGTGAGGTAGATCCCGTTGGGGTTGTTGGTGGTGACGGCTCCCTGACCGATCCACAGCGCGCCGGTGCCGAAGGCCTCCAGGCGGCAGCCGACGAAGTGGATCTGGTTGACGTTGTCCTCGCTGTGGCCCCAGGAGCCCTTGGTGGCGGAGGAGGCGTTGCGCAGCCAGATGTTGGGCTGTGTGGTGCTGCCGGCCCGGCCGGTGCACTCCTCGATGACGAGGTTGTAGAAGCGGGAGTCCCAGAATTCCACGGCGTCGATGCACATGTCGTTGTTGGCGGACATGAAGAGATCGCGGAAGTAGGAGTTGTTGTTGTAGTAGAGCTCCAGCAGCAGGCCGGTCTTGCGGTTGCCGTTGAAGCCGAGGTTCTCGATCGAGCAGTAGCGGCGGTGGGTGGCGCCGGTGGAATAGGCGGGACCGCTGCCGGACATCTTCAGCAGGGTGCAGTCGGCGCCCTTGACCAGGGTGGAGGTCTTGGCGCCGGAGCCGGTCAGGCGGATCCCGTCGCCGTCGACGCTGAGGGCGGCGGTTTTCCCGGCGGCGGGCCGGACCAGGTAGTTGCCGGCCGGGAAGTGGACGGTACCGCCGCCGGCGGCACGGGCGGCGTCCAGGGCTCGCTGGACGGCGGGCGCGTCGTCGGTGGAGCCGTCGCCGACGGCGCCGTACGCCTTGACGTCGAACCAGTCCGGCACCGATGCGGCGGCGGCCGGCGCGGCAGCGGATATGGAGGCCGCCCCGGCCAGTCCGGCGACGGCTCCGGCCCCGGTCAGCAGCACCCTGCGGCGCTCGTTCATGTCGTCCCGCCCCTCATGTGTGGATCTTCGGGGGCGATCATGCCAAACGGGGGGCACGGCGAGAGGGGCGCCACGCTGCGGCGTGGCGCCCCTCTCGGCGGTGTGCTGTCCGGCGGGGTCCGGCGGGCGGTCCGGCCCGGCCGGACCGGGTCAGAGCTTCTTGGCCTTCGCGTCCGCGGGCTTCGCGTCACCCGCCTCGGCCCCGGCGACCTTCGCGTCCGCGGGCTTCGCGTCACCGGCCCCGGTGTCCCCGGTCTTCGCCGCGGCGTCCCCGGAGGGGCCGCGATCGGGCTCGACGACCGCCTCGCGGCCCGGGCGCAGCTTCGCGGAGAGCACGAAGTAGATCACGGCCAGCAGGAAGACGACGATCGAGGTCCAGACGTTGAGGCGCAGGCCGAGGATGTGGTGGGCCTCGTCGACCCGCATGTACTCGATCCAGCTGCGTCCTACGCAGTACGCGGCCACGTACAGGGCGAAGGCGCGGCCGTGGCCGAGCTTGAACCGCTTGTCGGCCCAGAGCACCAGCCCGGCGACGCCGAGGCACCACAGCGACTCGTACAGGAAGGTCGGATGGTAGGTGCCGGCGACGCGGTTGGCGCCGTCGCTGATCTTCACCGCCCACGGGAGGTCGGTGGCGCGCCCGTAGAGCTCCTGGTTGAACCAGTTGCCCCAGCGGCCGATGGCCTGGGCCAGGGCGATGCCGGGTGCCAGGGCGTCGGCCCAGGCGGGCAGCGGGATGCCGCGCAGGCGGCAGCCGATCCAGGCGCCGAGCGCGCCCAGCGCGATCGCGCCCCAGATGCCGAGGCCGCCCTCCCAGATCTTGAAGGCGTCGACCCAGTTGCGGCCTTCGCCGAAGTACAGCTGGTAGTCGGTGATCACGTGGTAGAGGCGGCCGCCGACCAGGCCGAACGGGACCGCCCACACGGCGATGTCCGCGACCGTGCCCGGCTTTCCGCCGCGTGCGATCCAGCGCCTGTTGCCGAGCCAGACGGCGACGAAGACACCGATGATGATGCAGAACGCGTAGCCGCGCAGCGGGATCGGTCCGAGGTGGACCACACCGGTCGACGGGCTGGGGATGTAGGCAAGTTCCATGGCAGGACCGACGCTACCCTGCCGGGCGGTGCGGATCGCAACCCGCCCGGCAAGCTGCCATCAAATCGACACCTGGCGTGCACGGCGCTCCCGGACCGGACCGTCTCGTTCCACCGGGCCGTGCGTCAGACGCGCTCAGCCGGGCGTCAGCCCTGCCCGGCCCTCCCCGTCGCCTCCGCGGACGAGGCCCCGGTCCGCGAGCCTCCGGTGCCGGAACCGGCGCCCGTGCCGGCGCCCGTGCCCGTGCCGGTGCCGGCGCCCGTGCCGGCGCCCGTGCCCGTGCCGGTGCCGGCGCCCGTGCCGGTGCCCTTCGCCCGCGACCCCGGCGAGGCCGAAGCCGAGGACCCGGAGGAGGCCGATGCCGACGGGGACGCCGAGGCCTTCCCGCCGCCCGTGGTGGCGGTGCCCTTCGCCGCGGCCTCCACCTGCTCCTTCAGCTTCTGCGGGGTGATCGGGTTGGCCTGGTCGGCGAAGATGTCCTTGCCGTTCAGCTGGATGGTCGGGGTGCCGCGGAAGTTCCCGGCGCGGAACGCCTCGTGCGACTTGGCCACCCAGCTGTTGTGCGTCCCCTTCTCGACGCACTCGCGGAAGGCGGGGGTGTCCAGCCCCTCGACCTTGCCGGCCAGCTCGATCAGCTTCGCGTTGCTGCCGTAGGCGTCGTCGGTCTCCTCCGGCTGGTTCTGGAACAGCAGGTCGTGGTACTCGGTGAACTTCCCGGCGTCCTGCGCGCACGCGGCAGCGTTGGCGGACTTGAGGGAGCCGCTGCCGCCCATGTTGCCGTCGATCAGGGTGACCAGGTGGTACTCGCCCTTGAGCAGGCCCTTGGCCTCCAGCTCGTGGATCGTGTCCTTGTAGTTGACCTCGAAGGACTTGCAGGCGGGGCAGCGGAAGTCCTCCCACACGGTCAGGGTGGACTTGGCCTCGCTCCTGCCGGTCGGGATGGCGAGGGCGTCCTTGCCTGCGGCCCCGGCGGGGGCGGTCACCGGGCCGGCCGTGTCCTTGTCGCCCTTGCCGGCGTTGGCCGCGATCAGGCCGACGACCGCCGCCAAGGCCAGTACGCCGACGACCGCCGTCGCCACGACGAGCGTCCGCCGGCGCTTGTCCTTCTTCCTCTCCCGCTCGCGCTCCGCTTGGAGCCGCTCCCTGGCCGATCGCTTCGCTTGGCGGTTCGCACCGTCGTTCATCTCGCTCACGGTCGGCCAAACGAAGCAGGGAGGCACTCCCGTGCCTCCCTGCTCCCACATCCACCCGATCGGGCTACGGAACCTCTGTGGGGCCCGCGCCCGGGTCAGCTCCTGCGTACGCCTTCCGCAAGTTCGCCCGCCAGCGCCCGTACGGCCGCCAGCCCGGCCGGCAGGTCCGGCGCGTCCAGCAGCAGCTTCACGAACGCCGAGCCGACGATCACCCCGTCGGCGAAGCCGGCGACCTCCTTGGCCTGTACGGCGTTGGAGACGCCGAGGCCCACGCACACCGGGAGCCCACGGCGGGCACCGGCGGTCGTGCGCGTACGGCGGACCAGTTCCCGGGCCTCGTGGCCAACCGACTCGCGGGTTCCGGTGACGCCCATCAGGGAGGCGGCGTAGACGAAACCGGAACCGGCGGCCGTGATGGTCGCCAAGCGCTCGTCCTTGCTGCTGGGGGCGACGACGAAGACGGTGGCCAGACCATGCCGGTCGGCGTGCTCGCGCCACAGCGCCGACTCCTGGACCGGCAGGTCCGGCAGGATGCAGCCGGCGCCGCCCGCTGCGGCGAGCTCGGTGGCGAACCGCTCCACGCCGTACCGGTCGATCGGGTTCCAGTACGTCATCACCAGCACCGGTGCCCCGGTCGCCTCGTGCGCCTCGCGGACGGTGCGCAGCACGTCGGCGATCTTGACGCCGCCGCGGAGGGCGATGTCGTCGGCGGTCTGGATGACGGCGCCGTCGAGGACGGGGTCGCTGTGCGGGAGGCCGACCTCGACGATGTCGGCGCCGCCCTCGATGACGGCCTTCACGGCCTCGATGCCGCCGTCGACGGTCGGGAAGCCCGCCGGGAGGTAGGCGACGAGGGCGGCACGGTCCTCGGCCTTCGCCTTGGCGAGGGTGTCGCTCAGCAGCTGGATGCGGCCGGTCGTCTCGCTGCTCACTTCGGCTCCCCCTCGGCGTTGTCGTACAGCCCGAAGTAGCGGGCGGCGGTGTCCATGTCCTTGTCCCCGCGGCCGGAGAGGTTGACCACGATCAGGCCGTCCTCGCCCAGCTCGCGGCCGAGGTCCAGGGCGCCGGCGAGGGCGTGGGCCGACTCGATGGCCGGGATGATGCCCTCGGTGCGCGAGAGCAGGCGCAGGGCCTGCATGGCGGCGTCGTCGGTGACCGCGCGGTACTCGCCGCGGCCGGTGTCCTTGAGGAAGGAGTGCTCCGGGCCGATGCCCGGGTAGTCCAGACCGGCCGAAATGGAGTACGGCTCGGTGATCTGGCCCTCCTCGTCCTGGAGGACGTAGGAGCGGGAGCCGTGGAGGATGCCGGGCTCGCCGGCGGTGAGGGTGGCCGCGTGCTCTCCGGTCTCGACGCCGTGCCCGGCGGGCTCGAAGCCGACGAGGCGGACCTCGGTGTCGGGGATGAAGGCGTGGAAGAGGCCGATGGCGTTGGAGCCGCCGCCGACGCAGGCGGCGACGGCGTCGGGCAGCCGGCCGGTGCGCTCCAGGATCTGGCGGCGGGCCTCGACGCCGATGACGCGGTGGAAGTCGCGGACCATGGCCGGGAAGGGGTGCGGGCCGGCGACGGTGCCGAAGAGGTAGTGGGTGCGGTCGACGTTGGCGACCCAGTCGCGGAAGGCCTCGTTGATCGCGTCCTTGAGGGTGCGCGAGCCGGACTTCACGGCGATGACCTCGGCGCCGAGCATGCGCATCCGGGCCACGTTCAGGGCTTGGCGCCGGGTGTCGACCTCGCCCATGTAGATGGTGCAGTCGAGGCCGAAGAGGGCGCAGGCGGTGGCGGTGGCCACGCCGTGCTGGCCGGCGCCGGTCTCGGCGATGACGCGGGTCTTGCCCATGCGCTTGGTGAGCAGCGCCTGCCCCAGCACGTTGTTGATCTTGTGCGAGCCGGTGTGGTTGAGGTCCTCGCGCTTGAGGAAGATCCGGGCGCCGCCGGCGTGCTCGGCGAAGCGCGGCACCTCGGTCAGGGCGCTGGGGCGGCCGGTGTAGTTGACCATGAGGTCGTTCAGCTCGGCCGCGAAGGCCGGGTCGTCCTTGGCCTTGCGGTACTCGACGGCCACCTCGTCCACGGCGGCGACGAGCGCCTCCGGGATGAACTTGCCGCCGAATTCGCCGAAGTAGCCCTCGGCGTCGGGGACGTGACCCTCCGGGTCCGGGATGAAGAACTCGCTGGCGCTGGACATGCCCAGTCACTCCTACGGGATGCGTGGTGCGGCGGGTGGTGGTCACCGTAGTGCGCCGCCCGCCCGTGACACGCACACCACACACCCCGCTCGGGGGTGTGGGTGGGTACGGTGCGGGGGCCCTGCGCCCCGGGGCGGCCGGACGGGCCGGTCTTCACGGGGCCGGGGCCGTGCGGAACGGGCCCGCGGCAGGGCGTGCCTGCCGGGCGGGACGGGTCCGCTACAGCGCGTCTCCGCGACGCCATCGCATGCCGTTGACCTGGCCGGGTTCGGAGCCGATCACGTACCGCACCCGCCGCCCGTGGACGCGCCGGGCCGGGGCACGGCAGCCGCGGGGGCGGCAGCCGCGCGCCAGGGGCGCGTGGGCCGTCGGCACGCCGGCGGCCGGGCCGTGGCCCGGACGGGTGCGGACGGAGGGGCGGCGGGTGGGCATGGGTCGGGTCAGCTCCGGCCGTGGCGCAGGGCGGGGTGGGCGCCGGCGGCGACGAGGTCGGCCACGGCCGCCTTCGGGTCGCGTCCGGTCACCAGGGACTCGCCGACGAGGACGGCGTCCGCGCCCTCGTTGGCGTAGGCGATCAGGTCGTGCGGGCCGCGGATGCCGGACTCGGCGACCTTGACGATGTGGGCCGGGATCTCGCCGACGACGCGCTCGAAGGTGGAGCGGTCGACGGTGAGGTCCTTGAGGTTGCGGGCGTTCACGCCGATGATCTTCGCGCCGGCCGCGACCGCGCGCTCGATCTCCTCCTCGTCGTGGACCTCGACGAGCGGGGTGAGGCCGATGGACTCGGCCCGCTCGATGAGGGAGACGAGGGCCTCCTGCTCCAGGGCCGCGACGATCAGCAGCACGAGGTCGGCGCCGTAGGCGCGGGCCTCCCACAGCTGGTAGGCCGTGACGATGAAGTCCTTGCGGAGGATCGGGATGTCCACGCGTGCGCGGACTGCCTCCAGGTCGGCCAGCGAGCCGCCGAACCGGCGCTGCTCGGTGAGGACGGAGATGACCGCCGCACCGCCCGCCTCGTAGTCGGCGGCAAGTCCGGCAGGGTCGGCGATCGCGGCCAGCGCGCCCTTGGAGGGGCTGGAGCGCTTGACCTCGCAGATCACCTTGACGCCGTCGCCGCGCAGGGCTGCGACGCCGTCCTTGGCCTGGGGCGCCTTGGCGGCACGCTCCTTGAGCTCGTCGAGGCTCACGCGGGACTGCCGTTCGGCAAGGTCTTCGCGGACCCCTTCGATGATCTCGTCGAGCACACTCACGCGAGCGGCCCCCTTCCGGGTCGATGACGGTCGGCCGCCTTGCAGACACGTACAACTGCAAGGTCAGCAATCAAATGGTATCCGCCCGGGGCGTTGCCCTCCGCACGCGGTTGACGGCGTCCCATTAAATGGACATTCGGAATCTCGGCTTCATATAGGGCTCAGGGGGCCAGTGCGGAACCGAACGGCAGGTTCCGGACGACCGAGAAGACCAGCGCCATCCCGCCGGCGGCCCACCAGTACGGTGCCGGCAGGGCGAAACGCCGGATGGGCGCGCCGCGCCAGGCCCGAACCAGCCAGACGGCCATGACGACGGCGAAGACGAAGTAGCCGATGACGGCCAGGGCATTCGCCCCGAAAGCCGTGATCAGATCGCCGTGGGCGAAGGCATGGGCGCTGCGCAGTCCGCCACATCCGGGGCACAGGATTCCGGTGACACGGAAAAGCGGGCAGACCGGATAGTGGCCCGGTTCATTGGGATCCACGGCGCCTACGTACGCAAATGCCGCGGCGGCGGAGAACAGCCAGAGCGCCGGCGGGGCCAGCCTGCGGACCCGGGAGACGGGACCGACCGGGGCCGCGGGTACGGGGCCTGTCTCTTATACACA
>NZ_JACBGN010000265.1 GCF_013401435.1 Streptomyces sp. BR123
CCCCCTCACCGCCCGCGGCGACGGAACCCGCGCCGCCAGCGTCACGCTGCCCGCCCACGGCACCCACTCCTTCCGCTACCTCGCCGCCGGCGACTACTGGTTCAACGACGAAACCGCCGACGGCCACGACGGCACCAACAGCCGTCTCCACACCTGAAGGACCCCACCAGCACGCCACACCGACGGCAGGCGGCGCTCCGTCGAGCCGCACAACGCGCAGAGCCGGCGGCCGACCACCTGCGGACCCCCGCGGCCACGCCCGATCCGCAGGCGGATGCACCGCCCTCACCAAGAGAGCGTCCATGCCCCCGCACCACACGCATCCCTCTGACCCGCGCCCGGCCGACACGGGCATGCGCGCGCAGATCGCGGACCTCGTCACGGAAGCCGAGACGCAGCTCCGCAACGGTCTGTGGGAGCTGACCTCCGGGGATGCGGCGCTGGCCCGCACCGCCGCCGCCGGCCTCGCGGAAGTCGTCCGCCCGGCTGCCGAGCAGGACGCGCTGCCGGTCATCAAACGCCTGGAACACCTCCGCGAGGCCCTCGCCGTCCTCGCCGTCACGCTCGCCCGCACCCACGGCCCACTGGCCTGGTTCCTCGCACGTGCCAGCGCCGCCCTCTCCCCCGTCCTCACCTGGCGCGCCGTCCCAGCCGCCGGCCGGCGGCAGACCTTCGGCGCCGCCCTCCCCACGCCCGACGAACTCCACGACGCCGAGGACGCCGTTCGGCACCTGCACACCACCCTCGCCCGCACCGGCGACCAGGCCCCCGGCCAGCGACCGCCGCACGGCCACGACCCGTCGGCTCCCCCTTCCGGGGCGGGTGGCTGAGCGGGAGGCGCGGGCACGGCTGGGCAACCGCCGCGTCCGGGCGCATGCCGCCGGGGGGTGGCGACCCTTGCCCGTCCGCGTGAGGCGAACTCGGGGTTCAGCGTGCGGTTGTGGAGGGACATGCGGGCCTCGATGGGGGCCCGCCAGTTCCTTGCGGTCGGCCTTCCCGTTGCGGCTCAGGGCAAGGGCATGCAGGACCACGCAACGATGCGGACGCGCTTGACGAGACGAAACGTCTCGTCTATTGTCATGGCCGTCGACAGGCGCCGGGCCGTGCCACCCCGCAACCGCCTGCCGCGCGACCGTGCCGCCCACCGAAGGAGCGCTTTTGCAGTCGGCCCCCGCCGCACCCGTCCACCGCACCACCGCCACCCGGGCCGCCACCCAGGCCGCCCCTCCGGCCGTGTCCCAGATCGCCCTCGCCGACGTCACCCGGCGCCACGGCGACCGCATCGTCCTCGACCGGGTCTCCTTCACCGTCCGCCCGGGGGAGAAAGCAGGGCTCGTCGGCGACAACGGCTCCGGGAAGTCCACGCTGCTGCGGCTGCTCGCCGGACTGGAGCAGGCCGACGACGGCAGCCTGACGGTCGTCGCGCCCGGCGGCGTCGGCCACCTCGACCAGGCCCCCGTTCTGCCCGCCTCCGCCCGCGTGGGCGACGCCGTCGACCACGCCCTGCGTGAACTGCGGACCCTGGAACGGCGCATCCGGGCCGCGGAAGCCTCGCTCGGCGCGGCCGCACCCGGCGGACTCGACCGGTACGCCGCCTTGGTGGCCGAGTTCGAGGCGCGCGGCGGACACGACGCGGACCGCCGCGTCGAAACGATCCTGCGCCGGCTCGGCGAGCGCGCGCCCCTCGACCGGGAACGCCGCCTGGACGCGCTCTCCGGCGGGCAGCGCTCCCGCCTCGCCCTCGCCGCCACGCTGGCCTCCGCCCCCGAACTGCTCCTGCTCGACGAGCCGACCAACGACCTCGACGACGAGGCCGTGGCCTGGCTGGAGGACCACCTGCGGCGTCACCGCGGCACGCTGGTCGCGGCCACCCACGACCGCGCTTTTCTGGAACGCGTCACCTCCACCGTCCTGGAGGTGGACCAGGACCGGCGGACGGTGACCCGCCACGGCAACGGCTACGCCGGCCTCCTCGCCGCCAAGGCGGCGGACCGGGCCCGGTGGGTGCGGGAACACGAGGAATGGCGCCAGGAGGTCGCCCGGCAGGAACGGCTCGCCGACGCCAACATCCGGCTGCTGTCCGAGATCCCGCGCAAGGGGCCGTGGGCGTTCAGCGGCGCCGGCGCGTTCCGGGCGCGCTCCCGCTCCCACGGCGCACAGGGACGCATCCGCAACGCGCGGGAGCGGCTCCAGCGGCTCACCGACGACCCCGTGCCGCCGCCCCCGCAGCCGCTGCGGTTCGCCGGCCGTATCGACGGAGCGCCGGACGCCGGGCAGCACCCGGCGCCGGCCGGGTCCGCCGCGGTGCACCTGGAGGACGTGCGGGTGGCGGGCCGGCTGTCCGTTCCGACGCTGCGGCTCGCCCCCGGGGAGCGGCTGCTCGTCACCGGCCCCAACGGCGCGGGCAAGACCACCCTGCTCCGGGTGCTCGCAGGGGAACTCGCGCCCGACTCCGGTGTGGTGCGCCGACCGCAGCGGGTCGGGTTCCTCCGCCAGCAGGAACCCTGCGAACGCGCCGCCGACGGCCGCACGCTGCTCGCGGCGTTCGCGACCGGCCGGCCGGGACGCCCCGAGGACCACGCCGGCGAGCTGCTCGGCCTCGGCCTGTTCCGTGCCGCCGACCTGGCCGTCCGGGTGCGGGAGCTGTCCGTCGGGCAGCGGCGCAGGCTCGAACTGGCCCGGCTCGTGACGGCCGGTCCGCTCGACCTGCTGCTGCTCGACGAGCCGACGAACCACCTGTCCCCCGCCCTGGTCGAGGAGATCGACGCCGCCCTGGCCGGCTACACCGGCACCCTGGTGGTCGTCACCCACGACCGGCGGACCCGGGAGGGCTTCCACGGCACCCGCCTCCGGCTGCCCCTGGGCGCGCCCGCGCCGTGACGCCCGCCCCGGCTGTCGAACGCCGGTCCCGTATCCCGTGGGGACTGTGACGGCACCCTGTACGCGCGTAGGATCTGGAGCCCATCGCCAGGGGGAGTTGAAGAGTTGGGCGTTGAGTTCCTGGCCCCTGTACTGGGCGCAGCGGCACTTACCGGAATGAGTTTCCTCTCGCGCTGGCTGTCGGAGAGGTTGCGGTCCGAAGCGAGTTCGGAGAGCAAGCGCCTTCGCGCGATCATCATCGGTCCCCAGTCGGCCGGGGACTCGACCGGTGAGGTCGGCGAAGGCGGAGCAACGCCCGATGGTGCGTCCGTGCCCCGTGCCGGCACGCAGCGGATCGACGACGACAAGTTCGCGGAACTGCTGATCGAGTATTACGCCTGGGGGCTCACCCAGGCGCGCCGCAGCACCGCGCTGAGCCTGACGTGCTCCGGCCTGGGCGTTCTCGTGCTCCTGGGCGGCGTGGTGCTGGGCATCCTCAAGGCGGAGACCACGGGAGATCTGTACGCCGCTGCGGCGACGAGCACGTCCGGCGCCGTATCTGCTGTGATCGGCCACCTCGCCCATCGGCGTGCCGACAAGGCCATGGAGCACATGCGGGCCCAAACCGAGTCACTGCGCACCGACATGCGGCGCGAGCGCGAGATCGAAGCGGCGATCCGGCTGCTGGGAGAGGAGGAGGACCCGCGACTGCGTTCGCAGCTTCGCGCCGCGCTCGTCCTGAAACTCGCTTCCGCCGAAGTCCCGAACCTGCCGATGTGGGCGGTGCCGCAGGCAAGGAACGGTGCTGCGCACGGGCAACCGCTCGAGTCGCAGCGCGGCGGCGAGTCGAGGAACGGCGCCGCCCCCGCGTGACGCGCGGAGAGCCCGCCCGCCGGCGTCGGAGGCTGGGCCGGCGGTGCCGCCTCGCTCCCTGCCGAATGCCCGTAGCGGCCCTCCGTCCCTGCAGGAGGCAGGGACGGAGGGCCTGTGTCATGCGCGAGCCTGTGTCATGCGTGAGCGGGTGTCATGTGCGAGCCGCTGTCATGCGCGAGCCGCTGTTCAGCGCGCCTGGACGACCGTACGGCCCTTGCGGGAGCCGTCGGAGCAGGAACGCTTCTCCGCGGCGGTCATCTTCCGGGTCTTCACCACCACCGCGTTGCTCTTGCCGTCGGTGCCGTTCTTGGCCGGGCCCGTGATGGTGTCCTGGAAGAACCAGTAGTAGTGGCCCCACTTGGGGCTGTCGTAGTGCGTCTGCCAGGTACCGGAGACCTTCTGCATCACCTGGGCGCGCGAGATCCAGCCCACCTCGCCGGGCTTCACCGTCATGTTGAGCGAGCTGCTCTCCGAGTGGCTGCTCGACCAACTGTGGCTGTAATTCGTCGTTATGCTGAGGTCGACGATGCCTGCGATGTTGCCGCCGGCAGTGACGGAGACACCCAGCTCGTCGGTGGATCCCACCGTGTCGTCCCAGGTCATCGTCTGCGTGGCGTCGGACGTGGTGCAGTTGAAGAGCGAATTCGACACCTGGCGGAACTCGCCCAGGTAGGCCTCTCCCAGCTTGGGCGAGTTGAACGTGCACTTGCCTTCGCCCGAGCTGCAGTCCGCCATGAGCTGCTGCCGCGTCGGCTGCTCGGCGGCGGACGCCGGCAGGCTGGTCGCCGCCGCGACTGCGCAGGCCGCCACCGTCAGGGACAGTGCGCGGGCTGCACGGCGCTGGGCGCGGTGTGTCGTCATTCGTGGTACCTCTCACTTGCCGTGGGGGGTCGGCTGACCGCCGTGCGCCGGGGGTGGGACTCAAGGGTCACCGGCAGCGCGTTCGATCACCGCCTGTTGCGATCTGCGATTCTCCGGACCGATCAGAAGGCGTGGGGCGCAAATGAGACAACGTGCGGCAGCCCCTTCGCGGGAGGACCGCCCGCCCCCGTTCCCCGGCGGGCGGCTCCCCTTCAGGGGCTGCCGTTGGTCAGGAGCAAGTAGCAGACCTGGTCACGGTGGATGAACGTGGCCGTGTCGCAGTCGCCGCCGTCGAAGTAGGCCGGCCGCAGCGGCTCCTCCCCGCTGAAGTAGCCGGTCGAGCGCAGGAAATCCGGTTCGACGGCGGCGAACAGCCATGCGCGCCCGGATCGGCCCAGCAACTGCCGGGTGAACTCACCGACCAGTCGTTCCGCTTCCGGCGCGGCGAAATGCCGGCCGTAGGGACTGAACGCCTCGCAGAGCATCCAGCGCAGCCGTGCCGTGAAACCCGCGGCGTCGAGGGGGCTGCCGGTCGCGCGGAACCCGTCACGCAACAGCGGACGTTCCGTCGGGATCTCATCGGCGTGCCAGTCGTCCGACAGGTTGTACCAGTCGCGCCGACGGTCGGCGGCGTACATCATCTCCTCGAACAGTCCGCTGCGCAGGAAGGCGTGGAGTACACGCTGCTGGTTCTCCGCCGTGACCGGCACGTCCACGGCGAACTTGAGCAGCAGGGTGTTGCTGTTCATCGCGCTGTCCACGGCCGAGAGGAACCCGTCGACGGCCGGGTGTTCCAGATCGTCGGACCGGTCGGTGAAGCGCACTGCCCTCTTCCTTCCCTGCCCGCCCGGCACCCGCCCGCCGCCTTCCCCGTCGCCGCCCGTGCGGCCACTCGTGCGCTGCCCCGTCGCTGCCGTAGGCGTCGTCGGCCGGTCGCGGGAGGTGGCGTACCTGGGCACGGGCCCTCATGGCGAAGGGATCGTCAACGGCACAGGCGGCCAGGCACACGCCCAGCCCGCTGATACCCGCGCCGACCACCGCAACCCGCGCCACCGAGTGCCCCTTCGCGTCGTGTTGCGGAACGAGTCTACTGCTTGACGATCTCCTTTCCGGGGCGCGAGGGCCGTATCACCGCCGGACACCGGCACCGATACCCAGTCGCCGACCGGGACGAGTTCACCGAGGGTACGAGTCGCAGTGCAGGGCTGTCCGCAGAGGTGGGGGACTCGACGCCAGGGCGGCCCGTTCACGGGGAAGAATGGTCGGTATGACTACGTGAAGAGCGCGTGACGAGCGGCAGCGGTGGCTCAAGGTCGAGGCCTGGGAGACCGCCCTCGATGCGGATCGGCGGATCTGCGCCGCCTGCGCAGGGACACAGTGGCGACGGACGAGCGGATCTCGACGAGCCGCCGGTGGCGGAACCTGCGGACCGGGACCGAGCAGAGGTCAGGCGGCAAGAAGGCCGAGACTCCGCCAGACCGGCCGGCAGTCCCAATGAGGACCCGCTTCTTGCCGAACCTGTCCGCCCGCCTTCCGGTGACGAAGCTCGTCACCAAGCCCGGCCGCCTCGACCAGCTCCTGCGGATTCGGTCGGCGGGGGCGCCGTTGCGCGGCGGACCGCGACGCCCTGCGTCCCTGGAGAGAGCACGGCCGGACGCTGGGCGCTGCCCTGCGCCGCCCCCTCATCCATGGCCAAAGCCTTGCAATACGTGAGCTTTACAGTGCCTCGCTATGAGTGAGTCGAGATCCCGACCCCACAGACCGTCCGGGCGGAGCCGCAGCCCCGCCCGCAGCGCCGAGGCGGGCGGCGGCGGCCGCCTGGCAGCACTGGACGGCGTCCGGATCACCGCCGCCCTCGCCGTGCTCTGCTACCACTACTCGCCCTGGACAGCGCCTGGGGGCAGCCGGCCGCCGCCGTCTTCCCCGTGGCGAGCAAGTGCGCCGCGTACGGCTGGCTCGGCGTCGAGCTGTTCTTCATCGTCAGCGGTTTCGTCATCTGCATGAGCGCCTGGGGCCGCACCACCGGAGAGTTCGCGGTCTCCCGCGTCTCCCGCCTCTTCCCCGCCTACTGGGCGGCCGTGGTCTTCACCTCCACGGTGCTGTTCGTCTGGCCGGAGGTGCGCGGCGTCAAGGCGTTCAGCGATGTGGTGGTGAACCTGTCGATGCTTCAGGGCGGCATGAAAGTGCCGCACATCGACCACGCGTACTGGACCCTCTTCGTCGAGCTGAAGTTCTACGTGCTGTTCGCGATCGTCATCCTGCGCGGCGTGACCTACCGCAACTGCGTCGTCTTCTGCGCGGTCTGGACCCTGGCCGGCATCGTGGCGCCCACGGCCGGCAACGGCCTGCTGTCCTTCTTCGCGATACCGTCCTTCTCGCCGTACTTCATCGCCGGGACGGCGTTCTACCTGATGCGCCGCTTCGGGCCCAACACCGTCCTGTGGACCATCGCCGGGCTCCAGTTCCTCCTCGCGCAGAGCCACGTCCACCGCATGATCACCAACCTGGGGCGCACCGCCGCCTTCGAGACGCCCGCGTGGCCGGCGCACGCGATCATCGCCTGCGGGTTCCTCGTCATGGCCGGCATCGCCCTCGGCGCCTTCGACCGCATCCGGTGGCGCTGGCTGACGCACGCCGGAGCGGTCACGTACCCGCTCTACCTGATCCACATGAGGGCCGGGCTGACGCTCATCCACCACCTCCGCCACGTCGTAGCACCCGTCCCGCTCGTGCTGGGCGTGACGGCGGTCATGACCGTGCTCGCCTGGGTCATCCACCGCCTGGTCGAGCGCCTGGGCCGGCTGCTGCGCACCGGCCTGCGCCGCGGGCTGGAGGACATCCGCGGGGGTACCCCGCGCCGGGCGGTGGTCTCCTCGATCCCGGCGCAGCCGCCCGCCCCGGAGGCGGAACGCATCCCCGCGGCCCGCTGACGGCCCCAGCCGAACGCCGCCGCATCCGCTGCGTCGCGCCCCGGTCCCAGCCGCCGGATGTGCCGAACCCTCCAACGGGAGGAGGCCGCCGGGGGCCGTCAGCGCGGTCAGCCACTCGTTGCCCCCGGGCTCGGCGGCGCAGAGCAGGGCCACGCGGCCGCCGGGGCGCAGGGCGGCGACGTTCGCGAACGCGCTGACGCCGTGCGGGGCGGGCACGGAGCCCGAACCGGGCCCCGGCCCCGCGCTGGTGACGCCGGGACCGGCACGCCGGGCCGGGGCGGGTTCAGCTGCCGGTGAGGAGGGTGACGACCTCGGCCGGGGAGAGTGCGGCGCCCGCCGTCTCCTCCTCCTGGTAGCGGTCGGGGCCCAGCACTGCGCGGGTGTCGTCCGGGAGCGCGGCGACGGCGGCCTGCTCCGGGACCGAGCGCGGGTGGCCCGCGCGCCAGGCGGTGGCCGCCGCAAGGGCCCGTACGGCCTCTGCGGCACGGCCGGCCCGGGCCAGCAGCACGGCCGCGGTGTCGGTGAGCGAGGCCAGGACGCGCTCCGCGCAGTGCGCGGCGACGGCCGCGGCCAGGGCCGGGCCGATGGCGGCGAGGCCGGCGTCCGGGCCGGATTCGCGTGCGATCAGCACGGCGTCGACGTTGTCGAGGCCCGCGGTGAGCTGTGCGGGCGCCGAGAACCTTTCGGCCGCGGCCCGGGCGAGCCCGTGCTCGGCACGGGCCCGCCCGAGGTCCCCGCAGATGAGGGCGAGGAGGCTCGAGAGCATGCCTGCGTAGGCCCGGGCGTCGTACACCCCGCCGTGGCGGTCGACTTCGCGGGCCGCCTCCGCCACCAGCTGCCCGGCGCCGGCGAAGTCCCCCGAGCACAGGGCGGACTCGGCGATGCGCGCGAGGGTGAAGGGCACCTCCGTGTGGGCCCCGACCTCGCGGGCGAGGCGCAGGCACTCCTCGTACTCGGCGCGGGCCAGGTCGTACCGGCCGCGGGAGAGCGCGACCTCGCCGGCGGCGCTCGCCACCTGGGCGCGGGTCCAGCGGTCGCCGACCCGACGTGCGATCTCGTGGAGTTCGGCGAGGTCGGCGTCGACGGTGGACAGGCCGCCGGTGACGTCGATGGCCAGGTGGGTGCGGAGCAGGAGGGCGATGCCCAGTTCCCAGTCACAGCCGTGACGGCGGCAGTTGCCGACCGCCTTGTCGAGCCCCTCGCGGAGGTCGAGCACGTTGCCGGTGAGGCGGGTGGTCATCGGCCAGAGCATGCCGGGGAAGCGGGCGGTCTCGGGGCCGTCGGCCCGGAAGGCCTGCCGGAGACGGCCGACCAGGGCGATGTTCTCGGGGGTGCGGAACTCCTCGGGTGCCTGGCTTTCGGCGAGCAGGAAGAGATGGAGCATGCGCAGGCGCATGGAGCGCCAGTACGCGGGAGTGCCCTCGGGCGGCCCGGCGGGGAGGGTCTCCAGGACCCGTCGGGCCCATTCGGCCCCCTCGCTGCGGTAGTTGCGCAGCCACCAGAACCAGCCGAGGGCGAGGGCGAACCGCTCGCCGGCCTCGGTGGCGCCGGCTGTGGTGGTGTGCAGGAGCGCTGCGCGGAGGTTGTCGAGCTCGGTCTCGATGCGCCGGATCCAGCTGAGCTGGTCGACGGAGCGCAGGAGGGGCTCGGCTTCCTCGGCGAGGGCCAGGAAGTGCGCGGCGTGGCGGCCGGCGGTGGCGTGGCGGTCGGGGGCGTGCGCGGCTGCGCGTTCGGCGGCGTACTCGTGGATCGTCTCGAGCATGCGGTAGCGCATGCCGTGGCCGTCGGAGTCGGCTGTGGCAACGACGAGGGACTTGTCGACGAGGGAGCCGAGGAGGTCGGCGACGTCCGGGGCATCGTCACCGCCGTCGGTGCAGACGGCCTCGGCGGCCGACAGGTCGCAGCCGCCGGCGAAGACGGAGAGGCGGCGCAGAACGGTGCGTTCGTCGTCGTCGAGCAGGTCCCAGGACCAGTCGACGACCGCGCGCAGGGTCTGCTGGCGGGGCAGGGCGGTACGGGCGCCGCTGGTCAGGAGGCGCAAGCGGTTGTCGAGTCGGTCGGCGATCTGGCGCGGGGTGAGCAGCCGCAGCCTGGCCGCGGCCAGCTCGATGGCGAGCGGGAGCCCGTCGAGCCGGGCGCAGATCTCGGCGACGGCGGCGGGGTCGCCTTCGGGGGTGAAACCGGGGTGGACGGCGGCGGCGCGGTCGGCGAAGAGGCGGTGGG
>NZ_JACBGN010000266.1 GCF_013401435.1 Streptomyces sp. BR123
GGGTGTCGCCGCCGGGGGTGCGCAGCCAGAGGGATCCGCTCACCACGGGCTCCCGTCGGCCGCGAGCTCCCGGTACCAGGGGGCGGCGAGCCGCTGGGTCCGGTCGTCGCCCGCGTGGACGGGCAGGACGGGCTGGCCCGCGAGCTCCCGGTAGATGTGCCGGAAGCCGTCCACGGACTGGTGGAGGGTGAACTTCTCGACGACGCGTTCGCGGGAGAGCCGGCCCAGCTCGGCGCGGCGTTCGTCGTCGCGGAGCAGGGCGAGGGCGGCGCGGGCCATGGTCTCGGGTTCGCGCGGCGGGACGACGAGGCCGGTGTCGCCGACGGCCTCGCGGACGCCGCCTACGTCGGTGGAGACGGTGGTCCGGCCGCAGGACATGGCCTCGATGATGCTGAAGGGGAAGCCCTCGCTGATGCTGGACAGCATCACGAGGCTGCCGGCGGCGTACGCCTTGGCGACCTCCGCGATCCGGCCCTCGTAGGTGATCCCGTCCCCGACCCCGAGTTCGGCGGCGAGCTTCTCCAGGCGGAGCCTGTAGTCCTCGCAGCCGGCCGGGACCGGGCCGAACAGGCGCAGCCGCAGGGCGGGCAGCTCGGCGCGCATGAACGCGTAGGCGCGGATGAGGGTTTCGAGGTCCTTGATCGGGTCGATGCGGCCGCACCAGCTGAGGGTGGGCACCTCGGGCTCGGGTCCGGCCTCGGGGAAGGCGTACGGGTCGACGCCGTTGTAGACGGTGCGGATCCGGTCGGCGGCGGCGCCGCCGCGCTCCTCCCAGCGGCGGTTGTACTGGTTGCAGGGAGTGATCAGGTCGGCCTGCCGGTAGCCCTCGGTGTTGAGCTCGCGGTAGAAGCTGAGGACGAGGGCCTTGACGGGCCAGCGCTCGGCGGCCCGGCGGTAGCCGAGGTAGCGCTCGCGCAGGTAGATGCCGTGCTCGGTGAGCAGGAAGGGCACCCCGTCGAGGTACTTGGCGGCGAGCGCGGGCAGGGTGGCGAGGCCGCTGCTGACGGCGTGGGCGACGCTGTCGGGCGGAATCCGCACGGACAGCGGGCGCAGCGCGTGCTCCAGCAGGTCGGCGGCGGTGAGCGCGTCGTGGACGGTGGGCGCGGCGGCGGCCGTGGCCAGGCCCGGCCTGGTCCATACGGCCATCAGCAGGCGCAGGACCGTTTCGGAACGGAGGGCGGGGGCGAGCCTGCCGGAGCGGGCGAGGACGGCGAGCTCGCGCAGGGCCTCGGAGAACCGGCTGCGGCCGGGGCCGTCCGCGGCGCCGGCGGGGGTGTGGGCAGCCCCGGCTGCGGCCGGGGGAGGATCGAGGAGGGAGAGGAGGAAGGCCTCGTAGGTCTCGGTGAAGCGGCGGTGCGCCTTGCCGCGCAGGGCCGGTCCGCGGCTGCGGCCGGGGGCGGGTCCCCACAGGGGGAAGGCGGTGTGCCGGTAGATGTTGCGCGGCAACTCCCAGGTGACCGGCTCGCGGCCGGTACCGGTCAGGGCTATGAGGTTGAAGTCGACCTCCGGCATGCCGCGGACCAGTTGGTCGCACCAGGTGCTGACTCCCCCGTGGACGTGCGGATAGGTGCCTTCGGTGAGCATGGTGACGTGGCGCCCATGGCTCATTGCGGTGTGTCCCCCCGGACTGTGATGTGGTGAGGCGCTCGCTCGCGCAGGGATGCGGCCGAGCGGGTTCGGGGCCCGCTCGGCCGGTGGGCGTGTGCTGCCGGTCAGCCGGTCAGCCGGTCAGCCGGTCAGCCGGTCAGCCGGTCAGCCGGTCAGCCTGAGCGTGATGCACGACTGGAGGAGCTCGGGGCCGGTCCAGGCCGAGCGGTTGCCGGCGTAGGCGGTGCCGAAGTCGGCCGTGCCCAGCAGGAGTTGCTTCTTCGTGCCGTTCGGGGCGGTGATCGGGGCGAGGACCCCGGAGGGGGCCTTCACGGTGACGGTGGTCCCGATCCGGTACGCGGTGACCCGGCCGGCAGCGAGCGCCTTGTCCCAGGCTGCGCGGCGGCCGAGTTCGGTGCCGATCTCCTTCAGGCTGCGGTTCACGATCGGCGTGTTGGGCGCGTACAGGGTGCGGTAGGTGTCGAGGACGCGGTCCAGCACGGGGTAGAGGGTGCGGTCCTCGGCGAGGTTGGACTGGTGGACGTAGTGCGGGCGCGGGTCGTTGGCCAGGACGTGCCGCAGGGCGGTGCGGGCTTCGGCGGGCACGATGTGGTCGAGGTATCCGGTGGCGGTGTCGAGGGGGGCGGGCAGGCAGGTGGAGGTCGCCGGGTTGTCCTCGCAGATGCCGCTGCCGCCGTGGGCGCGGCTGGTGTAGATCCAGTTGTACTCGTCGGCCATCTCCGCGTTGGTGCCCGTGTTGTAGTACACGTTCATGGGGTGGCGGGGGACGGTCCGGGCGGCGCCGACCGGACGCTGCGCCGGCTCGCGGGAGTTGTCGCTGCCGACCCATGTGACACCGTTGTCGGCGAGCGCGCCCGCGAGGTTGGGGTTGTCCTGGGGCTGCTGCGGGAGGGTCTTCAGGCCGGAGTGCTCGCCGGTGACGAGCTCGGTGCGGTCGAGGGCGATGCCCTTGGACGCCGCCCAGTCGACGTTGTCGCGGATCTGGGCGGAGATCTCGGCGCGGCTCATCCAGGTGATGGCGCCGCTCGCGTCCTTGACGCAGGTCCACGGCACGGTGGCGGTGTCCTGGGCGCAGCCGAGGAACGGGTGGGTGTAGGTGTGGTTGAGCCAGCGGTACTGGGCCCGGTCCGCGACGAGCTGCGCGGTGAGGTCGTCGGTGCCGCCGTTCTCCGCCTTCCACTCCTCGCCGGCGCCGCCGTTGAAGAGCATGTCGAGCTTGAAGTCCTTGCCCTGCTGCCACTGCGCCGCGTACCGGGCGTCGGCGGCCGTCATCCGGATGGTGCTCTCCCTGCCCTCGCCGCCCGCGCAGGCGTAGTCGCCGGGGGTGCAGTTGAGGTCCTTGTTCCAGCGGGCGTCGGGGGCGAAGACGTCGTCGACGTGGACGGCGAAATAGCTGCGGCTCTGGCCGAGGTGGACGCCCTGGGTCAGCCAGTCGACGATGCCGCGGGCGAGCAGCCGGAACTGCTGCTGGTGCTGGTTGTAGCCGAAGGTGACGACCAGTTCGCTGCGGCCGTCGTGGGTGTACTCGCCGACCAGCGAGGCCCGCCCCGAGCCGACGGGCGCGTCGACGTAGCTGGTGTAGCCCGTCCGGGGCGCGCCCATGAAGCCGTAGCTCTCGGGGATCAGGGCGGAGTTGTCCTCGAAGGCGACCTGCCCGCCCAGGTAGCCGAACGGGCCGGCCTTGCCGGCGTCGGTGACCGCCGCCTGGATCCCGTCGAGCTGCCCGCTGTAGCCGCCGTTGTCGCTGTACTCCAGGCCGACGCCCGGGTGGGCCCAGGTGTAGGCGTCGACCTGGCGGATCCCGTACGCGGTCTCGTACGCGGCCAGCGCCGCCATCTCGGCCGAGCCCTCCCCGAACGGGTTCTCGTTGGGCAGCACCACGCCCTGGTACTTGGCGCGCGGCCGGCCGGTGGCACTGTCGGAGGGGTCGCTGAGGAACGCGGCGTCGATCACCGGACGGCTGCTGCTGCCCAGCTGGACGCGCGTGAAGGGAACTCCGGTGTCGCGGAGCTCTGCGGTGATCGCCTCGACGGAACTGCCGCCGTCGTCGACGACGAGGATTTTCAGGTCGATTCGCGGTGTGACGGCCGCCGCCCGGGCGGACGCGCCGGGCAATGCAACGGATACCAGTGCTGCGGCGGCCATTGCGGCCGCAACCCTGTTCATCCGGCTTTTGTTGACCATTTCGGCCTTTCCCCCCGCAGGCATCACTCGACTACGGCCCTTGGCGCCAGGCCGGACCGAGGAGGCTCTGTGGAAATCATGCAAAGGGACCCCGCGTCCCCTTGCGAGAGTGGGTCGAGTCTCTCGGACCTCGCCAGCCCCAACGGGCAAACCTGGAACAGAGACCACAGATGGGTGAACCTCGGAACGGCCTGGTCGAACAACTTGCCAAACCCTGGAATGGCGTACGGTCCGGCTGCTGCGCGTAGGCTCATTTTCCGGCAGCCGTCGGGCCGGAATACGATCGCTCCGGATGGCCGTCCCACCCACTCGGCCCACAACACAAACGGAAGCGAGACTTCACCACCGTGACTGCTCTGACTCTCAGCACTGCCGGCGCGGCGACGCTGCGCGCCGACGCCCTCGTGGTCGGCGTCGCGAAGGGCCCGAAGGGCCCCGTCGTGGCCCCGGGCGCCGAGGCCGTGGACAACGCGTACGACGGGAAGCTCGCCGCCGTGCTCGACGCCCTGGGCGCGTCCGGCGCCGAAGGCGAGACCACCAAGCTGCCGGCGCCGGACGGCCTCAAGGTCCCGGTCGTGCTGGCGGTCGGCCTCGGGCCGGTGCCGGGCGACGAGGAGTCCTACGACGAGGAGGCGCTGCGCCGTGCCGCCGGCGCCGCCGCCCGCGCCCTGCACGGCAGCAAGAAGGCCGCGTTCGCGCTCCCCCTGGAGGACGCCTCCGCCGTCACCGCGGTCGCCGAGGGCGCCCTGCTGGGCGCGTACGCCTTCACCGCGTACCAGGGCGGCGAGAAGAAGGGCGCCAAGAACGGCGGCCCGAAGCTCCCGCTCGCCGAGGTGGCCCTGCTGGGCGCCAAGCCGCGCGACAAGGAGCACAAGGCCGCGGCCGAGCGCGCCGTCGTCGTCGCGTCCGAGGTCAACACCGCCCGCGACCTGATCAACACCCCGCCGAACGACCTCACTCCGGCCTCCTTCGCCTCGATCGCCTCGGCGACCGGCAAGGAGCACGGCATGAAGGTCCAGATCCTGGACGAGAAGGCCCTGGTCAAGGGTGGCTACGGCGGCATCATGGGCGTCGGCAAGGGCTCCGAGAACCCGCCGCGCCTGGTCAAGATCGCCTACACCCACCCGGACGCGGAGAAGCACCTCGCCTTCGTCGGCAAGGGCATCACCTACGACTCGGGCGGCATCTCCCTGAAGCCGGCCGGCCACAACGAGACGATGAAGTGCGACATGTCCGGCGCCGCCGCCGTGTTCGCCGCCGTCGTCGCCGTGGCCCGCCTGGGCCTGGCCGTCAACGTCACCGGCTGGCTCGCGCTCGCCGAGAACATGCCGTCCGGCTCCGCCACCCGCCCCGGCGACGTGCTGCGCATGTACAGCGGCAAGACCGTCGAGGTCCTCAACACCGACGCCGAGGGCCGGCTCGTCCTGGCCGACGCCCTGACCAAGGCCTCCGAGGAGAACCCGGACGCGATCGTCGACGTCGCCACCCTGACCGGTGCGATGGTGCTGGCGCTGGGCAACCGCACCTTCGGCGTCATGGCCAACGACGACGCCTTCCGGACCTCGGTCCACGAGATCGCGGAGGAGGTCGGCGAGGCCTCCTGGCCGATGCCGCTCCCCGCCGACCTGCGCAAGGGCATGGACTCCCCCACCGCCGACATCGCCAACATGGGCGAGCGCATGGGCGGCGGCCTGGTGGCCGGCCTCTTCCTGCAGGAGTTCATCGGCCAGGGCATCACCTGGGCGCACCTGGACATCGCGGGCCCGGCCTTCCACGAGGGCGCCCCGTACGGCTACACCCCCAAGGGCGGCACCGGCTCGGCCGTGCGCACCCTGGTGCGGCTGGCCGAGCGCACGGCCACCGGCGACCTGGGCTGACGCACACGGCTGTCACACCGCGCGGCGCAGGCCGCGCGGTGTGACAGCTGACATGTGACGCACGACGCACGCCCGGCCCTCGGAGCGACCCGATCAAGGGGCCGGATGTTCACGCACAACGAAATCCGTAGGTTTCTACGCCTCGGTAACCCCTTCTTCCGGCAGAACGACCTGCCACAGTCCGGGCCCGGCGTCCCGTGTTCCCGCGACAAATGCGAAGATGGGTTCTCGGCAGGACAGGGCCCACCACAGGGCCGAAGAAACAAGCGGCCGAACACCAGCCGCCGCCCGGTCGCAGAGGACCGGTGCCCGGCGCACATGCATGGAGGACGTGACGTGGCGAACGACGCCAGCACCGTTTTCGACCTAGTGATCCTCGGCGGTGGCAGTGGCGGCTACGCCGCGGCCCTGCGCGCTGCCCAGCTGGGTCTGGACGTTGCCCTGATCGAGAAGAACAAGCTCGGCGGCACCTGCCTGCACAACGGCTGCATCCCCACCAAGGCTCTGCTGCACGCGGGCGAGATCGCGGACCAGGCGCGCGAGGCCGCGCAGTTCGGCGTGAAGACCTCCTTCGAGGGCATCGACATCGCCGGCGTGCACAAGTACAAGGACGACGTGATCGCCGGCCTGTACAAGGGCCTGCAGGGTCTGGTCGCCTCCCGCAAGGTGACCTACATCGAGGGTGAGGGCCGCCTGTCCTCCCCGACCTCCGTCGACGTGAACGGGCAGCGCATCCAGGGCCGCCACGTCCTGCTGGCGACCGGCTCCGTGCCGAAGTCCCTCCCGGGCCTGAACATCGACGGCAACCGGATCATCTCCTCCGACCACGCGCTGGTCCTGGACCGCGTCCCGGAGTCGGCGATCATCCTCGGCGGCGGCGTGATCGGCGTCGAGTTCGCCTCGGCGTGGAAGTCCTTCGGCACCGACGTCACCGTCATCGAGGGCCTGAAGCACCTCGTCCCGGTCGAGGACGAGAACAGCTCCAAGATCCTGGAGCGCTCCTTCCGCAAGCGCGGCATCAAGTTCAACCTCGGCACCTTCTTCGACAAGGCCGAGTACACCGAGAACGGCGTCCGGGTCACCCTGGCCGACGGCAAGACCTTCGAGGCCGAGGTGCTGCTGGTCGCCATCGGCCGCGGCCCGGTCTCCCAGGGCCTGGGCTACGAGGAGCAGGGCGTCGCGATGGACCGCGGCTACGTCCTGGTCGACGAGTACATGCAGACGAACGTGCCGACCGTCTCGGCCGTCGGCGACCTCGTCCCGACCCTGCAGCTCGCGCACGTCGGCTTCGCCGAGGGCATCCTGGTCGCGGAGCGCCTGGCCGGCATGAAGGTCGTCCCGATCGACTACGACGGCGTGCCGCGCGTGACCTACTGCCACCCCGAGGTCGCCTCCGTCGGCATCACCGAGGCCAAGGCCAAGGAGATCTACGGTGCGGACAAGGTCGTGGCCCTGAAGTACAACCTGGCGGGCAACGGCAAGAGCAAGATCCTGAAGACCGCGGGCGAGATCAAGCTCGTCCAGGTCAAGGACGGTGCCGTGGTCGGCGTCCACATGGTCGGTGACCGGATGGGCGAGCAGGTCGGCGAGGCCCAGCTGATCTACAACTGGGAGGCCCTGCCGGCCGAGGTTGCGCAGCTCATCCACGCGCACCCGACCCAGAACGAGGCGCTCGGCGAGGCCCACCTGGCCCTGGCCGGCAAGCCCCTGCACGCACACGACTGATCCAGTCACGGGCGCGACGACCACACACCGCACCATTCGTAAGGAGCAACTGAAACCATGGCGGTTTCCGTATCCCTTCCGGCGCTCGGCGAGAGCGTCACCGAGGGCACTGTCACCCGCTGGCTGAAGGCCGAGGGCGAGCGCGTCGAGGCCGACGAGCCGCTGCTCGAGGTCTCGACCGACAAGGTCGACACCGAGATCCCCTCCCCCGTGTCCGGCATCCTGGCCTCCATCAAGGTCGCCGAGGACGAGACCGTCGAGGTCGGCGCCGAGCTGGCCGTCATCGACGACGGCTCCGGCGCCCCCGCCGAGGCCCCCGCCCCGGCAGCCGAGACGGCTGCCGCCCCGGCTCCGGTCGCCGAGGCGCCTGCCGCTGCCCCGGCTCCGGTGGCCGAGGCCCCCGCCGCCGCTGCCCCGGCCGCGTCCGGCACCGACGTCGTGCTGCCCGCCCTGGGCGAGTCCGTCACCGAGGGCACCGTCACCCGCTGGCTGAAGGCCGTCGGCGAGACGGTCGAGGCCGACGAGCCGCTGCTCGAGGTCTCCACCGACAAGGTCGACACCGAGATCCCCGCGCCGGTCTCCGGCACGCTGCTGGAGATCCTGGTCGGCGAGGACGAGACCGCCGAGGTCGGCGCCCGTCTGGCCGTCATCGGCGTCGCGGGCGCTGCCCCGGCCGCCGCCCCGGCCCCGGCCGCCGCTGCTCCGGCTCCGGCCGCCGCTGCTCCGGCTCCGGCCGCCGCGGCTCCGGCTCCGGCTCCGGCTCCGGCCGCCCCGGTGGCTCCGGCTGTTCCGGCCGCTCCGGCCGCGGCTCCGGCACCGGTGGCTGCTCCGGCCGCCCCGGCCGCCCCGGCTCCGGTCGCCCCGGCCGCTCCCGTCGCCCCGGCCGCTCCGGCGGTCACCGGTGACGAGGGCGCGTACGTGACCCCGCTGGTGCGCAAGCTCGCCTCCGAGGCCGGCGTCAACCTGAACACGGTCACGGGCACCGGCGTCGGCGGCCGTATCCGCAAGCAGGACGTCCTGGCCGCCGCCGAGGCCGCCAAGGCCGCCGCTGCCGCCCCGGCTCCGGCCGCCGCCGCTGCTCCGGCTCCGGCCGCTGCCGCCGCGGTGTCCGAGCTGCGCGGTCAGACGGTCAAGATGACCCGCATGCGCAAGGTCATCGGCGACAACATGATGAAGGCCCTGCACTCGCAGGCGCAGCTGTCGTCCGTGGTCGAGGTGGACGTCACCAAGATCATGAAGCTGCGCGAGAAGGCCAAGGCCGGCTTCCTCGCCCGCGAGGGCGTCAAGCTGTCCCCGATGCCGTTCTTCGTCAAGGCCGCGGCCCAGGCGCTGAAGGCCCACGCGGTCGTCAACGCCCGGATCAACGAGGACGAGGGCACCATCACCTACTTCGACTCGGAGAACATCGGCATCGCCGTCGACTCCGAGAAGGGCCTGATGACCCCGGTCATCAAGGGTGCCGGTGACCTCAACCTGGCCGGTATCGCCAAGGCGACGGCCGAGCTGGCCGGCAAGGTCCGCAGCAACAAGATCACCCCGGACGAGCTGTCCGGCGCGACCTTCACCATCAGCAACACCGGCTCGCGCGGCGCGCTGTTCGACACGGTCATCGTGCCGCCGAACCAGGTCGCGATCCTGGGCATCGGTGCCACGGTGAAGCGCCCGGTGGTCATGGAGACCGCCGAGGGCACCGTCATCGGCGCCCGCGACATGACGTACCTGACCCTGTCCTACGACCACCGCCTGGTGGACGGCGCGGACGCGGCCCGGTACCTCACGGCCGTGAAGGCGATCCTGGAGGCGGGCGAGTTCGAGGTCGAGCTCGGCCTGTAAGGCTCCCGCTGCCGATCGGCAGCAACCCGTACGGCGCCCCTGTCCGGATTCCACTCCGGGCGGGGGCGCCGTCGTCATGCCCTGCCGTCCGGGAACGTCCGAGTGCCGGCTGCCGTACGACTGGCGCCTTTCCTGCCGCCGGAACGGGAACGTCTGCAGGAGCCCGCGTCGGCCTTGGAGGAACTCGCCCTGGGGAGTGATGCGTTGAGGAGCACCTCCGGATTGCGCGCAAGGCGGAGGCCGCCGACCCGGACGACGCCTTCCGCCCCTGCATCACCGGCGGGTGACCTCCCGGATCGCGACGACGATCCGGCGGCAGAGGACCGGCAGGCGTTCCGTCCGTCGTGAGGACCACGTCGGGCAGCCGCGCGGCCCGCAACGCCTCCGGCAGCCGGCCTGGCTGCCGGAGGAGACGCGTTCCTGCCCGCCCTCCTGTTCCTCCC
>NZ_JACBGN010000267.1 GCF_013401435.1 Streptomyces sp. BR123
GGGTGGGGGAGAGGGAGGCGTCAGCCGCGGACGGCCGCGATCGAATCGGCGAGGGCGGACGGGACGTCGGGGACCAGGGTGTGGACGCCGTCCCGGACGATGTGGCGGCCGCCGACCACCGTGTGGCGGACATCCGCGGCCGAGGCCGCGAAGACCGCCGTCTCCGCACCGAGCCGCGGCAGCGGCCCGGCGGTGCGGACCGTGTCCAACGCGATGGTGGTGAAGTCGGCCAGCGCCCCCACCTCCAGGCGGCCCGCGTCCGGGAGGCCGAGGGCGGCGTGGCCGTCCGCCGTGGCCGCGGTCAGCAGCGCAGCCGCCGTCCAGTGGCCACGGGTACGGCTGCGCAGCCGCTCGTTCAGCTCCATCGCCCGCGCCTCCTCCAGGAGGTCGATGACGGCGTGGCTGTCGCTGCCCAGCGACAGCGGGCTGCCGGCCTGCTGGAGCCGGCCGGCCGGGCCGATGCCGTCGGCGAGGTCGCGTTCGGTGGTGGGGCACATGCAGGTGCCGGTGGCGGTGCCGCCGAGGAGGGCGATGTCCTCGTCGGTGAGGTGCGTGTTGTGGACGCCGGTGGTGCGCGGGCCGAGGACCCCGTGGTCGGCGAGGAGCCGGGTGGGGGTGCAGCCGTGGGCGGCCCGGCAGGCGTCGTTCTCGGCGGTCTGCTCGGACAGGTGGACGTGCAGCGGCGCCTGCCGCTCTTCCGCCCACCGGGCGACGGTGGCGAGCTGGCCCGCGGGGACGGCCCGCACGGAGTGGACGGCCGCGCCGATGAGCGCGTGCCCGCGCGGCTTGAGGGCGCAGACGCGTTCCGCCCAGGCTTCGGCGGTGCCGTCGGAGAACCGCCGCTGGTGCTCGTTGGGTGCCTCGCCGAAGCCGGAGGAGAGGTAGGCGGTGTCGAGGAGGGTGATGCGGATGCCGGCGGCCGCGGCGGCCTCGATGAGGGCCTCGCCCATGGCGTTGGGATCGGCGTACGGGGTACCGCCGGGCGCGTGGTGGACGTAGTGGAACTCGCCGACGTTGGTGATGCCGGCCAGGGCCATTTCGGCGTACACCGCGCGGGCGAGGTCGAAGTAGCTGTCGGGGGTGAGGTTCTGGGCGACCTTGTACATGACGTCGCGCCAGGTCCAGAACGTGCCCGAGCCCACCTGGACGACCGAGCGCAGGGCCCGGTGGAAGGCGTGGCTGTGGGCGTTGGCCAGGCCCGGGACGGTCAGGCCGCGCAGGACCTCCGCCCCGGGGGGCGGTGTCTCGGTCCCGGTCCGCAGGGCGGCGATCCGCCCGTCGTCGGACACGTCCAGGGCGACGCCCGGCTCGACACTGCTGCCGAGCCAGGCGTGCTCCAGCCAGTACGTCTTCAACGCGTGCATGTTCAACGACATGCCAGGCCTTCCAGTACGTCGGCGAGGGCGAGGACGCCGGCCACGCAGTCGTCCTCGGGGGCGAACTCCCGCGGGGAGTGGGAGACGCCGGTGGGGTTGCGCACGAACAGCATGGCGGTCGGGACGGCGGCGGAGAGGATGCCCGCGTCGTGTCCGGCACCGGTGCCGAGGACGGGGACGGATCCGCCGAGGATCCGGTTGATCTCGTCGCGCAGGGCGTGCTCGAACTCGACGACCGGGGTGAAGGACTCCCGGACGACGGCGAGGTCGATGCCGTCCTTCTCGGCGTGCTCGCGGGCGGCCTTCTCGATGGCGGTGACCACGGTGTCGAGGGTGGCCTGGTCGGCGGCGCGGGAGTCGAGCCAGCCCCGCACCAGGGAGGGGATGGCGTTGACCCCGTTGGGCTCGACGGAGATCTTGCCGAAGGTGGCGACGGCCCCGGCGAGCGCGGCCTCCGTACGGGCGGCCAGTACGGTCTCGGCGTAGGTGAGCATCGGGTCGCGCCGGTCGACGAGGCGGGTGGTGCCGGCGTGGTTGGCCTCGCCGTGGAAGTCGAACCGCCAGCGGCCGTGCGGCCAGATGGCGGAGGCGATGCCGACGGAGTCGCCTGACAGGTCCAGGGCGCGGCCCTGTTCGACGTGCAGCTCGACGAACGCGCCGATGCGGGCGAGGCGTTCGGGGTCGGCGCCGATGGCGTCGGGGTCGTGGCCTGCGGCCTCCATGGCCTGCGGGAGGCTGATGCCGTCGGCGTCGCGCAGCTCGAACGCCTTCTCCTTGGTCAGCTGCCCGGAGGTGAGGCGGGAGCCGACGCAGGCGAGCCCGAAGCGGGCGCCCTCCTCGTCGCCGAAGTTGACGATGGCGAGGGGACGCTTGAACCGGACGCCGCGGGCGCGGAGCTCGTCGAGCGCGGCGAAGGCGGACACGACGCCGAGGGGGCCGTCGAAGGCGCCGCCGTCGGGGACGGAGTCCAGGTGGGAGCCGGTGACGACGGCGTCACCGGCGGCCGGGTCGCCGAGCCAGGCCCACTGGTTGCCGTTGCGGTCGGTCTCGACGTCGAGGCGGCGGGCCTCCGCCTGCATGCGGAACCAGAGCCGGCAGTCGGCGTCGGCGCCGGTCCAGGCGTAGCGGCGGTATCCGCCGGAGGCGTCGCTGCGGCCGATGGGCCGCAGCGACGTCCACATGGCGTGGAAGCTCTGGCTCACGCGGAGGCCTCTGCGTCGCCCTCGCGCATCGGGACGCGGACGCCCTTGGCGTCGGCCACCGATTCGGCGATGTCGTAGCCGGCGTCGACGTGCCGGATGACGCCCATGCCGGGGTCGTTGGTGAGGACGCGGCGGACCTTCTCCCCGGCGAGCGCCGTGCCGTCGGCGACGGTGACCTGGCCGGCGTGGATGGAGCGGCCCATGCCGACGCCGCCGCCGTGGTGGATGGACACCCAGGAGGCGCCGGAGGCCACGTTGACCATGGCGTTGAGCAGCGGCCAGTCGGCGATGGCGTCGGAGCCGTCGAGCATGGCCTCGGTCTCGCGGTACGGGGAGGCGACGGAGCCGCAGTCGAGGTGGTCGCGGCCGATGGCCAGCGGGGCGGCCAGCTCACCGGAGGCGACCATGTCGTTGAAGCGCTCGCCGGCCTTGTCGCGCTCGCCGTAGCCGAGCCAGCAGATGCGGGCGGGCAGGCCCTGGAAGTGGACGCGCTCGCCGGCCATCTTGATCCAGCGGTGCAGGGACTCGTTCTCCGGGAAGAGCTCCAGGATCGCCTTGTCGGTCTTGGCGATGTCGGAGGCCTCGCCGGACAGGGCGGCCCAGCGGAAGGGGCCCTTGCCCTCGCAGAACAGCGGGCGGATGTAGGCCGGGACGAAGCCGGGGAAGGCGAACGCGCGGTCGTAGCCGGCCAGCCGGGCCTCGCCGCGGATGGAGTTGCCGTAGTCGAAGACCTCGGCGCCGGCGTCCATGAAGCCGACCATGGCCTCGACGTGCCGGGCCATGGACTCGCGGGCACGGGTGGTGAAGCCGGCCGGGTCCTTGGCGGCGGCGTCGGCCATGTCCTCGAAGGCGACGCCGACCGGCAGGTACGACAGCGGGTCGTGGGCGGAGGTCTGGTCGGTGACGATGTCGATCGGGGCGCCCTCGGCGAGCATCTGCGGGAGCAGCTCGGCGGCGTTGCCGAGGAGGCCGATGGACAGCGGCTTGCGCTGGTCGCGGGCCTCGGTGGCGAGCTGGAGGGCGTGGGCGAGCGAGTCGGCCTTGACGTCGAGGTAGCGGTGCTCGATGCGGCGCTCGATGGCGCGCGGGTCGCAGTCGATGCAGATCGCGACGCCGTCGTTCATGGTGACGGCGAGCGGCTGGGCGCCGCCCATGCCGCCGAGGCCGGCGGTGAGGGTGATGGTGCCCGCGAGGGTGCCGCCGAACTTCTTCGCGGCGACGGCGGCGAAGGTCTCGTAGGTGCCCTGGAGGATGCCCTGGGTGCCGATGTAGATCCAGGACCCGGCGGTCATCTGGCCGTACATGGTCAGGCCGAGGTGCTCCAGGCGGCGGAACTCCTCCCAGTTGGCCCAGTCGCCGACGAGGTTGGAGTTGGCGAGGAGGACGCGGGGGGCCCACTCGTGGGTCTGCATGACGCCGACCGGGCGGCCCGACTGGACGAGCATGGTCTCGTCCTGCTTGAGGGTGCGCAGGGTGCGGACCATGGCGTCGAAGGAGCGCCAGTCGCGGGCCGCCTTGCCCGTGCCGCCGTAGACGACGAGCTTGTCCGGGTGCTCGGCGACCTCGGGGTCGAGGTTGTTCTGCAGCATCCGGAGGGCGGCTTCCTGCTGCCATCCCAGGGCGCTGAGCTCGGTGCCGCGCGCGGCTCGTACCGGTCGGGGTCCTGACATGGCGTTGCCTCCTGGCTGGCGAAGTGGCGTGCTGTAGGTAATTCCATTCACATCCTCGCTGCCTGAATAGTTCCAGTCAACAGCTGCGGGCTGGCGCGCCGGATGATGGGATGACGGACATGGCTGCCGAGATGCACGCGCAGGGCGCCGCCGAGCGCCGCGACCTGGCCGTACGGGCCGCCGTCGAGCAGGGTCTCGTCGGCGGGTCGGATCCGGCTCCGCCGCTGGTCTGCCTGCTGGACACGGCCGGGATCCGGGAGGCCGCCGCCGCCCTGACGGACGCGTTCGCTGCCGCACTGCCGCCCGGCACCCCCGTCCTGCACGCCTTCGCGGTCAAGGCCGCGCCGCTGGTGCCGGTGCTGCGGCTGCTCGCCGACGCGGGCCTCGGCTGCGAGGCGGCCAGCCCCGGTGAGCTGGCCCTGGCCCGGGCCGCGGGCGTGCCGGCGGAACGGACGGTGCTGGACTCCCCCGCCAAGACCACGGCAGAGCTGCGGGAGGCCCTCGCCCTCGGGATCGCCGTCAACGCCGACAACCGGCAGGAGCTTGAGCGGCTCGACGCCTTGGTCGCGGAGCGGCCGGCCGGGGCCGTTCCCCCCATCGGCGTACGGATCAACCCCCAGACGGGTGCGGGCTCCATCGACGCGCTGTCCACGGCCACCGCCACCTCGAAGTTCGGCATCGCACTGCGCGACCCGGGCGCGCGGGAGTGGCTCGTACGGGCGTACCTGGACCGCCCGTGGCTCACCCGGCTGCACACCCACTCGGGCTCGCAGGGGGTGCCGCTGCCGCTGATCGCGCAGGGGGTACGGGAGCTGCACGCGCTGGCCGAGGAGATCAACGCGGCGGCCGGGCGCCGCCGGATCGACACCCTCGACATCGGCGGCGGCCTGCCGGTGAACTTCGCCTCGGACGCGCACACCCCGACCTTCGCGGAGTACGTCGGGGTGCTGCGGGAGGCGGTGCCGGCGCTGTTCGACGGCTCGTACGGCCTGGTCACCGAGTTCGGGCGGGCACTGCTGGCCAAGCACGGGCTGGCCGTCGCCCGGGTGGAGTACACCAAGACGACGGGGGCCCGGGCGATCGCCCTCACCCACGCGGGCGTACAGCTGGCCACCCGGACCGTGTACGCGCCGGCGGCGTGGCCGGTGCGGATCCTGCCGTACGACGCGAAGGGCGCCCCGAAGACGGGCCCGCCCGTCGCCCAGGACGTCGCGGGCCCGGCCTGCTTCGCCGGCGACCTGCTGGCCGCGGCCCGGGAGCTGCCGGAGCTGGCCCCGGGAGACCTGGTCGCCGTGCCGGACACCGGCGCGTACTTCTTCACGGCCCACTACGGCTACAACAGCCTGCCGCGGCCGGCGGTACACGGCTTCACGGTCCGCCCGTCGGGCGAGGTCCGCTTCGCCCTGGCCCGCACGCCCCAGACCGCGGCGGACATCGTGGCGGAAGCAGGCGGCGACCTGCGCGACACCCTGCTCTGACCGGACGCGGCGCGGGTCGGGCGTCGGCCGGTGCCCTGACCGGAAGGGCTCGGGCTCACCGCCTCACGGCGCTCCCCCGGCCGGCTTCCGGGTCGCGTCCCCGGGCACGGCACCTCGCCGCGCTGTCGGACCGCGCGGGTACGCCGAGTACGGGACTGCGACCCTCCGCCTCGCGATGCACCGCACCGGATGCCGCGAGCCGGCAGACCGTTCCGATCAGAGCACTAGGCCAGGACCGCCCGCAGGGCCGGGGCGTAGGACGCGACCAGGGCGGTGCGGTCGAGGGCGGTGACCGCCGGGACGCGCAGCAGGTGGCGGGTCAGCGCCAGCCCCAGCAGCTGCGAGACGACCAGGCCCGCGCACGCGGCCGCCCGCTCCGGCCCGAGGGCGGCGGCCAGGGCGGGGAGGGCCTGCCCGGCGAAGACGGCGCGGACGCGGGCGGCGGCCTGCTCGTTGGTCACCGCCGACCGCAGCAGGACCAGCAGGGCGTCGTCGGCCGGGTCGCCCTCCCAGCGGTCGAGGAAGTGCCCCAGCAGGGTCTCGGCCAGGCGGTCGGCGGGCACCGCGGAGAGGTCGGGGATCCGCAGGTCGATCTCGTCCTCGCCGCCGCCCTCCCCCTCCCCCTCGCCGCCGCCGCCGGCGGCCGCCAGCGCCGCGTCGAACAGCCCCTGCTTGCTGCCGAAGTACCGCATCACCATCGACGGGTCGATGCCCGCGTCCGCCGCGACGGCCCGGATGGTCGTGCGTTCGTAGCCGTGTGCGGCGAAGCGTTCCCGCGCGGCGCGCAGGATCGCGGCCTTGGTGCGCGCGCTCTGTGTCATGCCAACAAGCGTAGGCCAACAACCGTTGACATACCAGCGGAGCGGGTGCACTGTGATGTCAACAGCCGTTGGCCAACGACCGTTGGCCCGCCTGAGGAGGCCGTCATGACCAGCACAGCCGCCGCACTCCCCCTCCCCGCCCGCACCGACGTCGCGATCGTCGGCGCCGGCCCCACCGGGCTGGCCCTCGCCGTGACCCTCGCCGAGGCCGGGATCGACTTCGTCCTCCTCGACCGCCAGGCCGAGGGTGCCAACACCTCCCGCGCCGGGGTCGTCCACGCCCGCACCCTGGAGGTGTTCGACGAGCTCGACCCGTCCGGCGCCCTGTCCGCGGAACTGGTCGGCCGCGGCATCCCCGTCTCCCGGTTCCGGATCCGCGACGGGGCCCGCCCGGTCGCCGCCGTCTCCTTCGACGGCCTGCGCGGGCGCACCGCCTATCCGTACGCGCTGATGGTCCCCCAGTACGAGACCGAAGCCGTGCTCCTGGCCCGCCTGCGGGCCCTCGGCGGCGAGGTGCACCGCCCGTACGAGGTCACCGGCGTCACCCAGGACTCCGACGGGGTCACCCTCACCACCGCCGACGGCCAGACCCTGCGGGCCGCCCACGCGGTCGGTGCCGACGGCATGCACAGCACGGTCCGCGGGGCCGCCGGCATCCCGTTCACCGGCGCCTCCTACGCGGAGTCGTTCGTCCTCGCCGACGTGGTCATGGAGTGGTCGCCCGGCCCGCGCGAGGTCTCGCTGACCTTCGGCCCCGTCGGACCGACCATCGTGGCCCCGCTGCCCGGCGGCCGCTACCGGGTCGTGTCCACCGTCGCCGAGGCGGCCGCCCCCGCCGCGCCGGACCTCGCCTACATGCAGCGGCTGCTGGACGGGCTCGCCCCCGGCCAGGCCACCGTCCGCGACCTCGCGTGGTCGTCCCGGTTCCGGATCCACCACCGGGTCGCCGACCGCTACCGGGCGGGCCGCCTGCTGCTGGCCGGGGACGCCGCCCACGTCCACAGCCCGGCCGGCGGCCAGGGCATGAACACCGGCATCCAGGACGCGTACGCGCTCGGCCGTGCCCTCGCCGCCGGCGACGTCGACGGGTACGAAGCCGCCCGCCGGCCCGTCGCCCTGCGCGTGGTGGCCCTCACCGACCGCATGACCCGCTTCTCCACCACCCGCAACCCGGCCCTGCGCCTGGTCCGCAACACCGGACTGCGCCTCGTCGCCGGCGTCCCGGCCCTGAACAACCGCGCCGCGGCCGAGCTGGCGGAGCTCAACTACCGCTGAGCGGCCCGCGGGGGCGGCGGTTCGGGCACCCGTGCCCGAACCGCACCGGCGTTGCCGGGGCCGCGCAGTGGATGGCCGAGCGCCCGCGGCCCGCACCATGGGGCACCTGCTGCAGGCTCCTGCACCTGTACCGGATGGGCCTCGCGCTCGTCCCGGCTGCCGGAAGGGCGGTCGTCAGACGCGCCGAGCGCGTCAAGCCCGCCACAGCAAGGCAGGTAGGGCAGGGCAGGCAGGCGTCTCCCGGCGCCAGCCAGGGGAGCACTTCACTCCACGAACAGGCCCCGGGCCGCGGCGCGGGCGTCGAAGGCCTCCAGCCGGGCCTGGGCATCCGGCAGGGCGTCGGCCATCGCCTCCAGCAGCACCCGCCCGAGCAGCATCGGAGCGCACGCCGTGTCGAAAGCCAGCCCGGTGCCGACGGGCGCCGGGATCAGCAGGTCCGAGTACCGCGCGACCGGCGCGAAGGCCGATTCGGCGACCGTCACCACCGTCAGCCCCGCCGCCCGCGCGTGCTCCAGCGCCTCGGCCACCTCCCGCGGATACCGGGGCAGTGCGAAGCAGAGCAGGGCCGAGGCGCCGGCCCCGGCGGCCGCGTCGATCCGGTCGGCCAGCATCGAGCCGCCCTCGTCGAGGAGCCGCACGTCCGGGTGCACCTTGGCCGCGAAGTACGCGAACCCGCGCGCCTGCGAGGACGCCGCCCGCAGCCCCAGCACGGGCAGCGGGGACGATCCGGCGAGCAGCCGGCCCGCCTCCTCCACCGGCGCGGGGTCGGCGAGCATGGCCGAGAGCCGCCGGAGGTTCTCGATCTCTCCCTGCACGGCCTGCTGGTACTCGTTGTAGGCCTCCACCTGCGGTTCCTCGACCCGCTCGGCGGGCGGGGCCACCTCCCGCAGGTGCCGGCGCAGCGCCGGGTACCCGTCGAAGCCGAGCGCGACCGCGAACCGGGTCACCGACGGCTGGCTCACGCCGGCGAGCTCGGCGAGCTCCACGCTCGACAGGAACGGCACCTCGGTCGCGCCCCGGACCATGCAGTGGGCGATCCGCCGCTGGGTCGGCGTCAGCCGGTGCCCCTCGAACAGCTTCTGCAGCCGCGCCGCCGGGCTGTCGCTCATCCCGACCCCTCCGTCCCCGTACCCATTCAGTCACCGAGCACTCTGCATGCGCTTATGCAGGACGGCAAGCGGCTGCCCGCTTCCCGAGACGCGGTGACCGGCATACGGCGACGGGCCTGCAACGGAGGGCTCCCCCGTGCGTACCGCACGGGGGAGCCCTCCGAGAGGCGGGTTCCGGAACGGACTAGGCGGCGAGGAGCTTCTGCTTCGCCTGCTGGAACTCGGCCTCGGTGATCGCGCCCCGCTCCTTCAGGTCGGCCAGCGCGGCGAGCTCCGACGCGCTGCCTCCGGGACCGGACGTCGTGGCGGCGTCGCGGACGTACGCCTTGAAGGCCGCGTCCGCCTGCCTGGCGCTCTCCAGGTCGCGTTCGGCCATCCCCTTTCCGCGGGCGATGAGGTACACGAGGATGCCGAGGAACGGCAGGATCACCACGAAGATGGTCCAGCCGGCCTTGCCCCAACCGCCCATGTCGTGGCTCCGGAAGATGTCCGTGATGATCTTGAAGAGCAGGAAGAACCACAGGACCCACAGGAATATCAGGAGCATGGTCCAGAAGAGGTTGAGGAGCGGGTAGTCGTCCATCTGAGCCTCCTGGAGGCTTGGTTGCCCCCCGATGGCATTCACCGTTCCGGTATAGCCCGAACTCCCGGGTGCCGCACCCGCAAGGCCTCCTTCCGGGCGACGGAGCCCGTTTGCGGGGCCGGGGCGGCTGTGCCAGCTTGAGTG
>NZ_JACBGN010000268.1 GCF_013401435.1 Streptomyces sp. BR123
ATCCCGGACCACACGGGACCGGTGGCCCCGGCGGGTGCCGTGCTCGCGGGACCGGATGCCGCCCGGTGGGGGTCCGCCGGTGCGGGGGCCCCGGACCGGGCCGGGCCGGAGCCCGCCGGGGCGGTGGTGCCGGGGGAAGCGGAGTCGGTGGCGCCGGGGCGTGCCCGGCCGGAGCCGAGCGGGGCGGCGGGGCTGCCGGCCGCCGGGATGGTGGTGCCGGGGCGTGCACCGCCGAGGTCGGCCGGGGCGCCGACGGGCCGCGCCTGGCCGGAGCCCGCCGGGGCGGGTCCCGTGGGGCCGGTGAAGGACGGTGGGGTGCCGGGTCGCGGCGGGGTGGTGGCGCCGGGGTGTGCCGGGCCGGAGCCCGCCGGGCCGGACGGGGTGTCGGCGGGCGGCGCCGGGAGGCAGAGGTGGCCCTCGCGGTCCGGGACGACCGGGAGGGGTGCCGGGGACGAGACGGCCAGGCGGAGGACGGACTCGCCTATCCGGAGCAGCGCGCCCGGCGCCAGCGGCACGGGACGGGGGCCCACCTCCGCGCCGTCCACGGTGGTGCCGTTCGTCGAGTTCAGGTCGGCGACGGCCACCCGCCCGTCCGCGGCCACGGTCACCGCGCAGTGCAGCCGGGACACGTCCGGATCGTCCAGCGGGACGTCCGCGTCGGCCGAGCGGCCGATCCGGATCGCCCCGGGGTGCAGCAGGTGCACCCCGCCCGCGTCGGGGCCCGCGACCACGTGCAGCTGGGCGCCCTCGGCCGCGTCCGGTGCCGCGTCCGGCACGGGGGCGTGCAGTCCCAGCACCGCCCCGTCGACGAGCGGCGGCTCCCCGAGTACCTGCCGCTGCGGGTCGAGGCGCTCCGTACCGGCGTACAGCACGACCGTGCGGGCGGTGGTGCCCCCGGCGGTGGCCGGGGGAGTGTCGGGCCCTCCGACGGTCGCCGCCAGCCCGGAGGCCACCGCGGCCAGCGCGGTCCCGGCGGGCGCGGTGACGAGCACGTCACACCCGGCGGGCGCGGTCTGGTGGCCGCTGCGCGACCCGAGGACGGTCAGCCGGATCTGCATCGCCGTCAGCGATCCCTTCTGCGCGGTGCGCGGTTCGTGCGCCCGGCAGGGGACGACGGCAGCCCCGCGGCTGCCCCGAAACCCCCACCCGGCGGGGCTCCCGTCCCCGCCGCTCCGTACGGGTGCATCCTCGCACCTGTCGCGGACGACACGCCCGGTTCTCATCAAGAAATGATCTTGAATGATCGCACCCGCGGGGACCTCGTGGGGAAAGCCGGGGAAAATCACCTCAGGCGAACCCCTCGAAAGTCACCCTTCGTACATATGTGCGGCAACCAACCTCCGGTACCCCGCGTCTTCCGGGAGGACACCCCCTAGAGTTGGGCCGGATAACGAACCCGGAAATCGACCCCGGACGACGAACCACCGGCGGGACCCACCGCAGGACGACACAGGGAGCGCGAGACGTGCGGCCAGTCGGCAGCAAGTACCTGCTCGAGGAGCCGCTCGGGCGCGGCGCCACGGGCACCGTCTGGCGTGCCCGCCAGCGTGAGACCGCCGGGGCGGAGGCGGCCGTCGCTGGCCAGCCCGGCGAGACCGTGGCCATCAAGGTCCTCAAGGAGGAGCTGGCCCAGGACCCGGACATCGTCATGCGCTTCCTGCGGGAGCGCTCGGTCCTGCTGCGCCTGACCCACCCCAACATCGTCCGCACCCGCGACCTCGTCGTCGAGGGCGATCTCCTCGCCCTCGTGATGGACCTGATCAACGGCCCGGACCTGCACAGGTACATCCGCGAGAACGGCCCCTTCACCCCGGTCGCCGCCGCCCTGCTCACCGCGCAGATCGCGGACGCGCTCGCCGCCAGCCACGCCGACGGCATCGTCCACCGCGACCTGAAGCCGGCCAACGTGCTCCTCGACGAGAGCGACGGCCGGATGCGGCCGATGCTCACCGACTTCGGCATCGCCCGCCTCGCCGACTCCCCGGGCCTGACCCGCACCCACGAGTTCGTCGGGACCCCCGCCTACGTCGCCCCCGAATCGGCCGAGGGGCGCCCGCAGACCTCCGCCGTCGACATCTACGGCGCCGGCATCCTGCTCTACGAACTCGTGACCGGACGCCCGCCGTTCGCCGGCTCCACCGCCCTCGAAGTGCTCCAGCGGCACCTCAACGAGGACCCGCAGCGCCCGCCGACCGTGCCCGAGCCGCTCTGGATCGTCATCGAGCGCTGCCTGCGCAAGGAACCGACGGAGCGCCCCAGCGCCGAGAACCTGGCCCGCGGCCTGCGCGTGGTCGCCGCCGGCATCGGCGTGCACAGCGCCCCGGGCGAGGTCGAGGCCGCGCTGGGCGTCGGCGCGCTGCTCGCGCCGGACCCCTCGCCCGCGCCCGTTCCGGGGACCCCGGGCGCCGCGGACCCCACGCAGGTCCTGCCCGCGCGCCCGGCCGCCGCGCCGGCCGCCGACCCCGCCGGTGCGTACGACCCGAACGCCATGACCAGCGTGCTGCCGCCGGTCGGCGCCGACGACGCCACCTCCGTCCTTCCGGCCACCGGCGCCCCCGGGGCCCCGGACGCCGCCGCGACCTCCGTCATGCCGCCCGTGGAGCGCCCGGACCAGCCGCACCCGTGGCAGACGCAGATGCGGGCCGCGCGCGAGCGCAACGAGCAGACGCAGATGCACTACCTCGACCCGAGCGAGGACCCGCTGCGCCGCCGCCCCCAGCGGCAGACACCCCCGCCGCCGCAGCAGCGCCCCCAGCAGCCCCCGCAGCCGCAGGGGCCCCCGCAGTACCGCCAGGGCCAGCCGCCGCAGCAGTACCCGCCGCAACCGCAGCGCCCCCAGCCGCCGCAGTACCAGCAGGCCCCGCAGCAGCCGTACTACCCGCAGCCGCAGCAGGCGCCCCCGCCTCCGCCGCCCCAGCAGTACCGGCAGCCGCAGCAGCAGCCCGCATACCAGCCGCCGCAGCCGCGCGCCCCGAGGGAGCCGCGCGAGCCGCGTCGGCGCAGCGCCAACCCCATCAAGATCCCGGGCCTCGGCTGCCTCAAGGGCTGCCTGGTCATGATCCTGGTGTTCTTCGTGGCGGGCTGGCTGATCTGGGAGCTCACCCCGCTCCAGGAGTGGATCGGCACCGGCAAGGGCTGGTGGGACCAGGTGTGGAGCTGGGGCACCGGAATCGTCGACTGGGTCTCGTCCCTCGGCGAGGCCGTGGGCTCCGGAGGCGGCGGCACCACACCCTGAACGGGGCCGCGCAGCGCTGACTTCGTAGATTTGTCGACATCCGGGGCGTGATTTTGCCCGTAGAAGTGAAGGTCGCCGCGTTCCGCGGCGACCTTCACCCTTCCGGCCGCGTAGCTTTGGGGCGTACGCCAGCCGCTGAGGGAGCAGTCGTGGCACGGAAAATCGGCAGCCGGTACACCGCACACCAGATCCTGGGACGCGGCAGCGCGGGCACGGTGTGGCTCGGCGAGGGGCCGGACGGGCCCGTCGCCGTCAAACTCCTGCGCGAGGACCTCGCGTCCGACCAGGAACTGGTCGGACGCTTCGTCCAGGAGCGCAGCGCACTGCTCGGCCTGGACCACCCGCACATCGTCTCCGTCCGCGACCTCGTCGTCGACGGCAACGACTTGGCCCTGGTCATGGACCTGGTGCGCGGTACGGACCTGCGCACGCGCCTGGACCGCGAGCGGCGGCTCGCCCCCGAGGCGGCCGTCGCGATCGTCGCCGACGTCGCGGACGCGCTCGCCGCGGCCCACGCGGCCGGGATCGTCCACCGCGACGTCAAGCCCGAGAACGTGCTGCTCGACATGCAGGGCCCGCTCGGGCCGGGCGGCTCGCACCCCGCGCTGCTGACCGACTTCGGCGTGGCCAAGCTGATCGACTCGCCGAAGCGGGCCGCGTCGGGGCCCGCGGCGGGGCGCACGTCGGCCCCGGCGACCCGGATCATCGGCACACCGGACTACCTGGCCCCGGAGATCGTGGAGGGCCTCCCGCCGCGGGCGGCCGTGGACATATACGCCCTGGCCACCGTGTTGTACGAGCTGCTCGCCGGGTTCACCCCCTTCGGCGGCGGCCATCCGGGCGCGGTGCTGCGCCGACACGTGACGGAGACCGTGGTCCCGCTGCCCGGGATCCCCGACGAACTGTGGCAGCTGGTCGTGCAGTGCCTGGCCAAGGCCCCGGCCTCGCGGCTGCGCGCCTCGGAGCTGTCGGCCCGGCTGCGGGACCTGCTGCCCATGCTCGCGGGAATCCCGCCGCTGGACGTGGACGAGCCCGACGACGCGGAGCCGGAGCAGCCCGAGGCCCGGGAGGCCCCGGGGCGGCCCGAGCCGGTCCGGCGCCGCGGGGCGGTCCCGCTGGTGCCGGGCACCGCGACCGATTCCAACCGGGACACCCACACCTCGATGCGCGTGCCGGCGCCGGACGAGCTGGCCGGGGGCGCGCTGGGCACCGCCCGGGTGCCCCGCCCGACCGGAGGCCACCGGCCCGGCTCGGCCCGGCACCGGGCGGGCGCGGTCCGCAGGCGCCGCCTGGCGCTGTCCGCCGCCGCAGTGGGCCTGGTGGCCGCCCTCGGGGTCGGCGGCTGGCTGGCCGCCTCCGGCGACGAGCCGCCCCGTCCTCCGGCGAAGCACTCGGCCCCCCCGAAGCGTTAGCCGCCGTTGCCGCGACCGCTGCGCGGGAGCCGACCGGCCCCCGGCAGCGGATGCCCGCCCGGGCGGCGGGGGTCAGCCGGCAGCGACGGGCCGCAGGGGCCGGTTACGCCGCCACCAGCTGCGGGTGCCAGCGCCGCGCCACGGCGGGGTGGGCCCGGACCCAGCCCTTCAGCTCGTTGCGCCCGTACTCCGCGTGCAGCGGGTTCGACGCGTCGTGCACCACACCCGGGGCGTGCTTCAGGTATTCGCCCGGCACCGTGTCGATGACGGCGTCCAGCCTCGGGTTGTAGAAGAACGGCACCGAGAACCGCTCCACCGCGCCCGGCGGGCTGACCACCCGGTGGTCGGTGGCGGTCAGGTAACCCTCCGTGGCGATCTCCAGCAGCTCGCCCAGGTTGACCACGAACGCGCCCGGCATCGGCGGCACGTTCACGTACCCGCCGTCCTTGACCACCTGCAGGCCGCCCACGGAGTCCTGGAGCAGCAGGGTCAGGAACCCGTAGTCCTTGTGGGCGCCGACGCCCTGGTCGGCACCGGACGGCGCGGACCCGGGGTAGCGGATCAGCTTCGTGTGCAGGTGCGGCCGGTCGGCGAAGGCCTCGTCGAAGAAGCCGTGCGGCGCGCCGATCGAGGTGAGCAGCTCCTGCAGCAGCCGGTGGGCGACCGCGGCCAGCCGGTTCTGCCAGTCCAGTACGACCGTGCGCAGCTCCGGCAGGGCGGCCGGCCACTGGTTCGGGCCCTCCAGCCACAGGTAGGCCGGGTCGCCCGGCTCCAGGACCGGCGCCGGGCGCTCCGCGCCGACGTCCAGCTGGTCCCGCCAGTCGGAGGCCCCGCCGGTCAGCTCGTGGCCGATCCGGGTGTAGCCGCGGAAGTGCGGCGAGTTCAGATTGCTGACGGCGAGCCTGTCGGCCTCCGGAAGGGCGAAGAAAGCCCTGGTCACGTCGAGTATTCGAGCGCTCTCCGCTTCGGTGATGCCGTGCCCGGTGAGGTGCAGGAAGCCCGTGTCGCGGGCTGCGGCGTGCAGCGCCTTCAGGAAGCCGGCCCGCTGGGCGGGGTCGTCGGCCTGGGAGAGATCGATGACGGGGAGGGAGTGCGCGGACGGCATGACGGCTCCGTTTCGGATGTCACGGGGTCCTGTTCCCCTTCAGGTGTCGGGGCAGCGGAGGGGGAGGGCCTCCGGCAGGGGTGGCGCCGGGGCCGCGTGAGCCGCGTACAGGACCAAGTCGGATCGGGGTTGATCAGGCTTGAGAACGGTCCGGCGGCTGACAGCTCGTCGTCGTGACACGCATGTGGTCCACATGGCGGCGCTTGACGAGGAGGAGAGTCATACCGTGAGCGTACGCCCGTATTGCCCATCATCAGAACGGGTGAACCGGACTGCACGGACTGCGCCGCCCGCGGACCGGCTACGCTGGACCCGTGGCAGTCGTCGATGTATCCGAAGAGCTGAAGTCCCTCTCCTCGACCATGGGGTCGATCGAGGCCGTCCTGGACCTCGACAAGCTGAGGGCAGACATTGCCGTGCTCGAGGAGCAGGCAGCGGCCCCGTCCCTGTGGGACGACCCGGAGGCTGCCCAGAAGATCACGAGCCGGCTTTCCCACCTCCAGGCCGAGGTCCGCAAGGCCGAGACGCTGCGGGGCCGTATCGACGACCTCGCCGTCCTCTTCGAGCTGGCCGAGGAGATGGACGACGCGGACACCCGCGCCGAGGCGGAGACCGAGCTGACCGCCGTCCGCAAGGCGCTGGAGGAGATGGAGGTCCGCACCCTCCTGTCCGGCGAGTACGACGAGCGCGAGGCGCTGGTCAACATCCGGGCCGAGGCCGGCGGCGTGGACGCCTCCGACTTCGCCGAGCGCCTGCAGCGCATGTACCTGCGCTGGGCCGAGCGCCACGGCTACTCCACGGAGGTCTACGAGACCTCGTACGCGGAAGAGGCCGGCATCAAGTCGACCACCTTCGTCGTCAAGTCGCCGTACGCCTACGGCACCCTCTCCGTCGAGCAGGGCACGCACCGCCTGGTGCGCATCTCGCCCTTCGACAACCAGGGCCGCCGCCAGACCTCCTTCGCCGGCGTCGAGGTGCTGCCGGTCGTCGAGCAGTCCGACCACGTCGAGATCGACGAGTCCGACCTGCGCGTCGACGTCTACCGCGCCTCCGGCCCCGGCGGCCAGGGCGTCAACACGACCGACTCGGCGGTGCGCATCACGCACATCCCGACCGGCATCGTGGTCTCCTGCCAGAACGAGCGCTCGCAGATCCAGAACAAGGCGAGCGCGATGAACGTCCTCCAGGCCAAGCTCCTGGAGCGCCAGCGCCAGGAGGAGCGAGCCAAGATGGACGCCCTCAAGGGCGACGGCGGCAGCTCCTGGGGCAACCAGATGCGCTCCTACGTCCTGCACCCGTACCAGATGGTCAAGGACCTGCGGACGGAGTTCGAGGTCGGCAACCCGCAGTCCGTGCTGGACGGCGAGATCGACGGCTTCCTGGAGGCCGGCATCCGCTGGCGCAAGAAGACGGAGCAGGGCCAGGACGCCTGAGCCCTCCGGCGGCCCCGCGGAGCACGGGGCGGGCGGCCGTGACACGACGCGGGCGGGGCCCGGACACCTTCGGGTGTCCGGGCCCCGCCGCCGTTCGGCTTCTGTCTTCCGGTTCCGGGACGTGCCGCGCGAGGAGACCCGCGCCCTGTGCCCCTGCCCGTCAGGCCGTCTGCTGGGCCACCAGGGCCAGGGCTGCCGCGACCAGGACCACCAGGAGCGCGATGAGCGCCATGGGGTTCAGGCCTGCGAAGGGGCCCTCCTGCCGGAGGCGCTCCCGGTTCGCCCGGCACACCGGGCAGCGGCCCTGACTGACGGGCGCGGCGCAGTTCGCGCACACGAGCCGGTCATATGTCATGCGCTCTCCTCCTCTCGTCCCCTTGAACAACGCGTGGGGGAACGCTGCCGTTCCCCCTACCACTGTGCCAGCTCCGGAGACATTAGGCGCGGCCCGTCCGGGCAATCGCGAACGCTCCCCTCCCCGACCAGGGGATATATCGGGCAACTGCGAGCGGCGGGTCCCCACCCAGCGCCGGTTCGCGTATGGTCTCGCACACCTACCCCCGGCGACCGTGGTGCACCCGTGATCCGATTCGACAACGTCTCCAAGTCCTACCCGAAGCAGAACCGCCCCGCACTCAGAGATGTCTCCCTGGAGATCGCCAAGGGCGAGTTCGTCTTCCTGGTCGGCTCCTCCGGCTCCGGCAAGTCCACCTTCCTGCGGCTGATCCTCCGCGAGGAGCGGGCCAGCCACGGCCAGGTCCACGTCCTGGGCAAGGACCTCGCCAAACTCTCCAACTGGAAGGTCCCGCAGATGCGGCGCCAGCTGGGAACCGTCTTCCAGGACTTCCGCCTGCTGCCCAACAAGACGGTGGCGGAGAACGTCGCCTTCGCCCAGGAGGTCATCGGCAAGCCGCGCGGCGAGATCCGCAAGGCCGTCCCGCAGGTCCTGGAGCTGGTGGGCCTCGGCGGCAAGGAGGACCGCATGCCCGGCGAGCTCTCCGGCGGTGAGCAGCAGCGCGTGGCCATCGCCCGCGCCTTCGTCAACCGCCCCTCCCTGCTGATCGCGGACGAGCCCACCGGCAACCTCGACCCGCAGACCTCCGTCGGGATCATGAAGCTCCTCGACCGGATCAACCGCACCGGCACCACCGTCATCATGGCCACGCACGACCAGCAGATCGTGGACCAGATGCGCAAGCGCGTCATCGAACTCGAACAGGGCCGTCTCGTACGCGACCAGTCGCGCGGCGTCTACGGCTACCAGCACTGAAAGGGCCCACCCAGACGTCATGCGCGCCCAGTTCGTCATGTCGGAGATCGGCGTCGGTCTCCGCCGCAATCTCACCATGACCTTCGCGGTCATCATCTCCGTGGCCCTGTCGCTGGCCCTCTTCGGCGGCTCCCTGCTCATGCGCGACCAGGTCAGCCAGATGAAGGGCTACTGGTACGACAAGGTCAACGTCTCGATCTACCTGTGCAACAAGAGCGACGCGGAGAACAGCGAGACCGGGAGCAAGGCCTGTGCCAGGGGCGCGGTCAGCCCCGAGCAGAAGCAGCAGATCGAGGCCGACCTGAAGAAGATGGACCTCGTCCAGACGGTCCACTACGAATCCGCCGACGAGGCCTACAAGCACTACAAGGAGCGTTTCGGGCACACCGCGCTCGCCTCGGTGGTCACCCCCGACCAGATGCCCGAGTCCTTCCGCGTGAAGCTGAAGCAGCCGGAGAAGTACCAGGTCATCACGACCGCGTTCGCCGGCCGCGACGGCGTGCAGTCGGTGGAGGACCAGCACCGCGAGCTGGACAACCTCTTCCAGATGCTCAACTACCTCAACTGGGCCGCCCTCGGCATCATGCTGATCATGCTGGTCGTGGCCCTGCTGCTGATCGTCAACACGGTGCGCGTCTCGGCCTTCAGCCGACGGCGGGAGACCGGGATCATGCGGCTGGTCGGCGCCTCCAGCTTCTACATCCAGGTGCCGTTCATCATGGAGGCCGCGTTCGCCGGCCTCATCGGCGCCGTGTTCGCCTGCGTCATGCTCGGCGCCGGCCAGTACTTCGTCATCGACCACGGGGCCTCGCTGCGCACCAAGATGGAGCTGATCAACTTCATCGGCTGGGACTCCGTCCTGACGAAGCTGCCGCTGGTGCTCGCCATCGGCGTACTGATGCCCTCCCTGGCGGCCTTCATGGCGTTGCGCAAGTACCTGAAGGTGTGACAAGCGCCCCGTGTGAGCTCTGGCCAACCCGGCGTGCCCGTACGGACCTTGTCCTAGACTCGGCGCCATGCAGGGTCTGCCCGCCTTCTGTCTTCGGCCCCGCGACCACCGTCGCGGGGCCGCTTTGACGCTGGCCTTCGTCGCGGCCGTCACCACCGCCGCGGGCCTGGGCTGCTGGGACGGCGCCGGCGCCGCGAGCCGTGCCGACGCCGGGTTAACGGCCGCCGACACCGCCCCTCCCGCCCCCGGAC
>NZ_JACBGN010000269.1 GCF_013401435.1 Streptomyces sp. BR123
CCCCCGGACCCCGGCCGCCCGCAGGCGGCCGGGGTCCCTGCACGTCCCGGCCTGCCCGGCACTCCCGCCGGACTCCGTTCCGGGCCGCGGCGGGCGTTCAGTCGTGCCAGGCCCCGGCCGCCTCCAGCAGCGGCTGCAGCGCCTCGAACACGGCCGGCGTGCCCGCGAGCGCCAGCTCGCCCGAGGCGGGCCGCCCCGGCCGGCCGCCGGTCAGCGCCCCCGCCTCGCGGGCGATCAGCACCCCCGCCGCCAGGTCCCAGGGGTTGAGCCCGCGCTCGTAGTACGCGTCCAGCCGCCCCGCGGCCACGTCGCAGAGGTCGATGGCCGCCGACCCGCCCCGCCGGATGTCGCGCACCCGCGGGATCACCTGCTGCGCGACGTCCGCCTGCTGCGCCCTGCGGGGCTGGAGGTAGGCGAACCCGGTCGCCACCAGGGCCTGGTCCAGCGGTGCGGCCGCCCGGCACGCGAGCCGGGTGTCCCCCAGCCACGCCCCGCCGCCGAGCACCGCGTGGAAGGTCTCCCCGCGCATCGGGGCCGCGACGACGCCGGCCAGGGTCTCCCCCTCGTACTCGGCCGCGATGGACACGCTCCAGGAGGGGAGGCCGTACAGATAGTTGACGGTGCCGTCCAGCGGATCAACGATCCAGCGCACCCCGCTGGTGCCCGGCCGGTCCGCGCCCTCCTCGCCCAGGAGCCCGTCGTTCGGCCGCCGACGCTCCAGGACACGGGTGATCAGCTCCTCCGCGGCGAGGTCCATCTCGGTCACCACGTCGATCGGGCTGCTCTTCGTCGCGGCCACCGCCAGATCGGCCGGCCTGCCGTCCCGCAGCAGCTCGCCGGCGGCCCGGGCGGCCTCCCGGGCCACCTCCAGCAGCTCGGCGGCCAGCCCGTCCGGGGCCCCGGCGGGCCCTGCGTGCGTCTGCGATGTCACGGTTCGCTCCCCCTTACGCGTACGGGCTGTCGGCCCCTGCGGCCGCCGGCCGGGCGGTCCGCGCCGGGCAGCAGCCGACCGGGCACAGGTCGTGGCTCGGGCCGAGCAGCCCCAGGGCGCACCGCTCCACGGGCTCGCCCCGCTCCGCCGCGGCCCGTTCCAGCAGCAGCTCCCGGACCGCCGCCGCGAAGCGCGGGTCGGCGCCGACCGTCGCCGAGCGCACCGCCGGCAGTCCCAGCTCCGCGGCCTTGGCCAGGGCCTCGGTGTCGAGGTCGTACATGACCTCCATGTGGTCCGAGACGAAGCCGATCGGGACCATCACCACCGCCGGCGCGCCGGCCCCGTGGAGTGCCTCCAGGTGGTCGCAGATGTCCGGCTCCAGCCACGGGACGTGCGGGGCACCGCTGCGGGACTGGTAGACGAGCTCCCAGGGCAGCTCGGTGCCCGTCTCGGCGCGCACCGCGTCCGCGATCACCTCGGCGACGTCCAGGTGCTGCCGTACGTACGCCCCGCCCTCGCCGCCGGCGGTGTGGTCGCCGGCCGGGCCGGAGGTGTCCGCGGCGGCGGTCGGGATCGAGTGCGTGGTGAAGGCCAGGCGGGCGCCCGCGCGCACCTCTTCGGGCAGCGACTCCAGTGCCGCCAGCACGCCGTCGATCATCGGCTGCACGAAGCCGGGGTGGTTGAAGTAGTGCCGCAGCTTGTCCACCCGCGGCAGGTCGGCGACGCCCTCCTGCTCCAGGGCGGCCAGTGCGTCGGCGAGGTTCTCGCGGTACTGGCGGCAGCCCGAGTAGGAGGCGTAGGCGCTGGTCGCCAGCACCGCGATGCGCCGGCGGCCGTCGGCGGCCATCTCCCGCATCACGTCGGTGAGGTACGGCCCCCAGTTGCGGTTGCCCCAGTAGACGGGCAGGTCCAGTCCGTGCTCGGCGAAGTCCTTGCGCAGCGCCTCCAGCAGCAGCCGGTTCTGCGCGTTGATCGGGCTGACCCCGCCGAAGCCGAAGTAGTGCTGCCCGACCTCCTTGAGCCGCTCGCGCGGGATCCCGCGCCCGCGCGTGACGTTCTCCAGGAAGGGGACGACCTCGTCGGGGCCCTCCGGGCCGCCGAAGGAGAGCAGCAGGAGGGCGTCGTAGGGGCCGGCAGGACCTTGGGCCGGGGGCGCGGCGGCGGCACGGAGCTGGTCTGACATGCCTCGAATCCTGCCACCCGGCCCCTGGGGCGGGGAACGGGGCCCGCCGCGCTCCGGCTCCGCGAACGCAGGTAAGGTAAACCTAACTTCCTGTCTGGACAACCCCCGTGCGGGCGCCTGTCGGCACACGTAACCTGTATGGGCCAGCGACGTCCCTTACGGAGGGCCCTTGCCCAGTCCCTACCGCGCCATCTTCGCCGCCCCCGGCACGAAGGGGTTCAGCACGGCCGGCTTCATAGGCCGGATGCCGCTGTCGATGGTCGGCGTCGGCATCCTCACCATGATCTCCGAGCTCACCGGCCGCTACGCGCTGGCCGGCGCGCTCACCGCGACCCTGGCCCTGTCCGCCGCCGTCGTCGGACCGCAGGTGTCCCGCCTGGTGGACCAGTACGGCCAGCGGCGCGTGCTCCGCCCGGCGACCCTGATCGCGCTCGCCGCCGTCGCCGGACTGCTGCTGTCCGCGGCGAACGGGCTCCCGGACTGGACCCTGTTCGTCTTCTCGGCGCTGGCGGGCTGCGTGCCGAGCGTCGGCTCGATGATCCGCGCCCGCTGGACCGCGATCTACCGCGACCGGCCCCGCGAACTGCACACGGCGTACTCCTTCGAATCCGTCGTCGACGAGGTCTGCTTCATCTTCGGCCCCATCCTCGCCATCGGCCTGTCGACCACCTGGTTCCCCGAGGCGGGGCCGCTGATCGCCGCGCTCTGCCTGCTGGTGGGCGTCTGGTGGCTCACCGCGCAGCGCGCCACCGAGCCGCCCCCGCACCCGCGCGACCCGGCCGCCGACCGCACCTCCGCGCTGACCTCCCCCGGCCTGCAGGTGCTGATGGCCACGTTCGTCGCGACGGGCGCGATCTTCGGCTCCATCGACGTGGTCACCCTGGCCTTCGCCGAGGAGCAGGGCCACAAGTCCGCGGCCAGCTTCATCCTCGCGATCTGGGCGGCCGGCTCCTGCATCGCGGGCATCGTCTTCGGCCTCCTCCACCTGAAGGGGAAGGCCGAACGCCGTTGGGTACTGGGCGTGTGTGCGATGGCCGTGAGTATGATCCCCCTCCTACTGGCCGGGAACCTGCCGTTCTTGGCCGTGGCGCTCTTCGTCTCGGGCCTCGCGATCGCTCCCACGATGATCACCACGATGGCCCTGATCGAGGCGCACGTACCACGCGCGAAGCTGACCGAGGGCATGACCTGGATCAGCACCGGCCTCGCGGTCGGGGTCGCGCTCGGGTCCTCCGTGGCCGGCTGGGTCATCGACGCCGCCGGCGCGAAGACCGGGTACGTCGTCTCCATCTCGGCGGGGACCGCCGCGGCGGCGGTCGCGTTCGCGGGTTACCGCCGGCTGACGAGGCCGGCGCAAGGGGAGGAGCCAGCTGACGATGGGGACGGTCACAGCAGGACGGCAGCAACCGGGGACACCGGGCACACCGCGGAATCCGGCAGCGTGGCGTAACTGGGCGGGCAACGTCACCGCCCGGCCGGCGCGGGTGGTGGCCCCGGCCTCGGTCGGGGAGGTCCGGGAGGCCGTGCGGCGGGCCGCCGAGGACGGGCTGCGCGTGAAGGCGGTCGGCACCGGACACTCCTTCACCGCGGCGGCCGCCACCGACGGGGTGCTCCTGCGCCCCCAGGCACTCACCGGGATCCTCGGCATCGACCGGGCCGCCGGCACCGTGACGGTGGCGGCGGGCACGGCACTGAAGGACCTCAACCGGGCCCTCGCCGCCGAGGGCCTGTCGCTCACCAACATGGGCGACATCATGGAGCAGACGGTCTCGGGTGCGGCCGGCACCGGCACCCACGGCACCGGCCGCGACTCCGCCTCCATCGCCGCCCAGATCCGCGGCCTGGAGCTGGTCACCGCGGACGGCCGGCTGCTGACCTGCTCCGAGAAGGAGCACCCGGAGGTCTTCGCGGCCGCCCGGATCGGTCTCGGCGCCCTCGGCGTCGTCACCGCGATCACCTTCGCCGTCGAGCCGCTGTTCTTCCTGACCGCCCGTGAGGAGCCCATGCGCTTTGACCGGGTGACCGCGGAGTTCGAGGAGCACTTCGCGGAGAACGAGCACTTCGAGTTCTACTGGTTCCCACACACCGGCAACTGCAACACCAAGCGCAACAACCGCAGCCAGGGCCCCGCCGCCCCGCCCGGGCCGGTGAGCGCCTGGATCGAGGACGAGCTCCTGTCCAACGGCGTCTTCCAGGCCGTCAACTCGCTGGGCCGCGCCGTCCCGGCGGCCATACCCGCCATCGCCCGCGTCGCCAGCCGCGCCCTGTCCGCCCGCACGTACACGGACATCCCGTACAAGGTGTTCACCAGCCCGCGACGGGTGCGGTTCGTGGAGATGGAGTACGCCCTTCCGCGCGAGCACGCCGTCGCGGCGCTGCGGGAGCTCAAGGCGGTGGTCGACCGCTCCCGGCTGCGCATCAGCTTCCCCGTGGAGGTGCGCACCGCCCCTGCGGACGACATCACGCTGTCCACGGCCTCGGGGCGGGACACGGCGTACATCGCCGTGCACATGTACAAGGGCACCCCGTACCAGGCCTACTTCACCGCCGCCGAGCGCATCTTCACCGCATACGGCGGGCGGCCGCACTGGGGCAAGGTGCACACCCGGGACGCGGCGTACTTCGCCGAGGCCTATCCGCGGTTCGGCGAGTTCACCGCCCTGCGGGACCGGCTGGACCCGGACCGGCGCTTCGGCAACGACTACCTGCGGCGGGTGCTGGGCGACTGAGGCCGCCGCGGGATCCCGGGCCGGCACCGTGCGCGGTGCGGTGTGCGCCGTGCGTCGTGCGGTGTGCGCCGTGCGCGCGCGGCGGCGGGCCCGGATCCCACCCCTCCGTTCCTGTCCCCCCGTCACCCGGTGTGTGTCCCACCACTCTTGGACTCCCGTGCCCATCGCTCCCCGGAGTCACGCGACTCCCGGGCGAAAGGAAAGACTCCGTTTCTGCGGACTCCGCGCACCAAGTCGCCCGAAAACGGGCACGATCGCCGGTCCGGCGCGATCCGGGGCAGCCCAACCGCCGCCCACACCGGCAATTTCGGCGGCGCGGCGGTCCACCGCGGTGGCCCGAATGGAGTACTGTGGCGACGCCTGGGGCCGTCCTTCCTTTCGGCTGTCCGGACCCGGGAGAGGGGGCCGGTTGACGGAGAAAGCGGCACTCGGACCGGTGATGCCGCGGCATTGCACGGGCGCCTGCTGCGCACAGTAACCATCCGGTCACTGTGCGTACCCAACAGGTAACCGTGCCATAACGGCGATCAAGGGCGCATGCCCGACACGCCGGTTGAACTCGGCAAGGTTGTGGCAGGCTGCACCCGGGCAGGCCACACTCGACTAGCGGAAGCAGCGACGCACGTGACGTCGGCAGGCACCACCCGGGAGGTCCCCATGCCCGAACTGCGTGTCGTGGCCGTCTCGAATGACGGCACACGACTGGTGCTCAAGGCTGCGGACAGCACGGAATACACCCTTCCGATCGACGAGCGGCTTCGGGCTGCCGTGCGCAACGACCGCGCGCGCCTGAACCAGATCGAGATCGAGGTGGAGAGCCACCTCCGCCCCCGCGACATCCAGGCGCGCATACGGGCCGGCGCCTCCGCGGAGGAGGTCGCTCAGCTCGCCGGCATCCCCGTCGACCGCGTACGCCGCTTCGAGGGCCCGGTGCTGGCCGAGCGTGCGTTCATGGCGGAGCGGGCCCGCAAGACCCCCGTACGCCGCCCCGGCGAGAACACCGGCCCCCAGCTCGGCGAGGCCGTGGCGGAGCGGCTGCTGATGCGCGGGGTAGAGAAGGACTCCGTCCAGTGGGACTCCTGGCGCCGCGACGACGGCACCTGGGAGGTCCTGCTGGTCTACCGGGTCGCGAACGAAACCCACTCGGCGAGCTGGACCTACGACCCGCCGCGCAGGCTGGTCGTGGCCGTGGACGACGAGGCCCGCGCGCTGATCGGCGAAGCCGACGACCTCCCGACGACCCCGGAGCCGAGCTACCCGTTCGTGCCGAGGATCGCCCGGCTGCCGCGGGACCGGCCGCTCGACCGCACCCTCGACCGGCCGGAGCGCCCCGTTGCGCCCGCGCCGGAACCGGAGGAGGAGCGGGACACGCTCACCAGCCTGCTGGAGGCGGTGCCGAGCTTCCGCGGCGACCTCGTGGTCCCCGAACGCGACGACCCCCCGGCGCAGGAGGCGGAGGCCGAAGAGCCCCCGGCCGCCTCGGCGGGCGCGGGCGCCGCGTACGCGGACGTCCTCATGCCGCGGACGGTTGCCGGCCACCGTGACCGGCTGACCGGCACCACGGACCGCCAGGCCGAAGCCGACGGCGTCCGCCCGGGCCGCCGCGCGGCGGTCCCCAGCTGGGACGAGATCGTCTTCGGCACCCGGCGCAAGAAGCAGGAGTAGCCCCCGCGCGGGATGCCACCGCGCGGGCTGGGTCCTCCCGCCCGCGCCGGGGGCACACCCGGCGGCAGCCGGGGCAGTTCGAGCGCACTCGCAGTCGAGCGCACCGGGCGCGCAGCGGCCGAAACGGGGTCCGGGGCGGGGTCCGGGACGGAGCCCCGCCACGCGGCGGAGCCGCTTGTCCGCTGCCACCAGAAGGGCGGGACCGGGGGAAAGGCCGCGCACCGGCCCTCGGGACACGGTCGGCCCGCCCCGCCCCCGCCCGCTACTGCGGGTCCGGGCCCGTGGCCACCGGCCGCTCCGGGTCCGAGGACCACTCCGACCAGCTGCCGGCGTACAACGCTGCCGGGATGCCGGCCACCTCCAGCGCCAGCACCTCGTGCGCCCCCGACACGCCCGAACCGCAGTACACACCCACCGGGACGGCGCCGCCCGCGCCCAGCCCGGTGAAGCGGGCCCGCAGCTCGTCCGCGGGCAGGAACAGCCCGTCCGGGCCCGTGTTCTCCGTCGTCGGCGCCGACACCGCCCCGGGGATGTGCCCGCCGACCGGGTCGATCGGCTCCACCTCGCCCCGGTAGCGCTCCCCCGCCCGCGCGTCGAGCAGGATCCCGCTGCGCGCCAGGGCCGCCGCAGCGTCCGCGTCGAGCAGACCGACACCTCCCGGACTTGGCTTGAAATCGCCCTCGGCAGGAGCCGGCGGCTCATCCGTCAGCACACCACCCGCCGCGGTCCACGCGGCCAGGCCCCCGTCCAGCACCCGGACCCGCGTGTGACCCGTCCAGCGCAGCAGCCACCACGCGCGGGCGGCGGCCCAGCCCAGGCCGCCGTCGTACACGACCACGTCCGTGTCGGCGCCGACCCCAGCCCGGCGCATGACCGCCCCGAACCCGTCCGGGTCCGGCAGCGGGTGCCGCCCGCCCGACCCCGGCGGACCGGCCAGTTCGCGGTCCAGGTCGACGTACACGGCACCCGGCAGGTGGCCGGCCTCGTACGCGGACCGCAGGTCGGGGCCGCCCAGCTGCCAGCGGACGTCCAGCAGCACCGGCGGCCGCGGACCGGCCAGCCCGGCCGCCAGCTCGGCGGCGGAGAGAATCGCAGAGTTCGCAGTCATGCAGCCATCTTCCTCCCCGCCCCGCAGCCCGCGTGACGAGTCCGCTGCCGACGGGCCGCACCGATTCGGTCATCTAACCCCGCTCCGGCGAATCCCGGCCGGTCGGGGCGCGCCGGACCCGCCGGAGTGAAACCATCTGGTCCGGCACAGCCCCACAAGGGAGGAGACTGCTGACATGACCGAGGCAGCACACGCGACGCGGCGCCCGCCCGGCACCCCGTGCTGGTCGAGTCTGATGGTGCACGGCCTCGGGACCACCGAGGCCTTCTACACCGACCTCTTCGGCTGGGAGTACGAGCCCGGCCCCGAACCCTTCGGCCCGTTCGTCCACGCCCTCCTCGGCGGCCGGGAAGTCGCCGGGATCGGCGAGATGCCGCCGGACCGGCACCTTCCGGTGGCCTGGACGACGTACTTCGCCACCGATGACGCCGACGCGGCGGCCGAGGCGGTCCGCTCGTGCGGCGGCACGGTCGCCGTGGGCCCGCTCGACGCGGCCGGCGCGGGCCGGACGGCGATCTGCTCCGACCCGTTGGGGGCGGTCTTCGGGCTCTGGCAGGCGGAGGAGCGCATCGGGACCCGGCTGTCCGGCGTCCACGGCACCCCCGTGTGGGCCGAGCTGGTCACCCAGGACACCACGACCGTCGGCAAGTTCTACGAGCACGTCTTCGGCCACGAGGCCGTGCACCGCACCACGGCCCCCGCCTCGGCCGCCCCGGCCGCCGACTTCGACTACCTGACCCTGCTCCTGGACGGCCGGCCCGTCGCCGCCGTGCACGGCGTCGGGCGCTCCCTGCCGCACGACCGCGGGCCGCACTGGATGACGTACTTCGCCGTCGACGACGTCGACGCGGCCGCGGCCCTGGTGCACCGGCTGGGCGGGCGCGTGGTCCAGCCGCCCCGCGAGGGCCTCACCGGCCGGGTCACCACCGTCACGGACCCGGAGGGCGCCCTGCTGGCCCTCGTCGAGCTCCGCCCCGGCAACGGCCTCTGAGCGGCCCCGCTCCGGGCGTCAGGCTGCCGTGGACTCCTCCTCGGAAACGACGCGACGATCGCTGCAGAAGCCCCGCCGCCGGTTCACGGCGGTGCCGCTACGGGGGGCGGTTCCGCCTCCGGCACCTGCGCCCGCGTCGACGCCGTGTCGGCCGGTGTGCGGGCGGCCACCCCGCCCGATTCGCCTTCCACCGCCCCGGTCCGGCCGGCGACCCGCCGGCCGATCACACCACGGCGTTCCGGGAGGCGCCCGCCCGTGCCCTGCACACGGCAGGGGCTCCTCCCTCCCCCGGTCACGACGGCGGGGGGGAGGAGGTCGTCCGCGCTGCAGCCCGTTGCGGCCTTCAGGCGGGGTTGACCGGCAGGACGTCGGGGGAGATCGCGGCCGCGCGCGCAGCGGCGCTCGTCATGCGGCGACGGTGGTGGCGGCGGCACAGGACCTCGTAACCGACCTCCTCCGGCGACTGGTTGACATCGCCGACGACGACCTGCTCACCCTCGACGACCATCTCGCCGCCGACCGTGCGGGCGTTGTGCGTGGCGCGCGCCCCGCACCAGCACATGGCCTCCACCTGGAGGGTCTCGATCCGGTCCGCCAGCTCGATCAGCCGCTGCGAGCCCGGGAAGAGCTTGGTGCGGAAGTCCGTGGTGATGCCGAAGGCGAAGACGTCGAGCCCCAGGTCGTCCACGATCCGGGCCAGCTGGTCGATCTGCTCGGGGGCGAGGAACTGCGCCTCGTCCACGATCGCGTAGTCGACCTTGCCGCCCTGCGACATCTGGGCCACGAGGTAGGCGTACAGGTCCATGCCCGGCGCGGCCTCGACCGCCTCCGTGACCAGGCCGAGGCGGGAGGAGAGCTTGCCCTGACCGGCGCGGTCGTCACGCGTGAAGATCACGCCCTGCAGCCCCCGCGCCGAGCGGTTGTGCCCGATCTGGAGCGCGAGGGTACTCTTCCCGCAATCCATCGTGCCGGAGAAAAACACCAGTTCAGGCATGGAGGAAACGGGACCTTCCGGGTCGTGGTGGGGAGTGTGGGGC
>NZ_JACBGN010000026.1 GCF_013401435.1 Streptomyces sp. BR123
GCCCCTCGCCCGCCCTGCTCGCCACCCTCGGCGCCGAACTCGGGCGGGATCCGCAGCCGCCGCTGACCGGCGCCGAGGTGATCGCCCTGCTGCGCCGGCACGGCCGCCGCCGGCCGCGGATCCCGCTCGACGTCCTCACCCTGGAGCACGGGCTCGACCCCGCCCTGCTGCTGCGCGAGCACGCCCGCTCCCCGCTGCCGCCCGGCTCCGCCGAAGCGCTGCTGCTCGTCGGAGAGCTCGACCGGCAGACCTGCCTCGCCCTGCTCGACACCCGTGCGCAGGAGGCGTACGGGCCCGGCTGGCACCGGCCGGCGGTCCGCGCCGTCCGCACCGGCACCCTGACCTTCGACGAGCTCGCGGCGGCCGTGGCCCCGGCCCACCGCGCCCTGCTCCTCGGGCAGCTGCGGGCCGCCGGGAGCCTCGGCTGGAATCTCGCCGAACGGGCCGGGATGCGCGCCGCCCTGACCCGGGTGCTGCGCCCGGCGCTCGGCGACGACCCGCGGCTGTGGGCCGAACTCCGCCGCCACGCCCCCGGATTCCGCGGCACCCTGCCCGAGCTGGCGACCGCGGTGGCCGCCGGGGCCGCACCCCGCCCGCACCCCGGGGGCGGGATACCCGGCCTCGCGCAGGCCGTCGAGGCCCTCGCCCCCGGCCCGGCGCGGCCGGCCGCCGGCGGCGTCGACCGCGAGCTGGCCCTGGCCAGCCTCGGGGTGCCCAACGCCATGGGCGACCTGCGCGAGGACATCCGCTGGGTCCGGGCCTGCCTGGACCGCGGCGTGCTCGCCGGCGCCGACATCGTCCGGCACAAGGCGCCCGCCGCGTGGGCCCTGGACGAGGACCACTGGCTGGGCGACACCGACCATCCCGACCGGCACGACCGGCCCGATGCCGTCCTCGCCGCCCGCGCCGAGGCCGACCGGCTGTGCCACGCCGCGCTCGGCACGGACCCCGACGCCTGGTGGGCCGCCGCCCGCGCGCTGCCCGACTGCGTCGGCACCCTGCCCGAGCTCCTCGCCGGAGTGCTGCGCGGGGACCCGGGCGGGGACGCCTGCGGGGACTCCGTGTCCGAGCGCTCCTGAGTTGCCGCGACAATGGGGGGATGAGCGACAGTCCAGCCCCCCTCGCCGATCCGCACCTCCTCTTCGACGCCGCGGCCGGCCGCCGGGACGTCGTCGTCCTCGGCTCCACCGGGTCCATCGGCACCCAGGCCATCGACCTGGCCCTGCGCAACCCGGAGCGGTTCCGGGTGACCGCGCTGTCCGCTGCGGGCGGGCGCCCGGGGCTGCTGGCCGAGCAGGCCCGACAGCTGCGGGTCCATGCCGTGGCCGTGGCCCGCGAGGACGCCGTACCGGCCCTGAAAGAGGCGCTGAGCGCCGCCTACGGAGCCTCCGAGCCGCTGCCCGAGATCCTGGCCGGGCCGGACGCCGCGACCGAACTCGCCGGCTCCGCGTGCCACACCGTCCTCAACGGCATCACCGGCTCCATCGGCCTCGCACCCACCCTCGCGGCGCTGAGGGCGGGCCGGACCCTCGCCCTGGCCAACAAGGAGTCGCTGATCGTCGGCGGCCCGCTGGTCAAGGAGCTCGCGCAGCCCGGGCAGATCATCCCGGTCGACTCCGAGCACGCCGCCCTCTTCCAGGCGCTGGCCGCCGGCACGCGGGCCGACGTCCGCAAGCTCGTGGTCACCGCCTCCGGCGGCCCCTTCCGCGGCCGCACCCGCGCCGAGCTGGCGGCCGTCACCGTCGAGGACGCGCTCGCGCACCCCACCTGGGCGATGGGCCCGGTCATCACCGTCAACTCGGCGACCCTGGTCAACAAGGGGCTGGAGGTCATCGAGGCGCACCTGCTCTACGACATCCCCTTCGACCGCATCGAGGTCGTCGTCCACCCCCAGTCCTACGTGCACTCGATGGTGGAGTTCTCCGACGGCTCCACCCTCGCCCAGGCGACCCCGCCGGACATGCGCGGCCCCATCGCGATCGGCCTCGGCTGGCCGCAGCGCGTCCCGGACGCCGCCCCCGCCTTCGACTGGACCAAGGCGTCCACCTGGGAGTTCTTCCCCCTCGACACCGAGGCCTTCCCGGCCGTGGACCTGGCCCGGCACGTGGGCACGCTCGGCTCCACCGCCCCCGCCGTCTTCAATGCGGCGAACGAGGAGTGCGTGGACGCGTTCCTGGCCGGTCGGCTGCCGTTCACAGCAATCATGGATACGGTCTCTGCCGTGGTCGATGAGCACGGGACGCCGGACACGGGAACTTCCCTCACCGTGGAGGACGTCCTCGAAGCGGAGACCTGGGCCAGGGCCCGGGCACGGGAAACGGCGGCACGGGCCGCCCTGGAGGCGCGCGCATGACAGCACTCATGACGGTGCTCGGCATACTCATCTTCGTATTCGGGCTGCTCGTCTCGATCGCCTGGCACGAGCTGGGCCACCTCTCCACGGCCAAGCTCTTCGGCATCCGCGTGCCCCAGTACATGGTCGGTTTCGGCCCGACCATCTGGTCCCGGCACAAGGGCGAGACGGAGTACGGGATCAAGGCCATCCCGATGGGCGGCTACATCCGCATGATCGGAATGTTCCCGCCCGGCGACGACGGCAAGGTCACCGCCCGGTCGACCTCCCCGTTCCGCTCGATGATCGAGGACGCCCGCTCGGCGGCGTACGAGGAGCTCCAGCCGGGCGACGAGACGCGGCTCTTCTACACGCGCAAGCCGTGGAAGCGCGTCATCGTGATGTTCGCCGGCCCGTTCATGAACCTGGTGCTGGCGCTCGCGGTCTTCTTCGGCGTCTGGACGACCTTCGGCGTCAACCAGACCACCACGAAGATCGCCAGCGTCTCGCCGTGCGTCATCCAGCAGAGCGAGAAGCGCGAGGTCTGCAAGGACGGCGACCCGGTCGCCCCCGCCAAGGCCGCCGGCCTGCGCGCGGACGACCGGATCGTCGCCTTCGACGGGCGCGCCGTGTCCGACTGGTCCACCCTGCAGAAGCGGATCCGCGACACCGTCGGCCCCGCCACCGTCACCGTCGAGCGGGACGGGCAGCGCCTCACCCTGCCCGTCACGCTGATCGAGAACCGGGTGGCCAAGACCGACGGCCACGGCGGCTACGTCAAGGGCGAGTACGTCACGGCCGGCTGGCTCGGCTTCAGCCCGAAGAACGAGACCACACCCCTGACCTTCGGCCAGTCCGTCAGCCACATGGGCGAGGAGGTCGACCGGAGCCTGGAGGGGCTGCTCAAGCTGCCCGCCAAGGTCCCGGGGCTGTGGAACGCCGCCTTCGACGGTGCCGAGCGCGAACCCGACTCCCCGATGGGCATCGTCGGCGCGGCCCGGATCAGCGGCGAGATCGCCACCCTGGACATCCCGGCCACCGACCGGCTGGTGTTCTTCCTCCAGCTCGTCGGCTACTTCAACCTCTCCCTGTTCCTGTTCAACATGCTCCCGCTGCTGCCGCTCGACGGCGGGCACATCGCGGGGGCCCTGTGGGAGTCGGTGCGGCGCGCGGTGGCCAAGGTCTTCCGCCGGCCCGACCCCGGCCCGTTCGACGTGGCGAAGCTGATGCCCGCCGCATACGTGGTGGCCGGCGTGTTCGTCTGCTTCACGCTGCTCGTCCTCGTGGCCGACGTGGTGAACCCGATCAAGATCACCTGATTCGACCGCACGAGCGCCGGGCGCGCGACGGGCCGGGCACGATACGTGCCCGGCCCGTCGCGTACGGGTGCCCGGCCGCCTCGGATGCAAGGGCGGCGCCCACGTTGGCGTAACCTCGAAGCCGGAGCCCGCCGATCTCGGGACCTCGATCCACACCTTGGGGTTGCACTGCAGATGACTGCCATCTCTCTCGGAATGCCGTCCGTGCCGACGAAGCTTGCCGACCGCAGGGTCAGCCGCAAGATCCAGGTCGGCACGGTCGCCGTCGGTGGCGACGCACCCGTGTCGGTGCAGTCCATGACCACCACCCGTACCTCCGACATCGGCGCCACGCTCCAGCAGATCGCGGAGCTGACCGCGTCCGGCTGCGAGATCGTCCGCGTGGCCTGCCCGACCCAGGACGACGCCGACGCCCTCGCCGTCATCGCGAAGAAGTCGCAGATCCCGGTCATCGCCGACATCCACTTCCAGCCCAAGTACGTGTTCGCCGCGATCGACGCCGGCTGCGCCGCCGTCCGCGTGAACCCGGGCAACATCAAGCAGTTCGACGACAAGGTCAAGGAGATCGCGAAGGCCGCCGGCGACGCCGGCACCCCGATCCGCATCGGCGTCAACGCCGGCTCCCTCGACCGCCGCCTGCTGCAGAAGTACGGCAAGGCCACCCCCGAGGCGCTGGTCGAGTCCGCGCTGTGGGAGGCCTCCCTCTTCGAGGAGCACGGCTTCCGCGACATCAAGATCTCGGTCAAGCACAACGACCCGGTCGTGATGGTCAACGCCTACCGCCAGCTGGCCGCCCAGTGCGACTACCCGCTGCACCTCGGCGTCACCGAGGCCGGCCCCGCCTTCCAGGGCACCATCAAGTCCGCCGTCGCCTTCGGCGCCCTGCTCTCCGAGGGCATCGGCGACACCATCCGCGTCTCCCTCTCGGCCCCGCCGGTCGAGGAGGTCAAGGTCGGCCGCCAGATCCTGGAGTCGCTGAACCTCAAGCCGCGCCGCCTGGAGATCGTCTCCTGCCCGTCCTGCGGGCGCGCCCAGGTCGACGTCTACAAGCTCGCCGAGGAGGTCACCGCAGGCCTCACCGGCATGGAGGTCCCGCTCCGCGTCGCGGTCATGGGCTGCGTCGTCAACGGCCCGGGCGAGGCCCGCGAGGCCGACCTCGGCGTCGCCTCCGGCAATGGCAAGGGCCAGATCTTCGTCAAGGGCGAGGTCATCAAGACCGTCCCCGAGTCGAAGATCGTGGAGACCCTCATCGAGGAGGCGATGAAGATCGCCGAGCAGATGGAGAAGGACGGCGTCGCCTCCGGCGAGCCCACCGTCGCCATCGGCGTCTGAGCCACCCCGCCGGCCCCCCCCCGGCACCCAGCACGCAGTACCCGGCACGCACCGGCCCCGGCCCCGTTCCCGCAGCTCGCGGGCGGGGCCGCGGCCTTTTCGTGACCGCTGCGGCCGGGCGCTCCCCCCGCCCGGCGGGTACAGTTCGACAGATCAGCAGCCCTGTAGGTGAGGCCCCAGTGTTGACGCAGACCACCACGCGGGTCCTTGAGCCCAGCGATCTCGAGGCCGCGCTCGCGATCCTGGAGCGCGAACCGGTCGAGAACGCCTTCGTCACCTCCCGGGTCCAGGTCGCCGGACTCGACCCGTGGCGCCTGGGGGGCGAGATGTGGGGCTACTACGCGGGCGGTGAGCTGCGCTCCCTGTGCTACGCGGGCGCCAACCTCGTCCCCGTCTGCGCCGGCCCCGACGCCGTACGGGCCTTCGCCGACCGCGCCCGGCGCACGGGCCGCCGATGCTCCTCCATCGTCGGCCCCGCCGAGGCCACCGGACTGCTGTGGCGGCTCCTGGAGCCCAGCTGGGGCCCCGCCCGCGAGGTCCGGTCCCACCAGCCGCTCATGGTCACCGAACGGCCGTCCTCCGACGTACGGCCCGACCCGCTCGTCCGCCGGATCCGCAAGGACGAGATGGAGCTGATCATGCCCGCCTGCGTGGCCATGTTCACCGAGGAGGTCGGCGTCTCCCCGCTGGCCGGCGACGGCGGCCTCCTCTACCAGGCCCGGGTCGCCGAGCTGGTCGGTTCCGGCCGCTCCTTCGCCCGCGTCGAGAACGGCAAGGTCGTCTTCAAGGCGGAGATCGGCGCCGCGACCGCCTCCGCCTGCCAGGTCCAGGGCGTGTGGGTGGCTCCCGAGTTCCGCGGCCGCGGCCACTCCGAGACCGGCATGGCCGCCGTCGTCGACTTCGCGCTGCGCGACGTCGCGCCCGTGGTCAGCCTGTACGTCAACGATTTCAACACCGCCGCCCGGGCGGCGTACCGGCGCGTCGGCTTCCGCGAGGTCGGCGCGTTCATGAGCGTTCTGTTCTAGCGCTCCCGCCGGAAGCCTTGCCGGCCCGCGGCGTCCGGTGCGGTGCACCGCGAGGCAGAGGACCGCAGCTCGTACCCGGCGTGCTCGCCCGGTCCGACGACGCAGCGAGGCGCCGTGCCGGGCGCCGTGAGGAGGTGAACCCTTCCGGTCAGAGCACCGGGCGGCCGCCGGCACGGTCGGCGGGAACTCCCCCCTGGCACCCGCCCGGGCATACCGGCGGGCCGGGACCGCCGAGTAAGGTCACCGCATGCTGCCTACCCCCGAGGGCGACGTCCCCGCCCGGCCCGCAGGACTGAGCATCGGCCCCCTCGACCTCGCCGCGCGCGTCGACGAGGCCCTGCGCGTGCAGGCCGTGGCCTTCGGGCTCAGCGAGGAGGAGATCGGCATCCGGCGCTACATCGTCCAGCGCCACATGACCTGCCGCGGAGCCCGGGCCCTCGGCGCGTTCACCGACGACGGGGCCCTCGCCGGATTCGTCTACGGGATGCCGAACGACCGCACGTACTGGTGGTCCTCGATCGTCGAGCCGTACCTGCGGGCCGCGGGCCACGACGGCTGGCTCGACGACTCCTTCGTCATCACCGAGCTGCACGTCCACCCCGGCTTCCAGGGCCGCGGCGTCGGCCGCGCCCTCATCACCCGGATCACCGACAGCGCCGAGGAGCCCCGCTCGATCCTCTCCGCCGTCGACGCCGAGAGCCCGGCCCGCCGGCTCTACCGCGCCCTCGGCTACACCGACCTCGCCCGCCAGGTGCACTTCCCGAGCGCGAGCATGCCGTACGCCGTCATGGGCGCCCCGCTGCCGCTGCGCAGGCCCTGAAATGGCTTCGGGCCGCCCGCGGTCCACCGGTAGCCTCCCGTCATGGCAACGCAATCCGTTCAGCGCATGTCCCGCCTCATGGCCAGGACCCTCCGCGAGGATCCGGCCGACGCCGAGACCCTCAGCCACCGCCTCCTCGTCCGCGCCGGATACGTCCGCCGCAGCTCGGCCGGGGTGTGGACCTGGCTGCCGCTCGGCAAGCGGGTCCTGGACAACGTCTCGCGCATCGTCCGGGAGGAGATGGACGCGATCGGCGGCCAGGAGGTGCTGCTCCCGGCCCTGCTGCCGAAGGAGCCCTACGAGGTCAGCGGGCGCTGGTCGGAATACGGCGACCTGCTGTTCCGGCTCAGGGACCGCAAGGGCGCGGACTACCTGCTCGGCCCCACCCACGAGGAGATCTTCACCCTCGTCGTGAAGGACCAGTGCACGTCCTACAAGGACCTGCCGGTGATGCTCTACCAGATCCAGACCAAGTACCGCGACGAGGCCCGGCCCCGCTCCGGGGTGCTGCGCGGCCGCGAGTTCCAGATGAAGGACTCGTACTCCTTCGATGTCAGCGACGAGGGGCTGGCCGAGTCCTACGCCCTCCACCGGGCCGCGTACCAGCGCATCTTCACCCGTCTCGGCCTCGACCACCGGATCGTCTCGGCGGTCTCCGGCGCGATGGGCGGCTCCGCGTCGGAGGAGTTCCTGGCGCCCGCGGCGGCCGGCGAGGACACCTTCGTGGACTGCCCCGCCTGCGACTACGCGGCCAACACCGAGGCGGTGGCCTTCGTCCCGGAGTCCGCCGCGGAGGCGGGCGCCGGCCACCCCCCGCTGGAGGAGATCCCCACCCCCGACACCCCGACGATCGAGACGCTGGCGGCCCACCTCGGCGTGCCCGCGTCGGCCACGCTGAAGAACCTGCTGGTGAAGGTCGACGGCGAGATCACGGCCGTCGGCGTGCCCGGGGACCGCGAGGTGGACCTCGGCAAGCTGGGCGAGCACCTCGCCCCGGCGGTGGTGGAGCTGGTGACGGCCGAGGACTTCGTCGACCGCCCCGACCTGGTACGCGGCTACGTGGGCCCGCAGGGCTTCGGCAAGGTCCCCTACATCGCCGACCCCCGTGTCGCACCCGGCACTTCGTGGGTGACGGGCGCCAACAAGCCCGACACGCACGCCCGGAACGTGGTCTGCGGCCGCGACTTCGAGGTGGACCGCTACCTCGACGTGGTCGTCGTGGAGCCCGGCGACCCCTGCCCGCAGTGCGGTGCCGGGCTGAGGCTGGACCGCGCCATCGAGGTCGGCCACATCTTCCAGCTCGGCCGCAAGTACGCGGACGCCTTCGGGCTCGACGTGCTGGGCCGCGAGGGCAAGCCGGTGCGGGTCACGATGGGCAGCTACGGCATCGGCGTCTCGCGGGCCGTGGCGGCACTGGCCGAGCAGACCGCCGACGAGCGCGGCCTGTCCTGGCCGGCGGAGGTGGCCCCCGCGGACGTCCACGTGGTGGCGGCGGGCAAGGCCGTGCAGCTGGCGCTCGCCGAAGCGGCGGCCTCGGCGCTGGCGGAGTCCGGCCTGCGGGTCCTGCTCGACGACCGGGCCGGCCTCTCGCCGGGCGTGAAGCTCACCGACGCCGAGCTGATCGGCGTGCCGTGGATCGTGGTGGCGGGCCGCCGGTCCGCCGAGTCCGTGGTCGAACTCCAGCACCGCGCCACCGGCGCCCGCGAGGAACTCTCCCTGGACGAGGCGCTGAACCGCCTGCGCGAAGCCCGCTGAACCGTTCGCTGCTGCCTGCTGCCTGCTGCCTGCTGCCTGCTGCCTGCTGCCTGCTGCCTGCTGCCTGCTGCCTGCTGCCTGCTGCCGCCCGGGCAGCAGGCGGGCCCTCAGGCCGCCGGTCCGGCCGCCCGGTCGGTGTCGGCCGGGAACAGGGGCTCGGGGTCGACGGGCTCGGGGTCGAGGGCCTCGGAGCCGTCCTCGGCCGCGGCCACGGAGGGCACACCGGCGTCCACCCCGGGGGGCAGGTCCGGTACGGCGGGCAGGGCCCCGGCCCCGGCGCCGTACGCGACGACGGCTTCGTATCCGGCGTCCGCTCCCGCAGCGGCCCCGGCTTCCGCGTCCGCCCCCGCTCCTTCCGCGTCGGCTCCTGCCGCCGGCCGGGGCTGGGCCGCCTGGGCCTCGGCCGAACCGGGTGTCGCCCGCTCCAGGAAGCGCAGCAGCTCCACCGGGAACGGCAGCACCAGCGTGGAGTTCTTCTCCGCGGCCACCGCCACCACCGTCTGCAGCAGCCGCAGCTGGAGCGCCGCCGGCTGGTCCGACATGACCGCCGCCGCCTCGGCCAGCTTCTTCGACGCCTGGAGCTCCGCGTCCGCGTTGATCACCCGGGCCCGGCGCTCGCGGTCGGCCTCCGCCTGCCGCGCCATCGACCGCTTCATCGTCTCCGGCAGCGAGACGTCCTTGATCTCGACCCGGTCGATCTGCACGCCCCACCCCACGGCAGGGCTGTCGATCATCAGCTCCAGGCCCTGGTTCAGCTTCTCCCGGTTGGACAGCAGGTCGTCCAGGTCGGACTTGCCGATGATCGAGCGCAGAGAGGTCTGCGCCATCTGCGACACCGCGAAGCGGTAGTCCTCCACCTCGATGATCGCGCTGGCCGGGTCCACGACCTTGAAGTACACGACCGCGTCGACCCGCACCGTGACGTTGTCCCGGGTGATGCCCTCCTGCGCCGGCACCGGCATCGTCACGATCTGCATGTTCACCTTGTGCATCCGGTCGACCAAGGGCACGACCATGGTGAAACCCGGGGGCCGGATACCCGTCCGCAGCCGGCCGAAGCGCAGGACCACGCCCCGTTCGTACTGCCTCACCACCCGGGCCGCGGCACCCGCGTACACCACCACCGCCAGACCCGCCGCGACACCCGCTGCAAGCAGTTCCTGGACCATGACGGCCTCCTGCCGGGCATACGTTCTACCTACCGTATGCCCTACAACCAGGTGCCAAACTCCAGGAGCAGTTCCGCGTCCCGGCGCCGCCCGGCGGCCAGCGCGCGGTTGCCCGACTCCGCGGCCCGGAACAGCGTCCAGCCCCGCAGCCGGTCCCGGTCCACCTCCAGGCTGTCGGCCAGCCTGTTCACCCGGCGGCGGGCGCCCGCCGCCCCCGCCGAGGAGGCGACCAGGTCCTCCAGCCGGTCCCGGACCAGCCGGGCGAGGTCGTACGCACGCTCGCCGACCAGCGGGTCCGGTCCCACCGTCAGCCACGGGGCCCGGTCGCCCGCCAGCACCTTGCCCTGCCGGAAGTTCCCGTGCAGCAGCAGCTCCTCGCCGGGCTCGGCGGTCAGCTCCTCGCGGGCCTCCAGCGCCGCCGACGCGAGCGCCGCGGCCTCCGGCGGGGCCTTGCGCAGCTCCTCGGCCTGCCGAGCGGTGCGCTGTGCGACCGTTTCGAAGGCGTGTCCGGCCGGCGGCTGCACCCACAGCCGGCGCAGCGTGCCGCAGGCCTCCAGTACGGCCTTGGCCTCGGGCAGGGACCGCAGGGACACCTCGGGGTGGAGCCGCTCCAGCAGCAGGGCCCCGTCCTCGGCGCTCTGGCGGGTGTCGAGGACCCGTACGGCCCCGAACCCGCCCCAGTGCGCCAGCGCGGCCAGCTCCAGGTCGGGCCGGGCCTGCGGGGGAGCGAGCTTCAGCGCGGCCGGGGTGCCGTCGGCGTACCGGACGAGGACGACGAGGCTGCTGCGGCCGCCGGGGGCCTGGACCCGCACGGCCTCCACCGCACGCCGGGCCAGCGCCGCCTCGGTGAGCCGGGGCAACTGCTCCAGCCAGTCCGCGGTGCGGGCCGCCGAATCCGGCGTCTCGCCGAGCGCCCGTACGAGCCGCTGCGGCGGTTCGAAAGCCATGCGTGCGTGATCCCTTTCAGCTCGACCGGGCCCGTGCGCGTGATCAGCGCTTCTCCGCGAGCCCAGGGAAGGCTACGCCGACACCGCGCCAGCGTGCCGCGCGCACGGCCGCGGCGCTCAGCGCGTCGGCCGCCTCGCGGCGCAGCCGGCCGTCCGCGGCCCGCACCAGATCGGAGTACGCGCCCGCCACCCGGTCCTCGATCTCGGCGGCCAGCCGCTCGGCGTCGGCGGGGCTGCGCACCTCGTGCGGGAGGGCGTACGCCGGTTCAGCGGCCCGGGGCGTACCGCCGAGCTCGCGCACGGTGCGCGCCAGCGCGTCCCGGCGCGCGACATGGGTGCCGTGCGCCTCGCGGGCCTCGGCTGCGCGGGGGGACGCGGCCCGGGCGCCGATCACCCCGTAGCCGTAGACCGCCGCGTGCTCGGCGGCGAGGGCGGACTGCGCGGCCTCCAGGGCCCGGTTGGCGGGGGAGGGCGAGGGCTTCACGGCGTGGCTCCCGGGGGCGAGGTCAGCAGGTGGGTGTGGACGGCGCCGCAGGCGGCCACCGAGGCGAGCAGCCGGGCCAGCTCCCCGGGCGCCCCGCCCAGGGCGACGGTCCGGGCCTCGGCCAGGCTGCGCTCGGCGTCGGCCAGGGCGGCCAGCGCGTCCTCGGCCTTCGGCGGAACCGGCTCGGCGCTCGCGGCGGGAGTGCCGCCGTCCGGCGCGGGGGCGGCGGATCCCTTGGCCGATCCGGTCCCGGGAGTGCGCGAGGCGGAGGGGGAGGCGGGGGAGGCCAGCGCCGCCGTGTGCGCGGCGACCGCCGAGCGCAGGGGGGCCAGCCGTGCGGCGAGGGCCGGGTGGGCGGCGGAGGTGGCGTCGTAACGTTCCAGCAGCCGCTCACTGTCTCGCACGGCCGCCTCGCGCATCCCCCGTTCGAGTGAAACGCCGGCGGTGGCGCCGGTGTCCGCGGGCGCGCCGGAACAGCCGGTGAGCAGCGCCGCGCCGGCGGCACCGGCGAGCAGGCTCCTTCGCGAAGGCCTCGGGGGCGGGGTCCAGGGCACGGCGACGTCCTCGGGGGTGGTACGGGCAGGGTGTGATCACGGTACCCGGGGCCGTGTCCGCCCGGCTGACGGCAACACCCTCCGCGACCGGATACCCTTTGACCTGACACGCGACGTACACCACAACAGCACACGCGGCCGAGGAGTCACCCGGATGAGCACCACCCAGAGCGACAGGCTGCGCGGATTGCTGGAGCCGCTCGTCGCCGCCAAGGGCCTGGACCTCGAGGACATCGAGCTGTCCAGGGCAGGAAAGCGCCGGATGCTGCGCATCATCGTGGACTCCGACGAGGGCGTGGAACTGGACGCGTGTGCGGAGCTGAGCCGCGAGGTCTCCGACAAGCTCGACGAGACCGACGCGATGGGCGAGGGCGAGTACGTCCTCGAGGTGAGCTCCCCGGGCGCCGACCGTCCGCTGACCGAGCACCGCCACTACGTACGGGCCGTCGGCCGCCTCGTGAAGTTCCAGCTGTCCGCCGGAGGCGAGAAGGGTGCCGGGGACCTGGTCGCCCGCATCCTCGGCGTCGACGAGGAGGGCATGGACCTCGAGGTTCCGGGCGTGAAGGGCCGCAAGGCGACCGCCCGCCGCATCGCGTTCACGGACATCGCCAGGGCGCGTGTCGAGATCGAGTTCAACCGCAAGGACAAGAAGGAAGAGGAGGCGTAGCCGTGGACATCGACATGAGTGCCCTGCGGGGTCTGGTCCGGGAGAAGGAGATCTCCTTCGACCTGCTCGTCGAGGCGATCGAGTCGGCCCTCCTCATCGCGTACCACCGCACCGAGGGCAGCTTCCGCCGGGCGCGCGTGGAGCTGGACCGCACCAACGGGCACGTCGTCGTCTGGGCGACGGAGGACCCGCGGGACCTGGAGGAGGGGCAGGAGCCCAAGGAGTTCGACGACACTCCGTCGGACTTCGGCCGGATCGCCGCGACCACCGCCAAGCAGGTGATCCTGCAGCGTCTGCGCGACGCGGAGGACGACCTGACGTTCGGCGAGTTCGCCGGGCGCGAGGGCGACATCATGACCGGCGTCGTGCAGCAGGGCAAGGACCCGAAGAACGTCCTGGTCGACATCGGCAAGCTGGAGGCCATCCTGCCCGTGCAGGAGCAGGTCCCCGGCGAGGAGTACCCGCACGGCCTCCGCCTCAAGGCGTACGTCGTCCGGGTGGCGAAGGGCGTCCGCGGCCCGTCCGTGACCCTGTCGCGCACCCACCCGAACCTCGTGAAGAAGCTCTTCGCGCTGGAGGTCCCGGAGATCGCGGACGGCAGCGTGGAGATCTCGGCGATCGCCCGTGAGGCCGGCCACCGCACCAAGATCGCCGTCCGGTCCACCCGTTCGGGCCTCAACCCGAAGGGTGCCTGCATCGGCCCGATGGGCGCCCGTGTGCGCAACGTCATGGCCGAGCTGCACGGCGAGAAGATCGACATCGTCGACTGGTCCGACGATCCGGCGGAGATGGTCGCGAACGCCCTGTCCCCCGCCCGGGTGAGCAAGGTCGAGGTCGTCGACTGGGACTCCCGCTCGGCCCGGGTGACCGTGCCCGACTACCAGCTGTCGCTGGCCATCGGCAAGGAGGGCCAGAACGCCCGCCTCGCCGCGCGCCTGACCGGCTGGCGCATCGACATCCGCCCGGACACCGAGCACGCCTCGGGTCAGGGCGGGGAATAAAACCGGTACCGGGCGGCGCTGTCGCCCGGTACACAGGTTCAAGGCAACAGATCAAGACAGCAGATCGCGACAACGTCCGTTCGATTTTTCGCCCGAAGGGGCGAGGTCGACACGGGGAGGTAGACTGAGCCGTGTCTGGCCGGACGCAAGCCCGCGCATGCCCCGAACGCACCTGTGTGGGGTGCCGGGAGCGAGCGGCCAAGAGCGAACTGCTGCGCATCGTGGCGATCGGGGACGAATGCGTCCCCGATCCACGCGGTACGCTGCCCGGCCGGGGTGCCTACGTGCACCCTGCCGAGGTCTGTCTCGACAAGGCGGTCCGCCGCAGAGCGTTCCCCCGGGCCTTCCGGTCCCCGGGAGCACTCGACACGGCCGGGCTGAGCAGAGCCGTGGCCGCACAGGCCGAGGCAACACCGTAAGAAGCACAACGGCACGGATTCCCGTGCGGTCAGGTACCTCGCGAGTTGGAAGTAGGTCGAGATTGCGATGAGCACTCGATGAGTACGCGATGAGTACGCCCATGAAGTAGCGACGGTCCGGCGCAACCCGGACCTAAAAGGAGCGAAGTGGCTAAGGTCCGGGTATACGAACTCGCCAAGGAGTTCGGTGTAGAGAGCAAGGTCGTCATGGCCAAGCTCCAGGAACTCGGTGAGTTTGTCCGTTCGGCGTCCTCGACGATCGAGGCGCCGGTTGTGCGCAAGTTGACTGACGCACTGCAGGGGCCCGGCGGCAGCGCCGGCAAGTCCGCTGCGAAGCCGGGTGCGCCTCGCAAGGCCGCCCCCGCCAAGCCCGGGGTTCCCACCCCGGGTGCCATTGCACGTCCCGCCGCCCCGAAGCCCGGCGCACCGGCCCCCAAGCCGGCCGCAGCCGAGGCTCCGGCAGCGCCTGCCCCGGTGACTCCGGCCACGCCCGGCCCGCGTCCCGGCCCGAAGGCTCCGGCCGCCCCGAAGCCCGCCCCGGCGGCGCCCGTGGCGACCGAGTTCACCGCGCCTCCGGCGGCTCCGGCGCGTCCGGCCGCGACCCCCGGCCCGCGTCCGACGCAGCAGCGTCCCGCGGCCCCCGGTCAGGGCGCGCGTTCCGGCGCCCCGCGTCCGGGTGGCCCGACCCCGGGTGCCCAGGCCCCGCGGCCCGGTGCCCAGGCTCCGCGTCCGGGTGGCCGTCCGGCGGGTCCCCGTCCGGGCAACAACCCGTTCACCTCCGGCGGCTCCACCGGCATGGCGCGCCCGCAGGCGCCCCGTCCGGGCGGCGGCCCCCGCCCCGGTGCCCCCGGCGCCGGCGGCCCCGGTGGCGGTGCTCCGCGTCCGCAGGCCGGCCCCGGTGCCCCGCGTCCGCAGGCCCCCGGCGGCCCGCGTCCGACCCCGGGCGGCATGCCCCGTCCGCAGGGCGGCCCGCGTCCGGCCCCCGGCGGCAACCGTCCGAACCCGGGCATGATGCCGCAGCGTCCCGCTGCCGGCGGTCCCGGCCCGCGTCCCGGCGGCGGCCCCGGCCGTCCCGGTGCCGGCGGTCCGCGTCCCGGCGGCGCCGGTCGTCCCGGCGGCGGCTTCGCCGGCCGTCCGGCCGGTCCGGGCTCCCGTCCGGCCGGCGGCGGCTTCGGCGGCCCGCGTCCGGGTGGCGGCGGCTTCGGCGGCGGCCCGGCCGGTGGCGGCGGCGGTCGTCCCGGCGGCTTCGGCGGCCGTCCCGGCGGTCCGGGTGCCCGCGGCGGTACGCAGGGTGCCTTCGGCCGTCCCGGCGGTCCGGCCCGTCGCGGCCGCAAGTCGAAGCGGCAGCGGCGCCAGGAGTACGAGGCCATGCAGGCCCCGTCCGTCGGCGGCGTGATGCTGCCCCGCGGCAACGGCGAGACCGTTCGCCTGTCGCGCGGTGCGTCCCTCACCGACTTCGCGGAGAAGATCAACGCCAACCCGGCGTCGCTGGTCGCGGTCATGATGAACCTCGGCGAGATGGTCACTGCCACGCAGTCCGTCTCCGACGCGACCCTCCAGCTCCTCGCGGGCGAGATGAACTACGAGGTTCAGATCGTCAGCCCGGAGGAGGAGGACCGCGAGCTGCTCGAGTCCTTCGACATCGAGTTCGGCGAGGACGAGGGCGGCGAGGAGTTCCTCGTGGCGCGTCCGCCGGTCGTCACCGTCATGGGTCACGTCGACCACGGCAAGACCCGCCTCCTCGACGCGATCCGCAAGACCAACGTGGTCGCGGGCGAGGCCGGCGGCATCACCCAGCACATCGGTGCCTACCAGGTCGCGACCCAGGTCAACGAAGAGGACCGCAAGATCACCTTCATCGACACCCCGGGTCACGAGGCGTTCACCGCCATGCGTGCCCGCGGTGCGAAGTCGACCGACATCGCGATCCTCGTGGTGGCGGCCAACGACGGTGTCATGCCGCAGACGATCGAGGCTCTGAACCACGCCAAGGCGGCCGACGTGCCGATCGTGGTCGCGGTCAACAAGATCGACGTCGAGGGCGCGGACCCGACCAAGGTGCGCGGTCAGCTGACCGAGTACGGTCTGGTGGCCGAGGAGTACGGCGGCGACACGATGTTCGTCGACATCTCTGCCAAGCAGGGTCTGAACATCGACAAGCTGCTGGAGGCCGTGGTCCTGACCGCGGACGCCGCCCTCGACCTGCGCGCCAACCCCGAGCAGGACGCCCAGGGTATTGCGATCGAGTCCCACCTCGACCGCGGCCGCGGTGCCGTCTCGACCGTCCTCGTCCAGCGCGGAACCCTGCGCATCGGCGACACGATGGTCGTGGGCGACGCGTACGGCCGTGTCCGCGCGATGCTCGACGACAAGGGCAACAACGTCGAGGAAGCGGGTCCGTCGACCCCCGTCCTGGTCCTGGGTCTCACCAACGTCCCCGGCGCCGGCGACAACTTCCTCGTCGTCGACGAGGACCGTACGGCCCGCCAGATCGCCGAGAAGCGCGCGGCGCGCGAGCGCAACGCCAACTTCGCCAAGCGCGTCCGTCGCGTGTCCCTCGAGGACCTCGACTCCGTGCTCAAGGCCGGTCTGGTCCAGGAACTCAACCTCATCATCAAGGGCGACGCGTCCGGTGCGGTCGAGGCCCTGGAGTCCTCGCTGCTCCAGCTCGACGTCGGCGAAGAGGTCGACATCCGCGTCCTGCACCGCGGTGTGGGTGCGGTCACCGAGTCCGACATCGACCTGGCGATGGGCTCCGACGCCATCGTCATCGGCTACAACGTCCGTGCGGCCGGCCGTGCCGCGCAGATGGCGGAGCGCGAGGGCGTCGACGTCCGGTACTACTCGGTGATCTACCAGGCCATCGAGGAGATCGAGGCGGCCCTGAAGGGTCTGCTCAAGCCGGAGTACGAAGAGGTCGAGCTCGGTACGGCGGAGGTCCGCGAGGTCTTCCGCTCGTCCAAGCTGGGCAACATCGCGGGTGTCCTCATCCGCTCCGGCGAGGTCAAGCGCAACACCAAGGCGCGCCTGCTCCGCGACGGCAAGGTCGTCGCAGAGAACCTCACGATCACCGGTCTGCGCCGCTTCAAGGACGATGTCACCGAGATCCGCGAAGGCTTCGAGGGCGGTATCAACCTCGGAAACTTCAACGACATCAAGATCGACGACATCATCGCGACCTACGAGATGCGCGAGAAGCCCCGCGCGTAAGCGCGAGGCGGTTCGTACCGTGTCGTGACCGGGGCCGGTCGGCGGATTATTTCCGTCGATCGGCCCCGGCCGTTGCGTGTACGGTTCTGGTGACCCTGCCGCCAGTCGGCCGGCAGGCCACCGAACCCGGACCGGCGGGATATCCGGAACTGCATGTACGTGGGGACTCTGTCCTTCGACCTGCTCCTCGGCGACGTCCACTCGCTGAAGGAGAAACGCTCCGTCGTCCGGCCCATCGTCGCCGAGCTCCAACGCAAGTTCTCCGTGAGCGCGGCAGAGGTGGGCGACCAGGATCTGCACCGCAGGGCCCGCATCGGCGTCGCCTTGGTGAGCGGGGACACGGGGTACCTCTCGGACGTACTGGACCGCTGCGAGCGGCTGGTCGCGGCACGTCCGGAAGTGGAGCTGCTGTCGGTGCGCCGACGGCTCCACGGTGATGAAGACTGAATGCAAGGAAAGAAGGAGACGGACCAGTGGCCGACAATGCGCGGGCGAAGAAGCTGGCGGACCTCATCCGGGAGGTGGTCGCCCAGAAGCTGCAGCGAGGCATCAAGGACCCGCGCCTCGGTACGCACGTGACGATCACGGACACCCGGGTCACGGGTGACCTGCGGGAGGCCACGGTCTTCTACACGGTGTACGGCGACGACGAGGACCGGGCCAGCGCGGCTGCCGGCCTGGAGAGCGCCAAGGGCGTGCTGCGCTCCGCGGTCGGCCGGGTGGCGGGGACCAAGTTCACGCCCACCCTCACCTTCGTGGCGGACGCCCTCCCGGACAACGCGCGGACGATCGAGGACCTCCTCGACAAGGCGCGGAGCTCCGACGCCGCGGTGCGCGAGGCCTCCTCGGGCGCCGAGTACGCCGGCGAGGCCGACCCGTACAAGAAGCCCGGCGACGACGAGGACGCAGCCGCCGAATGAGCAGCAACGCAGGGAAGACGCCGGACGGCCTGGTCATCGTCGACAAGCCGTCCGGCTTCACTTCGCACGACGTGGTCGCCAAGATGCGCGGGATCGCCAAGACCCGCCGCGTCGGCCACGCGGGCACGCTCGACCCGATGGCGACGGGCGTGCTCGTCCTGGGCGTCGAGAAGGCCACCAAGCTCCTCGGCCACCTCGCGCTCACGGAGAAGGAGTACCTCGGCACGATCCGTCTCGGCCAGAACACCCTGACCGACGACGCGGAAGGCGAGATCACCTCCTCCGCCGACGCCTCCGGGGTCACCCGCGAGGCCGTCGACGCGGGCATCGCCAAACTGACCGGCGAGATCATGCAGGTCCCGTCCAAGGTCAGCGCCATCAAGATCAAGGGCGTGCGCTCGTACAAGCGCGCCCGCGACGGCGAGGACTTCGAGATCCCCGCCCGGCCGGTGACCATCTCCTCGTTCCAGGTCTACGACATGCGCGAGGCCGAGGCCGAGGACGGCACCCTGGTCGTCGACCTCGTCGTCTCCGTCGTCTGCTCCAGCGGCACGTACATCCGCGCCCTGGCCCGCGACCTCGGCGCCGACCTCGGCGTCGGCGGGCACCTGACCGCGCTGCGGCGCACCCGTGTGGGCCCGTACAAGCTCGACCGGGCGCGCACCCTGGACCAGCTCCAGGAGGAGCTGACCGTCATGCCGATCGGCGAGGCGGCGGCCGCGGCGTTCCCCCGCTGGGACCTGGACGCCCGGCGGGCCTCGCTGCTCGCCAACGGCGTGCGGATCGAGATGCCGGACATGTACGAGGCCGGTCGGACCGTCGCGGTCTTCGGGCCGCAGGGGCAGCTGCTCGCGCTCGTGGAGAGCAAGGGCGGCAAGGCGAAGTCGCTCGCTGTCTTCGCCTGATCCGCTGATCCGCTGATCCGCTGATCCGCCGCTGGGCTGCCGGGGCGATCCGTTGTCGATCCGGGGGTCCGCCGACTGCGGCGTGGAGCGGTGAGAGCGCATCGTCCGCTGCTCACCGCTCCACCCACCCCCCTCGGGTAGGTCTCTATCCAGCAGAGCGCCTGTATTCACCCGTCCGAGCAGGCGCGTGGAGTGACTGGAGGGAGCACAAGGGGGCGCTTTTCTGCCGCGTTGCTTTCCGCCGCCCGCCCGTGGGGCCCCGGATGCGCCGGCCCCTCCCGCCGGGCTCCCCGGTGCCTTCCGGCCGAGGTGACACAGAGCGCCCCGCAGCCCTATACCGATGCGGGGCGCCGGGCGAGGGCATGGCAGTCTTAGACGTGCAATCGGCAACGAGTACAGGGCCTACACGGTTCGGGCGAGGAGCGGTCACAGTGCAGCGCTGGCGTGGCTTGGAGGACATCCCCCAGGACTGGGGACGCAGCGTCGTCACCATCGGCTCGTACGACGGTGTGCACCGGGGCCACCAGCTGATCATCGGGCGGGCCGTGGCCCGGGCGCGCGAGCTCGGCGTCCCGTCCGTCGTCGTCACCTTCGACCCGCACCCGAGCGAGGTCGTCCGCCCCGGCAGCCACCCGCCGATCCTGGCGGGCTACGACCGGCGCGCCGAGCTGATGGCCGGGCTCGGGGTCGACGCCCTGCTGGTCCTGCCGTTCACGGCCGAGTTCTCGCAGCTGTCCCCGGCCGACTTCATCGTCAAGGTGCTCGTCGACAAGCTGCACGCCCGCGCCGTGATCGAGGGCCCCAACTTCCGCTTCGGCCACCGCGCCGCCGGGAACGTCGACTTCCTCCGCGAACTGGGCGGCACGTACGACTACGAGGTCGACGTCATCGACCTGGTCGAGCGCGGTACGGCCGGCGGTGGCGTGCCGTTCTCCTCGAGCCTCGCCCGCAAGCTGGTCGCCGAGGGCGACATGACGGGAGCCGCCGAGGTCCTGGGCCGTCCGCACCGCGTCGAGGGCGTCGTCGTGCGCGGCGCGCAGCGCGGCCGCGAACTCGGCTACCCGACGGCCAACGTGGAGACCCCGCCGCACACCGCCGTCCCCGCCGACGGTGTGTACGCGGGCTGGCTGACGGCGAACGGCGAGCGCATGCCCGCGGCGATCTCGGTGGGCACCAACCCGCAGTTCGACGCCACGGAGCGGACCGTGGAGGCGTACGCGATCGACCGGGTCGGGCTGGACCTGTACGGGCTGCACGTCACCGTGGACTTTCTCGCGTACGTGCGCGGCATGGCCAAGTTCGAGTCGCTGGAGGGCCTGCTGGAGGCCATCGCGGACGACGTGAAGCGCGCGCGGGAGCTGACGCGGACGTACGACACGGAGCGCGTGGAGCGCTGAGCCGCGGCCTGACGGAAGGAAGGGCCCGCACCGGGCCCGGGGATCCCCCGGGCCCGGTGCGGGCCCTTCTTCTCGTCCTGCCGTCCGTCCGGGGCCGGACGGACGGCAGGTCAGCCCAGGCGCGGGTCGCGCGGGGGCTGCTGCCCGGGGTGCCCGGGCTGGGGGTGCTGCGGCCAGGGCTGGCCGGGCTGCGGCTGCGGCTGCGGGTACGACCGGCCATCGGCGTACGGCTGCGGGGGCTGCTGGTACGGCGCCTGGGGCTGGGGCTGCGGCGCGTACGGCTGGCCGGGCTGCGGCTGCGGTGGGGCGTACGCCGGCTGCCCGTGCGGGGGCTGGGCCTGCTGCGGCTGCGCGGGCTGCTGCGGGGGCGCGCCCCAGTGGTTCTGCTGGGCTGCCTGGGCGGCCCGTACGAAGTCCTCGGCCACCAGGGCGGCGAGGTTGAAGTACGCCTCGCGGGTCTTCGGCCGCATCAGGTCCAGGTCGACCTCGGCGCCGGCCGCGAGGTGCTCGTCGAACGGCACCACGACGACCCCGCGGCAGCGGGTCTCGAAGTGCTGCACGATGTCCTCGGTCTTGATCATCTTGCTGGTCTCGCGGACCCCCGAGATGACGGTGAGGGAGCGGGAGACGAGGTCTCCGTACCCGTGCGCGGACAGCCAGTCGAGCGTGGTGCTCGCGCTGCTGGCGCCGTCCACGGAGGGGGTGGAGATGATGATCAGTTGATCGGCCAGGTCCAGGACGCCGCGCATGGCGGAGTAGAGCAGGCCGGTCCCCGAGTCGGTGAGGATGATCGGGTACTGGCGGCCGAGGGTGTCGATGACGCGGCGGTAGTCCTCGTCGTTGAAGGTCGTCGAGACGGCCGGGTCCACGTCGTTGGCGATGATCTCCAGGCCGGACGGGGCCTGTGAGGTGAACCGCCGGATGTCCATGTACGAGTTCAGGTACGGGATCGCCTGGACCAGGTCCCGGATCGTGGCGCCCGTCTCGCGGCGGACCCGGCGGCCGAGGGTGCCGGCGTCCGGGTTCGCGTCGATGGCGAGGATCTTGTCCTGGCGCTCGGTCGCGAGGGTCGCGCCGAGGGCGGTGGTCGTCGTGGTCTTGCCGACGCCGCCCTTGAGGCTGATGACGGCGATCCGGTAGCAGGACATCACCGGCGTGCGGATGAGCTCCAGCTTGCGCTGCCGGTCGGCCTCGGCGGCCTTGCCGCCGAAGCGGAAGCCGGTGCGCTGCGGCTTGGGCTTCTGCTTGCCGCGCAGCAGCCGGTCCGAGGACAGCTCGACGGCCGCGGTGTAGCCGAGCGGCGCACCGCCGGAGGCCGGCGCGCCGGGCTGGTAGCGGGGATCGTGCGGCTGCGGGCCGGGCTGCGGGCCCGGCTGGGCGGCGGCCGGCCACGGGGCGCCGGTACGCGGATCGACGTACGGCTGCGCCTGCGCCTGGGCCGGATCCTGCGGCTGGGCCTGGGCGGCCTGCGGCTGTGCCGGTACGGGGCCGGGGGCGGCCGGGGGGAACCCGTAGCCGTCCTGCTGCGGTGCGGCGGGCGGGAGCGCGTACCCGGCCGCTTCCACGGCCGCCTGCGGCTGCGCCGGTACAGGGGCCGGGGCGGGCTGCGGGAAGCCATAGCCGTCCTGCGGCTGCGCGTTGGCCGGCGGAACCTGCGGGAAGCCGTACCCGGCCTGCGGCATGGCCGGCGGGACCGGCTGCGGCTCGGCCCGGGCGACGTCGTGCTGCGGGAAGCCGTACCCGGCCCCGGGTCCTTCCGGGGCGGGGAACACGGGCGGCAGCTGGGGCAGTTCGCCGACCGGCCCCGCGACGGGGGCCTCCACCGCCGGGTGGGGAGCGGACGCAGGAGTGATGGGCTCCACGGCCGCCGGCGCCGCAGGGTGGGCGCCGTCCGGAGCGGGCGCGGCAACCGGCGCGGGCACCGCAGACGGGGTGTCCTGGGAGAAGGCCCCGGCGGAGGCCTTCCCCAGCACGACACCGGAGCCGGACCCCGCCCCGGACGGGGGCGCGGGCACGGGCACGCCGTCGACGGGAGTGTCGGCGGGCGCCGGCAGCGCAGGAGCCGACGCGGGCGCCGGCGGCGCGGGCTCGAAGTCCGCAGCCGACAGGTAGGAGGGCAGCTCGGGCGCCGGTCCGACACCCGGGGCAGGCAGGCCCGTTGCCCCGTCGGCCGGCGGGGCAGGCGTGGCGGCAGGCTCAAGGTCCGCTGCGGACGGGGTCACGGGCGCCGGCAGCGCGGGCGCGGGCTCGATGTCCGCCTTGGTCAGGTAGGACGGCAGTCCGGGCGCAGGCTCCTGCGCGGGCACGGCCGGTGCCGCGTCGGCCGGGACCGCGGGCGCCGGCGGCGCGGGCTCGATGTCCGCTGCGGAGAGGTAGGACGGCAGTCCGGAGGCGGGCTCCGGCGGGGTCGGGTCGGTGGCCTCGGCCGGGCCCGACGCCGTCGGGGCCGGCGTGCCCGACGGGCTGTGGGGCTCGAAGCCGCTGCCCTCGGGCAGGGCCGGCACCGGCGCGGCGGGCGCCGCGCTCTGCGTGTACCAGGCCGGCGGCGTGTAGTCGATGGTGAACTGGCCCGTCATCTCGGGCTCCGCGTCGGACTGATCGTCCGTCGGGACGTCCCACGTCCCGCCGCGCCTCTCGTTCCGATCGCCGCTCACTCGTCCGTCCTCCTGGTCTGTCGAACACTGGTCCGGCGCCCCGTGACGCCACGCCCACGCTCAGCCTAATCGCGCGCGGACACCCGTGTCGGCCCTCCGACGGGCCACACCGCCCGCACCGGCCCGCGTCGGCCCGGGCCGGGCCCCGCCGGGCCCCGAAGAAGACGGCCGGTACGGCGCGGGACGGCTCCGGGCGGCGAGAGGCCCGTACGCCAGGCCCTGTCCACCGGCGGGGCCGACCGGGCAACCGCCACCGTCCGGCCGCCGCCCGGGAGGGCCACGGCGGCAACGGTCAGTCGATGCGCCGGCACGGGCCCAGGAGCCCCGCCTCCGCCTCCGTGCCCTGGGTCATCACGAACTGCCGGTCCCGGGGCGTGCACCACAGGGTGACCCCGTCGCCCAGCGTCGGCAGTGAATCCACCGTCTGACGCGGCAGGTTCATCAGGCGGCCGATCTGCTCCGCCTCGTCGGGGGACACCCGCTGGATCCCGGCCAGGGAGGAGTTCGGCAGCAGCCGCAGCGCCGTCGGGCTCAGGTACGGCAGCAGCGTCACCACCGACTGCCAGGGCGCGGCCACCACGCGCCCGCGCGGGGGCCGCATCCCGCAGTCGCGGACGACCAGCACCGGGCTGCCCGCCGACGCGCCCTGCGGCGGTACACGGCCCACGTCGTGCAGGGTCACGCACTGCTGGCCGCCGCCCGCCGCCTGGGCCAGCGCGGACCACACCTGGGCCCGTCCGGTCTCCACCGCGACCCGGGCGCCCGTGGCCGCCGCGCGCAGCGCCAGCACCTGGGCGGTCCACACGCCGCCGATGAGCGTCACCTCGTACGGGGTGGGCCGGTTGATGCCGAGCACCGCCGCCCGGCCGTGCGCGTCCACCCCGATGACGACCCCGTCGTCGCCGACCGGCAGCGCCAGGGCGTCCAGGTCCACCGCGGGGACCGTGTGCCGTTCCCGGCGCGGGCCGACGAGCCCGAAGCCGCCCCTGACCGCGTTCCTCATCGTGCGCCTCCCAGCGGCAGCGAGGCCAGCAGCCCCGGCACCTGTTCGCGGTCGAGCCGGACCAGTCCGGCGCGCACACCGCGGGCCGTCCGCTCCAGTTCCCGGCGTGCCGCCACCAGTTCCTCGTCGCTGCGCCCCGTCACGCGGACGTGCCCGGTCAGGGTGACGCCCTGCCGCTCCGCCGGGGCCACGGTCAGGCTGAACGTGGTCGCGAGCGCGGGCAGCGAGGTCAGCAGTGCCACGAACTGAGGCAGGGACGCCGTCCCCGAGCCGCCCAACTGCGGCCAGCGGCCGATCCAGTACGTGGTGTGGCGCCGGTCGTCGCAGCGCCAGGTCCGCGAGGTCTCCTCCGTGCGGCGGCCGGAGCCGGCCGAGCGGCCCGCCTGGGTGATGGCCCGCGGGTTCGCGCACGAGGAGGTGGCCAGCGTGGCCGTCAGCTCCTGCTCGGTGAGCACGGTGGCACGGAAGCCGGCGCCCGCGAGCCGGCTCGTCAGCTGGTCGGCCGCGCGCACCACACAGCGCTGCGCGCCCGCGAGCCCGCCGCCGCGGGCGGCGACCGCCTCGGGGCACAGCTCGGGATCGAGCTTCAGTGCGATCCATGTCAGCCGTACCGCCGGCGTGCCCGTCCGGGCCTGCAGCGGCGCGTAGTTGCGGGTGGCCATCGACTGCGGGGGCAGGTGCGGGGCGGGCGCGGGCTGGGTGTGCTGCACCAGTTGCGCGGACTCCAGCCGGATTCCGTCCGTGTCGAGGACGTCCCGGACGAGCGCCAGCGGCAGCGGCCGGGCAGTCCGCTCGGGCCGCAGCGCAGTGGCATCGGTGTCCACCTGCACGACGGCGGTCAGGAACGTTCCGTCGCCGACCATGCCGACGGGCCGCCGGTCGCGGTCGCTGAACGTCATGGTCCGCAGTGCCGGGTCGGCCTCGACGAGCGGCGCCAGTCCCGGCTCCGTGCCCGCGGGCACGGCGAACGCCGCGGCCCGGCGCTTGCGCGCGCGCAGGGCGAGCGCGCTGCCGATCCACTCGGGCAGGGAGCGCTGGTGGCGGCGTACGACGGCGAGGACCACGAGGACCAGCGCGAGGACACCGGCGGGAACCAGCAGCAGCGGTTCCACCACCCAGGCCACCAGCAGTGCGGCCGCGGCCGTTTGGAGCAGGACCAGCTGTTGCAGTCGGAACGGCCCGAAGCGGCCGGGGCTCGACTTCGGACTCGGTGTCACCCCGCTGCGTACGGGTGCGGTTGTGCCCGCCTGCGGCTCCGTAGCGGTGGCCGTCATTCGCCCACCTCCCCTTTCCGGCACCAGACCCCGTGAGCGCCGGGGCTGTGCGGCGCTCACCGCGGGACCCCGGAATCTCCCCATTCCACCCCAACAGGCCCTGATTCGCCCGGGTTGGAGGGCTGTGGAAGGCACTGAGCGGCGGCCTCACCCTACCCGGCCCGTCCGCCCCTTCGATCAAGAGGCATAGTAGGTCCCCGGTCCGACAAACGAGGCCCGGGGACCGCGGTCGCCGACCGGGTCGTGCGGGGAGAAGCAGACGGTCATGGCATCACGGCGTGATGAACTCAACGCGTACACCTTTGCGAAGCGGCGGACGGTGGCCGCGTTCCTCCAGCCGTCCGCGACGGGTTCCGAGGAAGGCGCGCCACGGCCCCTGCGCGCGGTCGTGCCGGGTCTGGTGGTGGGGGCGGTCATCCTCGCCGGGTTCGGCGCCTGGGGCATGTTCAAGCCCCAGGCCCCCAAGGGCTGGGACGAGGCCGGTACCAAGGTGCTCGTCGGCAAGCAGTCGACGACCCGCTACGTGGTCCTCGCGACGAAGGTGAACGGCAAGGAGCAGACCCGCCTGCACCCGGTGCTGAACCTCGCCTCGGCCCGACTCCTCCTGGACCCGCAGAAGTTCAAGGTCCTGCAGATCGACGACAAGATCCTGGACGCGGGCAAGCCGCCGCGCGGCCCCATCATCGGCATCCCGTACGCCCCCGACCGGCTGCCCGCCCCGAAGGACGCGGGCAAGGCCAAGCGCTGGGCCGTGTGCCAGGCGCCGGGCGGCAACGGAAAGAGCGTGCAGACCGCCACCTTCGTCCTCGCCGACCGCGAGGCGGGCATGACGGACGACGCGCGCAGGCTCACCGACAGCCAGATGCTGTACGTGCAGAGCACCGGCGGGGCCAAGGAGCGCTACCTCGTCGACAGCACGGGCACCAAGTACAAGTTCCCCGAAGGCACCGCCGATGCGGGCAAGATGACCAACGCCCTCGTCGGCAACACGGGTGCCACCCCGCAGCAGGTCACCGAGCAGTGGCTGGCCACCCTCAACTCCGGTGACGACCTGGCCTTCCCGCAGCTGCCCGCGGCGGCCGGCACCAAGGCCGACGTGCCGGGCCTGGGCACTGCCGACAACAAGGTCGGCATGGTGCTGCGGGCCCAGACCGGCTCGGGCGCCCAGCACTACGTGGTGCTGCCCGGCAAGGTCGCCCCGGTCTCCGACTTCGCGGCCTGGCTGCTGATCTCGGCGCCCGCCACCGACAGCCTCAACATGCACGGCAAGCCGCGCGAGGTCGACCTCCAGACCCTCAACCCGGAGCAGACGCCGTTCAAGGGCGAGACCCGGTGGCCGTCGAAGAAGACCGCCCGCATCAACCAGGCCCCGTCCGGGGACACGGCCGCCGCGCAGGGCGCCGGGGCGCGCGACACCGTCTGCAACGTGCTGCGCTCGGTCGACGGCCAGGGCAACCAGACCCTGAGCACCTGGGCCGGCACCGGCTTCCCCGTCGACATCACCGCCAGCGGCACCAGCGCGTACGTCACGCCCGGCTCCGGGCTGCTGTACACCCAGCTGCAGGGCAAGCAGAGCACGGCGGGCGGCGCCCTGTTCCTCGTCACCGACACCGGCCTGCGGTACGCCGTCCAGGCCAACGGGGACAGCGACGCCGAGAAGTCGAAGATCGGGGCCCCGGACCAGCAGGGGGCGGGCGGCGACGGCCGGCCCGAGGCGAGCCAGGCGCAGATACGTCTCGGCTACGGCGGCGTCACCCCGGCCCTCGTGCCCATCGCGTGGTCGGAGTTCCTCTCCAAGGGTCCGCGCCTGGACACCAACTCCGCCCGCCAGCCTCAGGGTTCGTGAGGAAGCCGCCGATGATCCCCTCCCCGTACGGGCGCCGCGCGCTCCTCGCCGCCGCCGTCACCCTGGCCGCGGCCTGCGGTACGGCCGCCACCGCCGCGGCCGCCACCGGCCCGGGCGGCCCCGCCGCCCGGCCGCCGGGGGCGGCGGCCCCGGCCCTGCGCCCGGACGGCGCGGGGGAGTGCACCTTCCCCATGAAGAAGCAGATCGCAGATCGCCCCTGGGCCCTCCAGCGACTCCTGCTCGACACGCTCTGGGCCCGGACCAAGGGCAAGGACAAGGACGGCAAGCCGGTCCGCGTCGCCGTCATCGACACCGGTGTGGACCGGGTGAACCCGCAGCTCAGCGGCGCCCTCGACGTGGGGGCGGGCAAGGACTTCGTCGACGCCAAGGGCGGCGACGGCACCGCCGACACCGTCGGCCACGGCACGAAGGTGGCCGGGATCATCGCGGCCCGCCCGCAGGACGGCACCGGCTTCGTCGGCCTCGCCCCCGACTCGGTGATCATCCCGATCCGGCAGAACGACGGCCAGGGCAAGGGCAACGCCCTCTCCCTCGGCCAGGCCATCGACCACGCCGTCGCCAAGGGCGCCCAGATCATCAACATCTCGCAGGACACCGACGTCCCCCTGAGCGCCGACACCGAGCTCGGCAAGGCCGTCCAGCGCGCCGTCGACGCGAAGGTGCTGGTCGTCGCCTCCGCCGGCAACGACGGCGCGAGCGGCCAGAAGCGCAGGACCTACCCGGCGGCCTTCCCCGGCGTCCTCGCCGTGGCCTCCTCGGACCGCAACAACGAGCGGGCGGTGTTCTCCCAGCCCGGCGACTTCGTCGGGATCGCCGCGCCCGGCGTCGACATGGTCTCCACCGTCCCCGGCTTCGGCCAGTGCATCGACAACGGCACCAGCTTCTCGGCGCCGTACGTCGCCGGCGTCGCCGCCCTGCTGCGCGCCGAGCACCCGGACTGGTCCCCGCAGGAGGTGATCTGGCAGATCCAGAGCACCGCCGAGCGCTCGGTCAACGGCCGCGACGACTACGTCGGCTGGGGGGTCGTCGATCCGGTGCGCGCCGTCACCCAGGACCACGAGCGGCCCAGGGCTCCCGTGCCCGACCCGGGTCCGCCCCCGGCGGCCGCGCCCGAGGCGGCGGCCCTGCGGCTGACCGAGACCGCGCAGGAGCGGGACGAGCGGATCGGCACGTACGTCCTGGGGACCGGCGCCGTGCTCATCGCGGTCATCGCAGGGACCGCGACCGTCATCCGGGACGCGCGCAGGCGCCGTGGCCGTTTGCAGTGAACGGTCACAGTTCATCGACGGATGCAGGCCACTGATGTTGGGGCTGTGACATGAACTGGCTAGAGTGGCACCAGGCTTCACGACTGTGATCGGGGGATCGCGTGAGGTGGAGGGGGAATTCCCCGGTGGGCGAGGAGCATTCGCAACCGGGACGTCCGCTCCGCTGCGCAGTCCGTCGGTTCTGCCGGCGAATTGAGAAGTGAGGAGCTTCGGATGAGCAACAATTTCGGACTTGCGGACGATCCGGTCGTCCAGGCGAAGAACAAGATCGAGACGACGGCCAACGCCGTCACCAGGCAGGCCCGTGAGCTGGCCGACATCCTCGCCACGGTGAGCGCCGGCTGGACCGGTGTGGGTGCCTCCGGCTTCGTCTCCGCCCAGACCACCGTCAACGACGACCACGACGAGATCCGCCGCCTGCTCGGTGTCCTGCATAACGCGGTCGCCCAGACCAAGAACCTGAGCAACGCCCAGGACGACGAGGTGCGCGCCGCGTTCAAGGCCGTCCAGGCGAACTCCGGCAACCAGAACACCTCGGGCCTCAACGGCGTCTGACCGACACGTCGTTCCCCACCCAGCTCAAGCCAGCGCGAAGGAGAAGACCATGGCGGCCAACGACGGGGCAACCCGGGTACGGTACGAGAGCGTCCAGGAGATGGCGAACCGCATTCGCGTCGTCTCCAAGAACATCATCGACGACCTGTCGGAGATGGAGCAGGCCCTGAAGGTCGTCACCGACACCTGGGACGGTGAGGCGCACAAGGAGTACGTCACGCTCCAGGGCAAGTACAGGCAGAAGGCCGACCACATGAAGGACACGCTGGAGACGGTCGCCAAGCTGATCGAGCGCGGCAAGGGCGACTACCGCGCCACCGATGTGAAGGCCTCCCGCCTGTTCACCGAGGCCTACTGAGCCGCCCGGGCCATACCGGTCCCGGCTACCGGTGCGGGCCGCGGTCGAGGTCGAACTCGCCGTCCCGGGCGCCGAGTACGAACGCCTCCCACTCGGCCGCCGTGTAGCGCAGCACCGTGTCCCGGTCCAGGGAGGACCGCATCGCCACCGCACCCTCGGGCAGGCGGGCGATCTCGACCCGCTCCTCGTCCGGGGTGGTCCCGGGCGGGCCCTCCCACTCCACGCCGCTGATGTCGAGCGCGTACAGCTCGTCCTTCTCCTGCTGGGTGCCCATGTGCGGCCTCTCCTTCGGCGGTCCTACGCTGCCGATTATCGGGGCTCGGGGCCGCAGCGGGGGAGCGTTTCCGGTTGATCACCCTCCGCTCCCCCGCAAGACGGGGCCGGGCGGGCCCCCGCCGGGGCTCAGGCCCCCGGCATCCGGCCCAGCTGGACCAGCGACGTCCCCCGCCGGCGCGAGGAGAAGTACGCCCGGCCCGGCGGCATCGGCCGCGGGCGCACGGTGCCGATCAGGTCACCCTCGGACGGGTCGCCCGACAGCACCACGCCCTGCGCGCCGAGCTCCTTGATGCGCTGCATGAACGGCTCGTACAGCGACCGCGAGGCGCCCGCGGAATTGCGCGCGATGATGAACCGGACACCCGTGTCCCGGGCGAACGGCAGGTACTCCACCAGCGGCGCCAGCGGGTTGCCCTGGCTCGTCGCCACCAGGTCGAAGTCGTCGATGACGATGAACACGTCCGGCCCCGTCCACCAGCTGCGGTCCCGCAGCTGCTGCGGGGTGACGTCGTCCGGCGGCTGCCGCCGGGCGAACACGCCGCCCAGGGCCTCCATGTGCATCTGCAGGGAGCTCGCCATCGGCGCGTACTCCAGCAGGTGCTCCTCCGGCAGCTCCCCCAGCAGGGTGCGCCGGTAGTCGCCGACGACCAGCCGGGCCTGGTCCGGGGTGTACCGCCGCGCGATCTGCTGCGCGATGAGCCGCAGCAGGTTCGTCTTGCCCGACTCGCTCTCGCCGAAGACGAGGAGGAACGGGTCCGCCTCGAAGTCGACGAACACCGGCTCCAGGTTCGTCTCGTCGATGCCGATCGCGATGCCGCGCTCGGGGAACTCCCCACCGCCCGGGAGCTGGTCCGCGTGCAGCAGCCGCGGCAGCAGCCGCACGCCCGGAGCCGCCGGCCCCGACCAGTTCTGCTTCACCGCCGACACGAACGCGGCCGTCGCGTCCGACAGCTCCGACACGTCGTGCGAGCCGTCGATCCGCGGCAGCGCCCCCAGGAAGTGCAGCTTCTCCGGCACCTGTCCGCGCCCCGGCATTCCCGGCGGGACGTTCGCCGCGACCTTCCGGTCGAACTCGGAGTCCATGACGTCGCCGAGCCGCAGCTCCAGCCGGCCCAGCATCTGGTCCTTCAGCGCGGCCCGCACCTCCATGTACCGCGCCGCCGTGATCACCACGTGGATGCCGTAGCCCAGACCACGCGACGCGATGTCCGTGACCACCTGCTCCAGGACGTCGTACTCGCTCCGGAAGCCGCCCCAGCCGTCGATGACCAGGAACACGTCGCCCCACGCCTCGCCGGGCAGCTCGCCCGCCGCCCGCTTGCGCCGGTAGGTGCCGATCGAGTCGATCCCGTGGGCCCGGAAGAACTCCTCGCGGCGGTTCAGGATGCCGCCCACCTCGGCGACCGTGCGCCGCACCCGCTCCGGGTCCAGGCGCGAGGCGATCCCGCCGACGTGCGGCAGCTCCGCCACCGACGACATACCGCCGCCGCCGAAGTCCAGCCCGTAGAACTGCACCTCGCGCGGGGTGTGCGTCAGCGCGAACGCGGAGATGAGGGTCCGCATCAGGGTCGACTTGCCCGACTGCGGACCGCCGACCACCATCATGTGGCCCGCCGCACCCGAGAAGTCCCGGTACAGCACCTCGCGCCGCTGCTCGAACGGCTTGTCGATGAGCCCGAGCGGCACCACCAGCCCGCCCGGCCGCGTGTAGCCCTCCGCGTGCAGCCCGCGCTCCGCCGAGGCCGCCAGCGCCGGCAGCAGCTGGTCCAGCGCCGGGGCCTGGTCCAGCGGCGGCAGCCACACCTGGTGCGCCGGGACCCCCTGCCCCTCCAGCCGGGACACGATCACGTCCAGCACGGTGTCCGCGAGCGCGTCGTCCTCCTGGTCGGCCTGCGCCGCCAGGTACGCCGGGTCAGGGGCCGCGTACACCACCGGCACCGGCACCGCCGTGAACAGCGCGGGCCGCCGCTCCACCGGGAACTGCCCCACCGACAGCTCCCGCCCGCCCGAGCGGTACGTGCCCGAGACGTACGCCGCCTTGAAGCGGACCATCTCGTCCGTACCGAACTTCAGGTAGCCCGAACCCGGCACCGACGGAAGGTGGTAGGCGTCCGGCACGCCGATCGCCGTGCGCGACTCCGCCGCCGAGAAGGTCCGCAGACCGATCCGGTACGACAGGTACGTGTCCAGCCCGCGCAGCTTGCCCTCCTCCAGGCGCTGCGAGGCCAGCAGCAGGTGCACGCCCAGCGAGCGGCCGATGCGGCCGATCTGGATGAACATGTCGATGAAGTCGGGCTTCGCGGTCAGCAGCTCGCTGAACTCGTCGATGACCAGGACCAGCGAGGCCAGCGGCTCCAGCGGGGCACCCGCCGCGCGCGCCTTCTCGTAGTCGTGGATGTTCGCGTAGTTGCCCGCGGAGCGCAGCAGCTCCTGGCGGCGCTGCAGCTCGCCGCGGATCGAGTCGCCCATGCGGTCCACGAGCGTCAGGTCGTCCGCCAGGTTGGTGATGACCGCCGCGACGTGCGGCATCTGCCCCATGCCGGTGAACGTCGCACCGCCCTTGAAGTCCGCGAGGACGAAGTTCAGCGTCTCCGAGGTGTGCGTCACCGCCAGGCCCAGCACCAGCGTGCGCAGCAGCTCCGACTTGCCCGAACCCGTCGCGCCCACGCACAGCCCGTGCGGGCCCATGCCCTCCTGCGCGGCCTCCTTCAGGTCCAGCATCACCGGCGAGCCGTCCTCGCCGACACCGATCGGCACGCGCAGCCTCTCCCCGGCCGACCGCGGCCGCCAGGTCCGGGCCACGTCGATCGACGCCGCATCGCCCAGGTTCAGCAGGTCCGTGAAGTCCAGGTTGGCCAGCAGCGGCTCGTCGTCGTCACCGCCGCCCGTGCGCAGCGGCGCCAGCTGCCGGGCGAGCGCCTCCGCCGCCGGCAGCGACAGGTTGTCCGGCACGCCCTCGTACGCGACCCCGCCGCCGGACTCCAGGCGCAGCTTCCCCGGCCGCGCCACGACGGACAGCCCGCCGCGCGGCTCGTCCAGCTCGCCCGCGATCACCTCGACGATCGTGACGCCCTGCAGCCCCTCGGCCGCCGCGAACGCCGACTCGGCCGGCACCAGCCCGCCGCGGGAGTTGGCGTCCAGGACGACGACCAGGTGGGGCTGGTCCAGCACCGGGGAGGTGTCCCGGCTGAACCGCGGCCGCCCCTCCAGCCGGGGCGCCAGCAGCGCTTCCACCTCGGTCAGGTCGTCTCCGAACAGCCGCTTGGCGCCCGCCCCGTCGACCTGCCCCGGGACCTGCGTGTGCGGCAGCCACTTCACCCAGTCCCACGCCTCCACCGCGCCCGGCGCGGCCACCACGGCCACCACCAGGTCGTCGGGGGAGTGCAGCGTCGCCAGCTGCGCCACCACCGCCCGGGCCGCGCCGCGCGCCGACTCCGGCTCCCCGGACACCGTCATGTGGTAGAAGGCCCGCAGCGACACCGCCACCGGCAGCCCGTCCAGCGAGGAGTGCACCTTCAGGAACCGCTGCATCGCGCCCGCCGTCAGCGGCTCCAGCTCGTCCACCGGAGCCGTGTCCGGCGCCACCAGCGCAGTCGCCAGGCGCTGCACGCCCAGCCCCAGCCGCGCCTGCCCGAAGTCCGCGTCGCCCACACGCCGTTCCCACAGCCGCGAGCCTTCGGCCACCACCGACCACAGCTGCTCGGGAGCCGGGTGCAGGTACAGCTGCGCGTCGCGCTGCGCCCGCGCGGTCCTGCGCACCTGACGGCGCGTCTGCGCGAGGTACTTCAGGTAGTCCCTGCGCACATCGGCCATTTGCCCCTGCGTACCGCGCCGGTGGCGGACCAACTGGGCGATGATCATGGCCACGGTCGACACCAGCATCAGCACGCCCATGATGCGCATGAACGGCGCGGCACCCGGCATGAAGAAGAAGACGACCGAGGAACCCATGCCCAGCATCGGCAGGAGCTGCATCAGCATGCCCTCCTGCTGTCCCCGGGGAAGTTCCGGCGGAGCCTCAAGCCTCAGTTCGTCCGCGGGGACTTCGGGCGGCAGGGACCGCGGCGGGCGTTTGACGACGATCTGACTCACCGGAGCATCAATCCCTCGAAAACGGACCGGACGCTGCTGCTGCGCCCCAAGTCCCGGGCGCGAAGGGGCTCTCCCCGCGCGACGGCGATCCTACTTGCCGACTGTCACACATACTCCCGGTAGGGTGGCCCGCGCAGTATGCGCATCCGCGAATCCGAGACGGCCGCGGAATGCACCCGCTCCGCCAACCAGGGGGTCCCACAGGTGAGTACGGCCGCAGCGACGGGCTTCTGCAGGGTCACCGTCGTGGCTCCTGACAGCCGCATCGACGTCGCCCTCCCCGAGGACATCGCCGTCGCCGACGTCTACCCCGAACTGCTGCGCCTCACCGGCCAGACCCAGCCCGTCGGCGCTCCCACCGGATACCACCTCGTCCGCCGCGACGGCACCGTCCTCGACGGCGCGCGCACCCTCGCCGCCCAGCAGGTCCTCGACGGCGAGGTGCTCAGCCTGCGCCCGTTCGCCGAGTCGCTGCCGCCCGCCGTCTTCGACGACGTCTCCGACGCCGTGGCCTCCGCCGTCGTCCGCGACCGCCACCTGTGGAGCGACGACATGCTGCGCGGCGCGGGCCTGGCCGGCGCCGCCGTCCTGCTCCTCCTGCTCGGCTTCGTCCTCTGGTACGCCGACCCCGTCCGGCACGACATGCACGGCCTGCCCGGCATCATCGCCGGAGCCGTCGGCCTCCTGCTGACCGCCGCCGCCGGCGTCCGCGCCCGCGTCTACCGCGACCGCGGCTCCGCCGTCGCCCTCGGCCTCGGCGCCCTGCCCCAGCTCCTGATCGCCGGCTCCGGCATCATCGCCCCCGCCGCCGGCCACGGACCCGGCCGCCTGCAGTTCCTGCTCGGCTGCGTCTGCGTCCTGATCGCCTCCGTCGCCCTCGTCGCGCTCACCCCGAACGGCGACGCCCCCTTCGTCGCGGCCACCTTCCTCGCAGCCACCGGCACCCTGGCCACCTTCCTCGCCATCGTCACCGAGGCCTCCGCCACGGCCACCGCCGCCGGCTGCGCCCCCGTCGCCATCGGCCTCGTCGCCTTCCTGCCAGGCCTGTCCGCCCGCTTCGCCCGGCTGCCCATCGGCTACGCCGCCCCGCAGAGCGCCGTCGAGGTCTACGAGACTCCGGACCGCTACGAGACTGAGCCGTACGGCGACCCCGCCGCCGGCCCCGACCAAGGCGAGGCCGGCACCCCGCTCGACGCCGACGCCATCGCCACCCAGGCCCGCCGCGGACACGAGATGCTGCTCGGCCTCGTCGCCGGCTGCGCCGCGGTCGCGGTGGGCTCCGCCGCGGTCCTCGGCTTCTCCGACAACACCTGGGGCCGGCTCCTGGCCCTGGCCACCGGGCTGGCCATGCTGCTGCGCGCCCGGCTCTTCCGCTACACCTCCCAGGTCGTGTGCGCCCTGGCCGCCGGCCTGGCCGCCGTCGCCCTGCTGATCCTGGGCCTCGCCCTGCGCCCGCCCGCCGACCTGCTGGTGGAGCTCATCCGCTACCACGACCGCGGCGGCCTGGACCTCCGTACGATCTGGCTGTCCGCCGCGGTCGCCGCCGGCGCCGCCCTCCTCGCCGGAATTGCGCTGGTCATACCCCGCAAGGGTCTGTCACCCTTCTGGGGGCGGCTGCTCGACCTCACCGAGGCGGCCGTGCTGTTGAGCCTCGTCCCGCTGGCCCTGGCCGTCCTCGACGTCTACTCCCGCGCCCGCTCGCTCACCAGCTGAGACACGCCGGACGGCAGGCTGGTACGCTGTGTGACGGCCGTTTGTGTACGCGGCCCCGGAGCCTTCCGGGGGATGCGCTCAGCGGACCGCCACCCGAGTCACAGAAGCCCCAGAGACGACGACCTGGGGCGCTCGGTGGCCACGAATCACCCAAAGGAGTAAACGTGTCGCTCGACGCCGCCACGAAGAAGCAGATCATGGCCGAGTTCGGTACCAAGGAGGGCGACACCGGCTCCCCCGAGGTCCAGGTCGCGATGCTTTCCCGCCGCATCTCGGACCTGACCGAGCACCTGAAGGCCCACAAGCACGACCACCACTCCCGCCGGGGCCTGCTGATCCTCGTCGGCCAGCGCCGCCGCCTGCTGCAGTACCTGGCCAAGAAGGACATCCAGCGCTTCCGTACGCTGGTCGACCGCCTCGGCATCCGCCGCGGTGCGGCCGGCGCCAAGTAAGACGCTGAGAAGGGAGCGGTTCCCACGATGAGGGGACCGCTCCCTTTGCCATACGTGCCGTGCGCCCGCTCTGCGTGCGGGACGTACCGGACGCTTTGTAGTCTGGACGCACGTGCGCGTCGCACTGCGGTGCACAACTGAAGGGGGAGGAGCGCCCTCCTACGCCGCCGGTCCTCGGTAGTGGTACCCGGAAATGCCCCACGGGCGCCGAACCGGGTACTTCGATCGAAGACCGGCCCGCACGCAAGGAGCGCTTCTCCAGCCGTCCGCCGCCACACGGGCCGCGGACGGAGACGACGAAAATGGAGAAAACGCTAGTGGAGAACGAGACCCACTACGCCGAGGCCGTCATTGACAACGGTTCCTTCGGCACCCGCACGATCCGCTTCGAGACGGGCCGTCTGGCCCGCCAGGCCGCCGGCTCCGCCGTCGCCTACCTGGACGACGACACGATGGTGCTGTCCGCCACCACCGCGTCGAAGAAGCCCAAGGACCAGCTCGACTTCTTCCCCCTGACGGTCGACGTCGAGGAGCGGCAGTACGCGGCCGGCAAGATCCCCGGCTCCTTCTTCCGCCGCGAGGGCCGCCCCTCCGAGGACGCGATCCTCACCTGCCGCCTGATCGACCGCCCGCTGCGCCCGTCCTTCAAGAAGGGCCTGCGCAACGAGATCCAGGTCGTCGCCACCATCATGGCGCTGAACCCGGACCACCTGTACGACGTCATCGCGATCAACGCCGCGTCCGCGTCCACCCAGCTCGCCGGCCTGCCCTTCTCCGGCCCGATCGGCGGCGTCCGCGTCGCGCTGATCAAGGGCCAGTGGGTCGCCTTCCCGACGCACTCCGAGCTCGAGGACGCCGTCTTCGACATGGTCGTCGCGGGCCGCACCCTGGAGGACGGCGACGTCGCGATCATGATGGTCGAGGCCGAGGCCACCGAGCAGACCATCACCCTCGTCAAGGGCGGCGCCGAGGCGCCGACCGAGGAGGTCGTGGCCGCCGGTCTCGAGGCCGCGAAGCCGTTCATCAAGGTCCTGTGCAAGGCCCAGTCGGACCTCGCCGCCAAGGCCGCCAAGCCCGAGGGCGAGTTCCCGATCTTCCTCGACTACGAGGACGACGTCTTCGCCGCCCTGGAGCAGGCCGTCCGCGGCGAGCTGGCCCAGGCCCTGACCATCGCCGGCAAGCAGGAGCGCGAGGTCGAGCTCGACCGCGTCAAGGAGCTCGCCGCCGAGAAGCTCCTCCCGGCCTTCGAGGGCCGCGAGAAGGAGATCTCCGCCGCCTACCGCAGCCTGACCAAGGCCCTGGTGCGCGAGCGCGTCATCAAGGACAAGGTCCGCATCGACGGCCGCGGTGTCACCGACATCCGCACCCTGGCCGCCGAGGTCGAGGCGATCCCGCGGGTCCACGGATCCGCGCTGTTCGAGCGTGGCGAGACCCAGATCCTGGGCGTCACCACCCTCAACATGCTCCGCATGGAGCAGCAGCTGGACACCCTCTCCCCGGTGACCCGCAAGCGCTACATGCACAACTACAACTTCCCGCCGTACTCCACCGGCGAGACCGGCCGCGTCGGCTCCCCCAAGCGCCGCGAGATCGGCCACGGCGCCCTCGCCGAGCGCGCCCTCATCCCGGTTCTGCCGAGCCGCGAGGAGTTCCCGTACGCGATCCGCCAGGTGTCCGAGGCCCTCGGTTCCAACGGCTCGACGTCCATGGGCTCCGTCTGCGCCTCCACCATGTCGCTGCTGAACGCCGGTGTGCCGCTCAAGGCCCCCGTCGCCGGTATCGCCATGGGCCTGATCTCCCAGGAGATCGACGGCAAGACCCACTACGTCGCCCTCACCGACATCCTCGGTGCGGAGGACGCCTTCGGCGACATGGACTTCAAGGTCGCCGGCACCAAGGAGTTCGTGACCGCCCTCCAGCTCGACACCAAGCTGGACGGCATCCCGGCCTCCGTCCTGGCCGCGGCCCTCAAGCAGGCCCGCGACGCCCGCCTCCACATCCTCGACGTGATGATGGAAGCGATCGACACGCCGGACGAGATGTCCCCGAACGCCCCGCGGATCATCACCGTCAAGATCCCCGTGGACAAGATCGGCGAGGTCATCGGCCCCAAGGGCAAGATGATCAACCAGATCCAGGAGGACACCGGCGCCGAGATCACGATCGAGGACGACGGCACCATCTACATCGGTGCCGCCGACGGCCCGGCCGCCGAGGCCGCCCGCACCACGATCAACTCGATCGCCAACCCGACCATGCCGGAGGTCGGCGAGCGCTACCTGGGCACGGTCGTCAAGACCACCACCTTTGGTGCCTTCGTCTCCCTGCTCCCGGGCAAGGACGGCCTGCTGCACATCTCGCAGATCCGCAAGCTCGCCGGCGGCAAGCGCGTGGAGAACGTCGAGGACGTGCTCGCGGTCGGCGCCAAGGTCCAGGTCGAGATCGCCGAGATCGACCAGCGCGGCAAGCTCTCCCTGATCCCCGTGATCGAGGGCGAGGACGCCGCCGACGCCGACAAGGACGACTCCGACAAGTGACGTCGCGTAGTTCCCGTGTGACGGCCCGCCCCTCTTCGGAGGAGCGGGCCGTCGCCCGTACCCAAACCCTCCTCAAGGGCGAGAACGGCATCGGCACCGTCCGGCGCACCGTCCTCCCCGGCGGCCTGCGCATCGTCACCGAGACGCTGCCCTCCGTACGCTCCGCCACCTTCGGCATCTGGGCGCACGTCGGCTCCCGGGACGAGACGCCCTCGCTCAACGGCGCCACGCACTACCTCGAGCACCTCCTCTTCAAGGGCACCGGCAAGCGCAGCGCCCTCGACATCTCCTCCGCGATCGACGCGGTCGGCGGCGAGATGAACGCCTTCACGGCCAAGGAGTACACCTGCTACTACGCACGGGTGCTCGACACCGACCTGCCGCTGGCGATCGACGTCGTCTGCGACATGCTCACCGGCTCGCTGATCCGCGAGGAGGACGTCGACGCCGAGCGCGGTGTCATCCTCGAGGAGATCGCGATGACCGAGGACGACCCCGGCGACTGCGTGCACGACCTGTTCGCGCACACCATGTTCGGCGACTCCCCGCTGGGCCGCCCCGTCCTCGGCACCGTCGACACGATCAACGGTCTGGGCGCCGACCGGATCCACCGCTTCTACCGGAAGCACTACGACCCCACCCACCTGGTCGTGGCCGCCGCCGGCAACGTCGACCACGCCAAGGTCGTACGCCAGGTCCGCGCCGCCTTCGAGAAGGCCGGCGCCCTCGGCCGCACCGACGCCCAGCCGATCGGCCCGCGCGGCGGCACCAAGCGGATCCGCACCTCCGGCCGCGTCGACCTGGTCGGCCGCAAGACCGAACAGGCCCATGTCGTCCTCGGCATGCCGGGCCTCGCCCGCACCGACGACCGCCGCTGGGCCCTGGGCGTGCTGAACACCGCCCTCGGCGGCGGCATGTCCTCCCGGCTCTTCCAGGAGGTCCGGGAGAAGCGCGGCCTGGCCTACAGCGTGTACTCGTACACCTCCGGCTTCGCCGACACCGGCCTGTTCGGCGTGTACGCGGGCTGCCGCCCCAGCCAGGTCCACGACGTGCTGCGCATCTGCCGCGGCGAGCTGGAGAAGGTCGTCGCGGAGGGCCTCACGGACGAGGAGATCAAGCGGGCCATCGGCCAGCTGTCCGGCTCCACCGTCCTCGGCCTGGAGGACACAGGCGCGATCATGAACCGGATCGGCAAGAGCGAGCTGTGCTGGGGCGACCAGATGTCGGTCGACGACATGCTGGGCCGGATCGCCGCCGTGACCCCGGACGACGTCCGCTCGGTCGCCCAGGACGTCCTGGCCCAGCGGCCGTCGCTCGCGGTGATAGGTCCGCTGAAGGAGAAGCAGGCCGCCCGCCTCGACGAGGCGGTGGCCTGAGCCATGCGCGGCAGGGGAGACGGCCGGCCGCCCTTCGGGGACGGCCCGCCGCCGCTCCGCCCGCACCCCCGGCGGCCTGGCCGCCACGACCAGTGGAAGCGAAGGAAGTACGCATGAGCAGCAAGCTGCGGGTCGCGGTACTCGGTGCCCAGGGGCGCATCGGATCCGAAGCCGTCCGGGCCGTCGAGGCCGCCGAGGACATGGAGCTGGTCGCCGCGCTCACCCGCGGGGACAAGCTGGAGACGCTGGCCGAGACCGGCGCCCAGGTCGCCGTCGAGCTGACCACCCCCGCGTCCGTCATGGGCAACCTCGACTTCTGCATCCGCCACGGCATCCACGCCGTCGTCGGCACCACCGGCTGGACCGAGGACCGCCTCGGCCGGCTGCGGGGCTGGCTCGACCAGTCCCCCGAGACCGGTGTGCTCATCGCCCCGAACTTCTCCATCGGCGCCGTCCTCACCATGAAGTTCGCCGCCCAGGCCGCCCGCTACTTCGAGTCCGTCGAGGTCGTGGAGCTGCACCACCCGAACAAGGTGGACGCCCCCTCCGGCACGGCCACCCGCACCGCCCAGCTCATCGCGGCCGCCCGCGCCGAGGCAGGCTGCGCCCCGCAGCCCGACGCCACCGCCACCGCCCTGGACGGCGCCCGCGGTGCGGACGTCGACGGCGTCCCGGTGCACGCGATCCGCCTGCGCGGCCTGCTGGCCCACCAGGAGGTGCTGCTCGGAGGCGAGGGCGAGACCCTGACCATCCGTCACGACTCCCTGCACCACAGCAGCTTCATGCCGGGCATCCTGCTCGGCGTGCGGCGCGTGGTGCAGACCCCGGGCCTCACGTTCGGCCTGGAAAACTTCCTCGACCTCGGCTGACGATCAGGCAGTAACATCCATGCGCGCGAAGATCACCTACTTCCTCACGGCCGCCGTCCTGGTCGTCTACTTCGTCCTGGTCGGCAGTCGGGGCCTGCTGCTGATCAGGCAGGGCACCTGGCTGACGGTCGCCTTCGGGGCGGCCGTGCTGATCCTGCCGGTCATCGGCATCTGGTTCCTGTGGAAGAACACCCGGTTCGTCACCCGGGCCAACCAGCTCGCCGCCGAGCTGGAGGCCGAGGGCGGGCTGCCCGTCGACGAGCTGGAGCGGGACCAGTACGGCCGGATCCTGCGGGACTCCGCCGACGAGGTCTTCGCGCGACGCAAGGCCGAGACCGAGGACGCGCCGGGGGACTGGCGCAGCTGGTTCCGCCTGGCGGTCGCCTACCACGATGCCCGCGACACCCCGCGGGCGCGCAAGGCCATGCAGCGGGCCATCGCCCTGCACGACAGGAAGCCCGTACAGGTCTGATCCCCGTACGGGCTTCCCGTGCGCGCCGCGCGCCTCAGGCGGCGGCGTGCACCGTCCGGTACTCCTCGGCCCAGGCCTCGACCGTGTCGGCAGCCCGGTCGAAGGCCTCGGACCGGGACAGGAAGTCGGGGTTGTGGTCGGTCAACAGCGCCGGCAGCTCCACACCGTCCCGGCAGGCGGCCGTCAGGGCCTGGCCCTGCACCGTCCTCGGCAGCCCCAGCCAGCGCACGGGCTGCTGCACCGTGCGGATCTCCGTGATGTCGTTCCAGGCGACCGAGCGGGCGCCGAAGAACCCGACCCGTCGCAGCCCCGAGCGGCTCACCCACACACCCGTCATCAGCATCCGCACCGCCGTCCCGATGACGCTGAGCGCGGCCGCGAGGCACACGGCCGCGCCGGGCCAGGTGCCCGCGAAGGCGATGATCATCGTGGCGAGCAGCATGAACGCGGCGAGCAGGAGCAGCAGTGCGGAGCCGGCCACCCGCCAGGGCCCGGGCCGGTAGGGGCGGCGCCAGCGGTCGCGGTCGTCGTGGGCGAGGGGGACGTCTTCCTCTTGCGCGTCGAACGCGCCGTCGGCCGTCAGGAAGGGCAGGGGCACGGCTGGACCTCACTCACATGCACGTTCGGTTGGGCTTGTCCGTGAGGCTACCGCCCGTCGGAGGCCTGCGACTGCTGCGACGTGGCGGGCGCCGAGTGGGGCTGCAGTGCGGGCACGCCGAAGAGCAGGGAGCCGACGAGCCCCGCCACCACGGTCAGACCGACCAGAGTACGGGCGGTCAACTGTGCCTTGCCCAGGCGCTCGCGCGGCGGCGGGGCGACGTTGCTGCGGAAGCGGTCGGCCTCGGCGACGAAGGCGAAGGGGACGGGCTCGCGCCGGGAGGTGCCCAGCGGGAGCCGGGGCGGGGACATGGGACGGCGCTCCTCACGGTCGGGGCCCCGGTGCGGGGCGGCGGGCGAACACGGGGGTGCTACCCGTATGGACGTACGAACCGCCCGATTGGTGCCGGAATTCGGGACAACGGGGAAAGATTTTCACGCGGTCCGTCAGCCCCGGTGACGACCGGCTGCCGCGGGGGCACCTGCAAGGAGCGCCGTCACGGGCGCCGTAGAGTGGGCGCGCCCCCCTGTAGGTCGTCCGGAAGGATCCCCGGTGAGCGAGTCCGCCGCCCCCGCCCTGAAACCCATTTTCCGCAGTGATGTGACGGTGGAACTGGTCAAGCACACCGCCGCCGACTCGGACGTGCTGTGGGCCGCCCGGGTCTCGACGGCCGGTGAGATGTCGCTCGACGAGCTGCAGAAGGACCCGGAGCGCTCCAAGGGCCTCATCAACTACCTGATGCGTGACCGCCACGGCAGCCCCTTCGAGCACAACTCGATGACCTTCTTCATCAGCGCCCCGATCTTCGTGTTCCGTGAGTTCATGCGGCACCGGGTCGGCTGGTCGTACAACGAGGAGTCGGGCCGCTACCGGGAGCTCCAGCCGGTGTTCTACGTCCCGGACGCGGAGCGCAAGCTGGTCCAGGAGGGCCGTCCGGGCAAGTACGTCTTCGTCGAGGGCACCGAGGCCCAGCTGGAGCTCACCGGCCGGATCATGGAGGACTCGTACCGCCGGGCGTACGAGTCCTACCAGGAGATGCTGGCCGCGGGCGTGGCCCGCGAGGTGGCCCGCTCGGTCCTGCCCGTCGGCCTGTTCTCCTCGATGTACGCCACCTGCAACGCGCGCTCGCTGATGCACTTCCTGGGGCTGCGCACCCAGCACGAGCTGGCGCAGGTGCCGTCCTTCCCGCAGCGGGAGATCGAGATGGTGGGCGAGAAGATGGAGCAGCACTGGGCCAGGCTGATGCCGCTCACGTACGCCGCCTTCAACGCGAACGGCCGCATCGCCCCGTGAGGGGGCGGGCGACGCAAGGCCCGCCAAACACCCATTCGCCCGATCCGCACGGATGTGCTAAATCAAGTCCGAAGTGTCCGTATTGCGACGTTTCGTGAAGTTCATCTAGGCTGATCAAACGGACCCGGCACTGCTTGAACCCCCGAGCAGGCAGTGCCGGGCTCCAAGCACCTCCCGGCCGCCGCAGGAATGGCACACCTGCGAGACGTCCCCCGAGGGGTCACCGTGGGCGTGGCAGCGAGTAGCGTGTTACCCATGGCTCCGATCTCGACTCCGCAGACCCCCTTCGGGCGGGTCCTCACCGCCATGATCACGCCGTTCACGGCGGATGGCGCACTCGACCTCGACGGCGCGCAGCGGCTCGCCGCCCACCTGGTGGACGCAGGCAACGACGGCCTGATCGTCAACGGGACCACCGGCGAGTCCCCGACCACCACCGACGCGGAGAAAAGCGAGCTCGTACGAGCCGTCCTGGAGGCCGTCGGCGACCGCGCCCACGTCGTCGCCGGCATCGGCACCAACGACACCCGCCACACCCTGGAGCTCGCCCGCCAGGCGGAGCGTGCCGGCGCGCACGGCCTGCTGGCCGTGACCCCGTACTACAACAAGCCGCCGCAGGAGGGCCTCTACCGGCACTTCACGGCCGTCGCCGACGCCACCGAGCTTCCGGTGATGCTGTACGACATCCCCGGCCGCAGCGGCGTCCCGATCAACACCGAGACCCTGGTCCGCCTGGCCGAGCACCCGCGCATCGTGGCCAACAAGGACGCCAAGGGCGACCTCGGCCGCGCCAGCTGGGCCATCGCCCAGAGCGGCCTCGCCTGGTACTCCGGCGACGACATGCTGAACCTGCCGCTGCTGTCCGTCGGCGCCGTCGGCTTCGTCTCCGTCGTCGGCCACGTGGTCGCCCCCGAGCTGCGCGCCATGCTGGACGCCTACCTCGACGGCGACGTCCAGAAGGCCACCGAGATCCACCAGAAGCTGCTCCCGGTCTTCACCGGTATGTTCCGCACCCAGGGCGTGATCACCACGAAGGGCGCCCTGAACCTCCAGGGCCTGCCCGCGGGCCCGCTGCGGCTCCCGCTGGTCGAGCTGACCGCCGAGGAGACCGCCCAGCTCAAGATCGATCTTGCTGCCGGCGGGGTACAGCTCTGACAACGGACTTCACAACTGAATAGGCAAGACCCGAACCAGACACATGCAAGTGCACGAATGCACGACTGACATGCGCGCCACGTGCCGGACGAGGCACGTGGCGCGCATGGTGAGGAGAGACTTTTGAGCCATCCGCACCCTGAGCTCGGCCCCCCTCCGAAGCTTCCCAAGGGCGGCCTGCGGGTCACCCCGCTGGGCGGCCTGGGCGAGATCGGCCGCAACATGACCGTCTTCGAGTTCGACGGCCGGCTGCTGATCGTCGACTGCGGTGTGCTCTTCCCCGAGGAGGAGCAGCCGGGCATCGACCTGATCCTGCCGGACTTCACGTCGATCCGGGACCGGCTCGACGATGTCGAGGGCATCGTCCTCACGCACGGTCACGAGGACCACATCGGCGCCGTCCCCTACCTCCTCCGGGAGAAGCCGGACATCCCGCTGATCGGCTCGAAGCTGACGCTGGCCCTCATCGAGGCGAAGCTCCAGGAGCACCGCATCCGCCCCTACACCCTTGAGGTGAAGGAGGGCGACCGGGAGAACCTGGGCGTCTTCGACTGCGAGTTCATCGCGGTCAACCACTCCATCCCGGACGCGCTGGCGGTCGCCATCCGCACGCCCGCGGGCCTGGTCGTCGCCACCGGCGACTTCAAGATGGACCAGCTCCCGATGGACAACCGGCTCACGGACCTGCACGCGTTCGCCCGGCTGAGCGAGGAGGGCATCGACCTCCTCCTGTCGGACTCGACGAACGCCGAGGTCCCGGGCTTCGTCCCGCCGGAGCGCGACATCTCGAACGTGATCCGCGGCGTCTTCGCCGGCGCGCAGCGGCGGATCATCGTGGCCAGCTTCGCCAGCCACGTCCACCGCATCCAGCAGATCCTGGACGCGGCGCACGAGTACGGGCGCCGGGTGGCCTTCGTGGGCCGCTCGATGGTCCGGAACATGGGCATCGCCCGTGACCTGGGGTACCTGCGGGTCCCGCCGGGTCTCGTCGTGGACGTGAAGACCCTCGACGACCTGCCGGACGACGAGGTCGTGCTGGTCTGCACGGGCTCCCAGGGCGAGCCCATGGCGGCCCTGTCCCGCATGGCCAACCGGGACCACCAGATCCGGATCGTCCCCGGCGATACCGTGATCCTGGCCTCGTCGCTGATCCCGGGCAACGAGAACGCGGTCTACCGCGTGATCAACGGCCTGACCCGCTGGGGCGCCAACGTCGTGCACAAGGGCAACGCCAAGGTGCACGTCTCCGGCCACGCGTCCGCGGGCGAGCTGCTGTACTTCTACAACATCTGCAAGCCGCGGAACCTCATGCCGGTCCACGGCGAGTGGCGCCACCTGCGGGCGAACGCGGAGCTCGGCGCGATGACGGGTGTCCCGAAGGACCGCATCGTCATCGCCGAGGACGGCGTCGTCGTCGACCTGATCGACGGCAAGGCGCGGATCTCCGGCAAGGTCCAGGCCGGCTACGTGTACGTGGACGGCCTCTCGGTCGGCGACGTCACCGAGACCTCCCTCAAGGACCGCCGGATCCTCGGTGAGGAGGGCATCATCTCGGTCTTCGTCGTGGTGGACAGCACCACGGGCAAGGTCGTGAGCGGCCCGAACATCCAGGCCCGCGGCTCCGGCATCGAGGACTCCGCGTTCACGGGGGTCCTGCCGAAGATCGAGGAGGCCATCGCCCGGGCGGCCGCCGACGGTGTGGCGGAACCGCACCAGATCCAGCAGCTCATCCGCCGGACGATGGGCAAGTGGGTCTCCGACGGCTACCGCCGCCGGCCGATGATCCTCCCGGTCGTCGTGGAGGTCTGAGACCCGGCGTAGCCGTGTCACCGGAGCGGGGCAACCGGATTTGCATCGGGGGCCCCGCTCCAGTACGTTTACGGCTCCACCTCGTGACAAGCCCGGGCACACTCCTGTGCCCGGACTCCTCGTGCGAGCGGGTGGTAATCGGGACCCAGGAATACCTGATAAGGTCTGATCCGCCCGAAAGGGAAAGGCCCTCCAACGGCCATCCAATTCAAATCCGGACCGGAAACGGCACGGATAAAGAATCTGGTAAGGTTGGAATCGCCGGAAAGGGAAAACGCGAAAGCGAAGAACCTCGGAAAGCGAAGCGCGAAACACTCTGATAGAGTGGGAAACGCAAGAACGAAGCCCGGAGGAAAGCCCGAGAGGGTGAGTACGAAGGAAGCGTCCGTTCCTTGAGAACTCAACAGCGTGCCAAAAATCAACGCCAGAAGTTGATACCCCGTCCACTCCGGTGGATGAGGTTCCTTTG
>NZ_JACBGN010000270.1 GCF_013401435.1 Streptomyces sp. BR123
GGGCGGGGTCGTGCTCATGAGGGGATGCTCCTGGCTGGTCATGGGGTCGGGGTGCGACGTGGGCTGTCGGGGCGGGCGGTCAGCCGCCGGTCTTCACGGTCAGCTCGCGGGAGAACGCGCCCCACTTGCCGTCGCCGAGCCGCGCCCGGATCTTCACGGAGTACGTGGTGCCGGGGTGGGCGCCGACGAGCACCTCGCGCGAGGCCTTGCCCGTGGGGACGGGCAGCACCGGGTCGCCGGTGCCCCACATGAAGGTCTGGGCGGGCTTGCCGTTCAGGTAGACCTGGTAGGTGGTGACCTGGCCGACGCCCTGCGGTACGGACCACGTGAGGTTCAGGTAGTGCTGGGTGACGGTGCCGTCCTGCTTCGTGGCGGTGGTGGCGGCCAGGTCGCCGGGGGCGCCGGTGCCCACGCCGTTCCCGTCGGGCGCCGCGGCGGTCGTCACCGGTGCCTCGCGGGTCGGGTCGGACTCCTTGCCGGAGGCGTCGACGGCGGTGACCTTGAACCGGTAGGCGGTGCTCGGGGTCAGGCCGGAGACGGTGGCCGAGGTGGCCTTGCCGTCCGCCTCCTGGACCTTCGCGCCGTTGCGGTAGATCCGGTAGCCGGTGACGGCGACGTCGTCGGTGGCGGCGTGCCAGCGCAGGGAGGCCTGGTGGGGGCCCGAGGCGGTCGCCTCCAGGTCGGCGGGGATGACCGGCTTCGCCTTGTCCTGGCCGGGCGCCGCGTGCGTGGTGAGGACGATGTCCTTGCTGAAGCCCGTGGTACGGCCGTCCGCGCGGACGGCACGGACCTTGAACGCGTAGCGGGTGGCCGGGGCCAGCCGCTCGATGTCCGTCATCGTGTCCTTGGCGGTCTTGACCTGCTTGCCGTCCTGGAAGACCTCGTAGCGGACGACCTCGGCTCCGCCGGCGGGCGGCTTCCACATCAGGTGGACGGCGGTGTGGTCCTTGACGAAGGAGCCGCTGTCGGCGGGGACGGCGGTGCCGGTGCCGGTGCCCGACGCGCCGTTGACCTTGCAGCCGCTGATCTTCGGTATCCCCTTGCCCGCGGGGTTGATCCCCACCTTGACCGCGCGGGTGCCCTTGGCAGCCACGTCGGCGCGGTCGCCGATCGGCTTGACCGTGACGTGCCTGCCGTCCTGGCGCAGTTCGTACGCCCAGGGGTTGTCGATGGTGACCTGCCCCTGCGACACGTCGAACTCGGCGGTCCAGTCCCGTACGGGCCCGTCCCCCTTGTTGGCCAGGGAGACCTCGCCGGACGCCCACCACGCGGTGGCCTGGTCCGCGACGCGGCAGGCGGCGCTCAGGCCGTCCTCCTCTCCGGCGTTGGCGGCCACGGGGATGACGACGGAGCCGACTCCGACGACGACGACCGCGCAGGCCAGGGCAATTCGCTTTCGGGACATCAGAAACCTCTTGGTAAAGCCGATCCGCCGGTGCGGCGGCGGCATCGGAAGTGCCTCGGTCAACACCCGTGACCCTAAGGGCGCATTGAGGCGCGAAAGGGCTCCTGAGCGGCTGCAGGGCCGCTGTTATACGTCCCTTAAGGTCCGGATAGGGCACCCTTGAACCCCTGTCCGCGGGTGTCGACACTGCGGGCACGACGGGTCACGCTCCGTCCCGGCGCCACCTCGCCGCCGCCCCGCACGACCTCGGAACGCGACCGGCGAACGAGGGGCGCCGGAACGGGCCCTGGAGGTGGCCGCCGAGCGCCCGGCATCCACGAGCGGGGGTCTCGCCGCCGCCGTCCGGCGCGAGGTGAGCTCAACGCGACGGCCGCACTACCGCCGGTGGCCGCAGCGGCGCCGGTGGGCCGCTCAAATCCCGCGCGATTCTCCATTGGAAAATATATGGAGAGTCACACGGCATGCACGCTCGGCTATTCGACTATTTGACGGAGCATCCAATAACGAGCCGCGGACCGTCAAGTTCACGTAAAGTCCGCGCACCGCCGAACCGCCCGGGATGGACTGGACCATCCCTGCAACCGCGACCAAATTCCCGCCTGCGCAAGTCAATTGACGTACCGTCACTTTGCTGCCCGCGATGGTTGAACGGGCGACATCTTTGCGCGTAGAGCAATGTCGTTCAGATCGCCCTTTCTCTCTGGCAGGATTCCCGGCACCCCATCCAATCGAGGAAAGCGGTACCGATATGCCCGGCCACGGACCCATGGCCGGACTGCAGCGCCATGCAGCGTCGGACCGCGGGTTACCCCCCTCTCGGTTCAAGGAGCACGATGCACAAACGTCGCATGTCCCGCGGCAAGAAGGCCGTGATAGCCACGGTCACCGCGGCCCTCTCCGGCGGCCTGCTGTTCGGCTTCGGCGCCTTCGCGCAGGCCGGTTCCGTCAGCGGCACCGTCTACGGCGGGCAGGGCAACTACCGGACGGTCAACCACCGCGCCAAGCCTTCCCTCTCGGCCCAGATCAACGGCTCCTCGAAGACCGGCGACCGGATCCAGATGTCCTGCCGCACCACCGGGGACACCGTGGAGAACAACAACCGGTGGATCTACACCGGCTCCTACTACATCGCCGACGCGTTCATCCGCGAGAACACCACCGGCCTGCCCGTCTGCGGCTCGACCCCGACCCCGAAGCCGACCAAGCCCAACCCCGGCCCGGTGACGGCGAAGTCGCTGAACATCGACATGCAGAAGCAGGTCAGGACGCAGTGGTGCTGGGACGCCTCGGGCGTGACCATCGCCAAGTACTGGGGCCGCAACGTCACCCAGGAGCGGTTCTGCCAACTCGCCGCCCAGGGCACGTGGGTGGACTGCAACAACCAGCCGGCGACGCTGGAGGACATGGCCAACGGCCTGGCCAGGCTGGGGATGGGCAACAGCGGCCGCAGCCTGTACCGCAACGCCTCGTTCAACGAGTCGGCCGCCGAGATCGCCGCGGGCCGGCCGTTCGCCGTCCGGTTCGGCTGGCGCAGCGGGGGCGGGCACATGAACGTCATCTACGGCTACGACAGCGCCACCAACATGATCGCCGTCGGCGACCCGTGGCAGACCACCCAGACGTACACCTGGTGGAACTACTCCACCTACGTGAACAACAACTCGTTCCAGTGGACCCACTCCCGGGTCGGCATCCAGGGCTGACGAGAGGACCCGACCATGCACACCATGCACACCATGCGGCGCTTCCGGCGCACCGCGGTCCGGGCAGCCGTCCTGGCCACCACCGCGCTCGCCGCCACCCTGTGCGGGAACGTTTCCGCTCAAGGTGCGGACGGCGACGGCATCGCCGGCTACCAGTCCGCACAGCAGACCCTCCGCAGCGACCAGGTCCGGGACACCGTCTCCCGCTTCCTGGTGCAGACCCGTCAGCCCGGCGGTCCCGCCGCCGCGGACGGCGGCAGCCAGGGCGGACCCGCCAACGCGCCCGCCGCTGCCGCCGCGCCACCCCGGTTCGACCTCAAGGACCCGGTGCCGATGTTCGAGATCAGCCCCGAGTTCGTGGCCGGCAAGAGCCAGGACGACCCGCAGACCGCGCTGCGGCTCTCCTACCTGGCCTCCCGGGTGAACGCCTCCGACGGCCGCCCCGCCTCCGTACTGCTCGCGCCCCAAGGGAACCCCTCCCCGACGGGCAGCAGCCCGCAGACCCCGGGCGCCGAGGGCTGGCAGCTGGCCGGCATCCGGGACGGGGACAAGGACCTCAGCCTGGCCGAGCGCGGCACGCCGCAGGCCCGGGTCTTCACCGAGCCGCAGATCCATGCCTGGTACCGGCTCACCGCCGAGGGCATGGTCGAGCCGCTCAACGACGAGGCGAACACCGGCCTCGGCGGCAAGCGCTCCCTCACCCTCGCCGCCTACCGGAAGCTGGTGACCGCCCGGTACGGCGACAAGCTGCCCGGCTCCGAGTACGACCGCAAGGGCCTGGCCGGCGGCTACGCCGACCTCACGCAGGACCAGCCGGACCGGACCGCGGCCGCTGCGTCCGAGCAGCCGGCGGACGAGGCGTCCTGGCAGCCGGTCGCCGGCACCGGGGTCGCCGCCCTGGCGGCGGTCGGCGGTGCCGCGGTGTACGCCCGGCGCCGGCGGAGGCTCTCCCTGCGCTGACCCGTCCGCATGCCGGAACGGCGCCCGTCCACCGCAGTGGACGGGCGCCGTCGCCGTGCTGCCGCCCGGCCTCAGCGCCAGGTCTGGTAAGGGCTCTTCTGGCTGTGGGTTCCGCACGGGAAGGTGCGCAGGTGATGGGCCGGGCTGTCGTCCAGGCACAGGCCGGTCTGCTGGTTCTTCAGCTCGACCGCCCCGTCCGGGTAGCGGTGGACGAACCAGCTCTGGTCCTTGGCCTTGTCGCACGGATACGGCGTGACCTGGCCCGCCGGGCCGTCGGTCAGGCACCTGCCCGTCTTGGTGTTCCGCAGTTCACGGGTGCCGTCGGCCCACCGGTGGACGTTCCACTTCTGGTGGTCGTTGCCCAGGCAGGTGTACGTGCGGATCCCGTGCTCGCTGTCGTCCAGGCAGGCGGAGGTCGCGTTGTTGCGGAAGGTCTGGACGGTGTCCGCCGCGGCCGCGGGAACGGCGCCGGCCTCCGTGGTGAACGTGGCCGTGGCCAGCCCGGCGGCAAGCAGTGCGCATGCGAGGGCAGCGGCGGCCCGGAGCCTGTTCGCGGTCGTCACAACGGTGTTCATGGCTCTCCTCGGTGAGGGCGGTGGATGTGGTGGGGCAGGCGCGGGGCGGCGGGGGACGCCCGCCCCGCGCGCAGGGGAGGCCGGGCGGTCAGCCGACGATGTTGACGGGCCGGTAGGCGTGGTAGCCGTCGCGGCCGTTCACCCCGTAGGAGTGCTGCTTCCAGCGGGTGCCGACCCCGCCTGCCTGCTCGTAGGACTTGTAGGCGGTGTGGGCGCTGTCGGCCCAGCCGTCGAAGATCACGACGTGGCGGCGGTCGGCGTTGTTGCTGTTGGCCTTGATGACCAGATCGCCGGGGGCGAGGTCCTTCATCGCGATCCGGCGCGTGAAGCCGTCGTTCTTCAGGGAGACGGTGTTGGGGCCGGGCTTCGACAGGCCGAGGGCCATGGAGACGTAGCCGGAGCAGTCCTGCCGGTATCCGTCCTTCCAGCGCTTGGTCTGGCTGTAGGGCACGGGACGCCCGTTGTCGGCGGTCAGCCAGGTCTTCGCCCGGGCCAGCACCTGGGCACGGGTGATCCGGGGAGCCGCCTGGGCCGCCTGGGCCGCCGGTGCCGCTTCCTCCTGACCGGCGTGAGGTGCGAGGGCGCGGTCGGCGCCGTCCGCCGTCAGCCGGGCCTCCGAGGCCGCGGAGGTCCGGGGAACCGCGGGTGCGGACTGCGCGGTCAGCGCGAGGGATCCGGTGCACAGCATCGCCGTCAACGTCGCGGTGACCCAACGGCGGGTGGTCTTCTTGGACATGCGGAATCTCCTGCTTCTCGTGTTGTGCCTGTTGCTTGTGTTGCTCGCGTTGCTTGTGTGACTGGTGTTGCTTGTTTGCTCGCGTGCGCCGTTCACGGCGGACGGAGGGAGCACGACGGTCCGCGCGATCGGGGAACGGCCGTCCAGGGTCCCGTGCCCGTACGGGCCGGTGACGGTTGGTCGGCACCGGCTGCGGGATGGGACGTGAAGGAGTCTGCGGGGCTCGGGACGGCCGCTGCAACGCTGTCCCGTTTGCTTCGGCGATGTCGGGATCCCTAAGGTGCTGACCTGCTGGGACACGACCATCCCGGGACATGGGGCGGCCTTCCGGGGCACCGGTGCGCGGCCGCCGGAAGGGGGCGGGCATGACGGGCCTGGGTGGGCAGCAGCCCAGTGCGGGGCAGCAGTTGGGGAATGCGCTGCGGGCTCTGCAGCGGCGGTCCGGCCGTACGCTGCGTTCGCTGGAATCCGAGGTGATGATCAGCGACTCGTCGCTCTCCCGCTATCTCCGGGGCAGTACGGTCCCGCCGTGGACGACCGTCCAGGACCTGTGCCGTGCCCTGGGCGCCGATCCTGCGGAGTACCGGGCGCTGTGGGAGGCGGCGGACCGGTGCCAGCCGGGGCCGCCCGCGGAACCGGTCCGCCCGGTCCCGGGGGCGGATACCCGGTGGCGCAGGTGGCGGCGTACGGCCGGGGCGTGGGCTCAGCGCCGCTGGGCGTGGGCCGTGGGCGGTGCGTGCGCCGGGCTGTTGTGCGGCGGTGCGCTGGCGTCGTTCGTCCTGTGGCCGTCGGGACCGGCTCCCGCGCGCGGGGCAGCCGGTCCTCAGGAGCCGGCGCGGGAAGCGGCCGCGGCCGGGCCGGCTGGAGCAGGGCCCGCCGACCACAGCCGCATCTTCGTCAACCGCGTCACGGGCGACTGCCTGGACCACAGCCTCGACAAGGGGCTTCGCTCGTTCGATCCCAACGGGCTGAGCTACCAGCGGTGGACGGTCCACCCGCATTCCGACGGCACCAGCGAGCTGCGCAACCATGCCACGGGCGCCTGTCTGGACAGCGGCGCCTCCGGGCTGCGGGGGGCGTCCTGCAGCAAGGCCGCCTCCCAGAAGTGGGCGGTGACGGCCTTGGCCGATGCATCGGTCGAGATCAAGAACCGGGCCGCCGGAACCTGCCTGGAGGACGGCGAGCAGGGGCTGCGGGCCGTGCCCTGCGACGGCTCCGACCGCCAGAAGTGGGGCTGAGGGGTCAGACGCGGGGGGTGCCGTCCGTGAAGTCGAGACCGGCCGCGTACAGCAGGCGGCGCCTGGATCCGTCGGGGCTCCAGCCGTGGAAGAGGATCCGGTCCTTGCCGTCCGGGCCGGTCACGACGTCCTGCCCGCCGGGTCCGCGGACCGCGCCCCCGAGGGATTCGGTGGAGATGAGCGGTTCCGGCGCCTTGACGTAGGGGCCCGTCAGCCGGTCGGCCACCGCGTACCCCGTCTTGTAGCGGTGGTCGGCATAGGAGTCGGCCGAGTAGAAGAGGACGTAGCGGCCGTCGCGCCGCACCAGCGTCGGGGCCTCGACCAGCTGCCCTTCCCACGCGAGGTCCTGGCCGATCAGGGGGGCGGGGTCGCCCGTCGTCCGGGTGCCGTCCCCGGAGACGGGCTGCAGGTGGATTCGGGTGGGAATCCCGCAGCAGTTGCCGTCGTTCTTCCACAGCAGGTACCGGCGGCCGCCCTCGGTGAAGCTTGCTGCGTCGATGGCGCCGCCCTGCTCGGCCGGACAGACCAGCGGCCCCTGGCCGACGGGCTGGAAGGGCCCGTCCGGGGAGGAGGAGAGGGCGACGCCGATGCACTGCTTGCCACTGGCGCGGTCGCGGGCGGTGTAGTGCATCGTGAATCCGCGGTCGTTCGCGAAGACCTCCGGCGCCCATACGAGCGAGCGCGTCGGCTCCGCCCAGTCGCCGAGGCGGGGCAGGGGGTCGGTGCCGGCCGGCGTCCAGTGGACCAGGTCCGTGGAGGTGGCGTGCTGGACGGCGGCGGCTTCGCTGTTGGTGGCGTAGGCGTGGTAGGTACGGCCCACCTTCACGACGTCCGGGTCGGGGAAGTCCCGGTCGAGCACGAGGGCGGGCGTGGCGGCCCGGGCGGGCACGGCGGCAAGGGCGGGCGCCGTGGCGAACAGGCCTGCGACGAGTGCGCCGGCGGCCGTGACGGCGACCGACCGTCCGAACCGGCGTACGACTGTGGGGAACACCTGTCGTCTCCTTGGGTACGAGGCGTTGTGTGCGGGGAGGCTGCGCCTTCCCTCTCGACGGGCTAACGGCCGGGGCGCCGACAGGTCGCTGCCCCAGCCGAGAAGAACAGGGCGTACGGGTGCGCCGCCGGGGGTGCTGCCGCGGGCTGCGTCTTCCCCGGACCGGATGCGGTGAGGGAGGCCAGCAGATCGCGGGCGAGGCGGAGGTTCCGGTGGTCGCGTTCCAGCAGAGGTTCCGCCTCGCCGAGGGTTCGGGCGAGCAGGGGCGCGGGCCTCGTCGGGCCGGCCCGCGGCGTTCGGGGCGCGGGCCCGCTCCGCCCGGGCATGGAGGGTGTGCGATTGGTCGGGGCCCATGACCCGGGTGCGGTCGGCCACCGGCGACTCCCGGGCCGACTCGGCCTCGGCGATCCGGCCGACCCTGGCGGCGAGGGCGGCCCGGCTGCTGCGCACGGCCAGGGTGTGCGGGTCGTCGGGGCCGAGGCAGCGCTCCACTTCGGCCATCAGCTCGGCCTACTGCTCTTCCGCCGGGGCGGGTTCGCGCGTCCCGTACCAGATGAGGCTGCACCGGGTGGCCGGTACCTGCGGGTGTTCCGGGCCTCGTGCAGCCGTGCCCGGCTCACCGGTGCCTGCAGCCCGGCCCGTCTGCAGTCCACGGCGGCGGCCACGACCGCCGCGCCGCGCGGGTGGGCGCCGGGCACCCACGCGTTCTGCCAGGCGGCGAGCAGCTCCGGCCCGGCCGCCAGGACTTCCGCGATGCCGAAGCGCTGCGCCCCGTGCAGCGCCGCACCGATACGCGGGTCCTGCCGGTGGGCGGCGGCCCGCCGACGCTCCTCCTGCGACCACCGCCGGGCGAGCCGCACCACCTCCGCCTGTTGCAGCACGTCCCACTGGGCTCGCCAGGCGTCCCGGTCGGAGCCTGTCAGGCGGCCCGCCTCCCGGGCGGCGAGCGCCGGTACTCCTCGGTGCGCATCGTGGCGAGCACCACGCGCCGGCCGGGCGGGGCGGTGGAGAGCGCGGCCAGCACGGCGGTGGTGAGGCCCCCTGCGCCGAGGAAGACTTCCAGGTCGTCGAGCCACAGGAGGGATCTCCGACGGCGGGCGGCCGTCCGGAGAGCCCGCGGCAGCGCCGCCCGGGCCTGCGGCCGGACGAAGGTGTGCCGGGGAAGAGCGAGCGGGCCACCTCGTACGCCAGCCGGGATTTCCCGGCCGCGGACTCCCTCACGAGCAGGACGAACCCCGCCCGACGGAGGGCCTCGCGCAGCTGCGGCTCCGCATCGCGGCGGGTGCAGGCGGGAGGAGCCGCCCCGGACCCGGCGCCGCTCCCGGTCGCGCCGCCGTTCCTCCGGATGTGCAACACCGGCATGCCGCCCCGGCCCGTCGGCCGATCCCGTGGTGCACCCCCGTTCCCGCCCCGGGTGCCCGTTCGGGACCCCCGTCGGCGGCCTGCGGCCGGCCCGCGCCGGTTGCCGTGACATACGTCACGGCAACCGGGCCGAAAACGGAATCTTCACGCCCGCGCCATCCCGCCGACATTTCAAGATTTGTCCGTTTTGGAATCGACATTCCCCACTCCGGCGGAAAAGGAATCCGTCGCCGTCCCGCCCAATCCTCCGTTCTCCCTGATCCCGACCGCTTCTGGCCGACCATCAGGCCCTTCCCGGAGTAGCCGCACTGCAGCCATGCATGATCCGCGGCCTGTTTCAAGCCGCGTTCCGGATCTCCTGTGCGCATTAGTTGCCATAACTTGCCAGGCCGAAGCCGGGCTTTTAAGAATGGCGACTCCTCCGGCGCCTTCCGGTTCGGTCGCCGGAAGCTTCGCGATCACCGAATGAGGTCACGCATGCAGAAGCACCGGAAGAAGAAAAAGCACTACAGGAAAATAGCGATCTCCGTCGGCGCTCTGGCCATCGTGGGCGTGCCCACGGCCGCCATGGCCTGCCTGGGCGGGCAGGAGACCGGCCGTACGCAGACCGCCGCCCAACGGCACGAGATGCGCCCCTGGCACGGCGTCCCCACCCTTTCGTTG
>NZ_JACBGN010000271.1 GCF_013401435.1 Streptomyces sp. BR123
GGCCAGGGGTGACCGTACTCGAAGCGGCCCCCGCCGGCCCGGCCCCCGCCGACCCGGCTGCCGCCGCCGACCCGGCCGTCACCGGGGTGCCGCCCGCCCGGCAGCTGCTCATGTACCGGGCCATGGTGGTCGGCCGCGCCTTCAACCGGCAGGCCACCGCCTTCAGCCGGCAGGGGCGGCTCGCCGTGTACCCCTCCTCCCGCGGCCAGGAGGCCTGCCAGGTGGGCTCGGCGCTCGCCGTCCGCCCCACCGACTGGCTGTTCCCCACCTACCGGGAGAGCGTCGCACTGCTCACCCGCGGGATCGACCCGGTGCAGGTGCTCACCCTCTTCCGGGGCGACCAGCACTGCGGGTACGACCCGGCGGCCGAGCGCACCGCCCCCCAGTGCACCCCGCTGGCGACCCAGTGCCTGCACGCCGCCGGGCTGGCCGACGCCGCCCGGATGGCCGGCGACCCGGTCGTGGCGCTCGCCTACATCGGCGACGGCGCCACCAGCGAGGGCGACTTCCACGAGGCGCTCAACTACGCCGCCGTCCGCCGCGCCCCGGTCGTCTTCCTGGTCCAGAACAACCAGTACGCGATCAGCGTCCCGCTCGCCAAGCAGACCGCGGCCCGCACCCTGGCCGACAAGGCCGCCGGCTACGGCATGCCCGGCGTGCGGATCGACGGCAACGACGTCCTCCAGGTGTACCGGGCCGTCCACGACGCCGCCGAACGGGCCCGGGCCGGCCACGGACCGACCCTGGTCGAGGCGGTCACCTACCGGATCGACGCGCACACCAACGCCGACGACGACACCCGTTACCGCCCCGCCGGGGAGGCCGACACCTGGGCCGCGCAGGACCCGGTCGACCGCCTCGAACGGGACCTGCTGGCCGCCGGGGTGCTCGACCGCGCCGCCGCCGACGGGATCGCCGCGGCCGCCGACGCCTTCGCCGCCGAACTGAGCGCCCGCTTCTCCGAGCCGCCGACGGGGGACCCGATGCAGATGTTCCGGCACGTCTACCACCACCTGCCGCCCCACCTGCGCGAACAGTCGGACCGCCTGGCAGCCGAACTGGCCGCGGCCGAACAGGGGGAATGATGTCCGGGACCACCATGGCCAAGGCGCTCAACACCGCCCTGCGCGACGCCCTGCGCGCCGACCCGAAGACCATCCTGTTCGGCGAGGACGTGGGCGCCCTCGGCGGCGTCTTCCGGATCACCGACGGGCTCGCCGCCGAGTTCGGCGACGAGCGCTGCTTCGACACCCCGCTCGCCGAGTCGGCCATCCTGGGCACCGCCGTCGGCATGGCGATGTACGGCTACCGCCCGATCGTCGAAATGCAGTTCGACGCCTTCGCCTACCCCGCCTTCGAACAGCTCGTCAGCCACGTCGCCAAACTGCGCAACCGCACCCGCGGCTCCATCGGCCTCCCGCTGACCATCCGCATCCCGTACGGCGGCGGCATCGGCGCCGTCGAGCACCACAGCGACTCCTCCGAGATCTACTACATGGCCACCCCCGGGCTGACGGTCGTCACCCCGGCGACCGCCGCCGACGCGTACTCGCTGCTGCGCCGCTCGGTGGCCTCCCCCGACCCCGTGGTCTTCCTCGAACCCAAGCGGCTGTACTGGCACAAGGAGGCCGTCGGGCTGCCGGTGGACACCGGCCCGCTCGGCTCGGCGGTCGTCAGACGGCACGGCACCCACGCCACGCTCATCGCGTACGGTCCGGCCGTCACCACCGCCCTGGAGGCCGCCGAAGCCGCCGCCGAACACGGCTGGGACCTCGAAGTCATCGACCTGCGGACCCTGATGCCGCTCGACGACGCGACGGTCTGCGCCAGCGTGCGCCGCACCGGCCGCGCCGTCGTCGTCCACGAGGCACACGGCTTCGCCGGCCCGGGCGCCGAGATCGCCGCCCGGATCACCGAACGCTGCTTCTACCACCTGGAGGCACCCGTGCGCCGCGTCACCGGATTCGACGTGCCGTACCCGGCTCCGCTGCTGGAGCGCCACTACCTGCCGGGCGTGGACCGGGTCCTGGACGCGGTGGCGTCCCTGGAATGGGAGGCGGTCCCGGCATGAGCACAGAAACCACCGCCACCTGGTTCCGCTGCCTGAGCCCCCGGCCCGCCGCCCGGATCCGACTGCTGTGCTTCCCGCACGGCGGCGGCTCCTCCGCCGCCTTCCGCAGGTGGCACGCCCTCCTGCCCGACCACGTGGAACTGCACGCCATCGAATACCCCGGGCACGCCGACCGCCTCCTCGAACCACTGGTCGACGACCTCGCCCGGCTCGCCGACCGGGCCTGCGAGGCCGCACTGCCCCTGCTGGACCGGCCGTTCGCCCTCTACGGGCACAGCCTGGGCGCCCTCGTCGCGTTCGAGACCGCCCGCCGGCTGGAGGCCCGCGGGCACACCGCGGTCCGGCTGACCGCCTCCGGCATGCCCGCACCGCACCTGGTGCGCCCCGGCACCGTCCACCTCGGCGACGACCGCGCCGTACTCGCCGAACTCGACCGCCTCGGCGGCGTACCGCCCGAAGTACTCGAACACCCGGACCTGCGCGAGCTCGTGCTGCGCACGGCCCGGGCCGACTACCGCCTGGCCGAGACCTACCGGTCCGAGCCCGGCGCGGTCCTCCGGGCCCCGGTGACGACCCACCGCGGCCTGGAGGACCCCGAACTGACCGAGGCCGAAGCCGCCGGCTGGCAGCTGGCGACCAGCGCCGAAACCACCCACCGGACCTTCCCCGGCGACCACTTCCACCCGACCACCGACCCCGCCCCGGTCGTCACCGCCCTCCTGACCACCCTGACCGGCAGCGCCCGATAACGGCGCGGGGAACTGCGCGCCCGGCCCCAACCAACCGGCAGTCGACCGCCGGCGTAGGGGCGCGGGGAACTGCGCGCCCGGCCACAACCGGCCCGCGGTTACAAAACCGGCCCCCGCGGAGCGCCACGGACCCGCGGCCGTGTCAACGGCGTCAGCGCCCTGACAGCACCGCACCGGACCCTGTTCGCACGGCCCGGCCGGCCCGGAGCCCGGTCCACCGATCCGTCGACCCATCCGAGGAGCATCATGACCAACCCCTTCGAGGACGCCGAGGCCACCTATCTCGTACTCGTCAACCACGAGGGCCAGTACTCGCTGTGGCCGTCGTTCGCCGAGGTCCCGGCCGGCTGGACGGTCGCCGTCCAGGCCACCGGGCGGCAGGACGCGCTCGACCGGATCGCCGGGCTCTGGACCGACATGCGGCCCAAGAGCCTGGTCGACGCCATGAACGGCGCCTCCGCGTGAGTCCCGCCCCCGGCCCGGCAGCCGGACTCCTCGACCCCCCACGGCCGCCGGCGCCGGCCGGGGGCGTCCTGAGCACCGCCGACCTCCACGCCTCGCTGACGGACCCCGCACTGACCTCGATGACCCTGCTCAACGAGATCACCGGCCGGTACCCGCAGGCGGTGTCGTTCGCGGCGGGCCGCCCCTTCGAGGGCGGCTACGAGGTGGCGGCGCTCCACCGCCACCTGGAGACCTACACCCGCCACCTGGCCGGGAAGGGCCTCGACCCCGACCAGGTGACCCGCGCCCTGTTCCAGTACGGCCACACCAAGGGCATCATCAACGACCTGATCGCCCGCCACCTCGCGGTCGACGAGCAGTTGACGGCGGACCCGGCCTCGATCGTGGTCACCACCGGCTGCCAGGAGGCGATGGTCCTGGTGCTGCGCGCGCTGCGCCGCGACCCGCGGGACGTCGTGTTCGCCGCCGCCCCGACGTACGTCGGCTTCACCGGCGCCGCCCGGCTCGTCGAGATGCCGGTGCGGCCGGTCCGCGAGGGCCCCGGCGGCCTCGACCCCGACGACCTGGAGGACCAGATCCGCCGGGCCCGCGCCGCCGGCCTCAACCCGCGTGCCTGCTACGTGATCCCCGACTTCGCGAACCCGGGCGGTGCCGCCATGCCGGTCGCCGACCGGGAGCGCCTGCTGCGGATCGCCGAGCGCGAGGACATCCTCCTGCTGGAGGACAACCCGTACTCGATGTTCCACGACGGCGTACCGCGCCGGCCCACCCTCAAGTCGCTGGACCGCGGCACCCGGGTGGTCTACTTCGGCTCGTTCGCCAAGACCGCCTTCCCCGGCGCCCGGATCGGCTACGTCATCGCCGACCAGCCCGTCCGGGAGGGCGGCGTCCTCGCCGACCAGCTGGCCAAGCTCAAGAGCATGCTGACGCTCAACACCTCCTCCGTCGCGCAGGCCGCCATCGGCGGACTGCTGCTGGAGCACGGGTGCAGCATGGAACGGGCCAGCGCACCCGCGGCGGAGGTCTACCGGCGCAACCGGCACGCCCTGCTCGACGGCCTCGCCCGGCGGTTCGGCGACCCGGCGCACGGCGTCCGCTGGAACACCCCGGCCGGCGGGCTGTTCGCCGTGGTCACCGTCCCCTTCCGCGCCGACGACGCCGCGCTCGACGACTCCGCGCGCCGCTTCGGCGTGCTGTGGACGCCGATGCACCACTTCTACGCCGGCACCGGCGGCACCGAGCAGCTGCGGCTGTCGTTCAGCGTGCTGACACCGGACGAGATCGACACCGGCCTCGACCGGCTCGCCGCGTTCGTCGCCGACCGGACCCACTGACCATCCTCCCCCGGGCCCGCCCCGCACCCCCGTCGGGGCGGGCCCTTTCCCACGCCCTCGCCGGTGCACTCCGTACTCCGCCGCCGCACTCCGCCGCCGCACTCCGTGCCGCCCGGCCCCCTGTCAGCACTGTCAGCGCCGTGTGGACGGCCCCCGGCAGACTCGTGACCGCACGTCACAGCGGTGACCCGGCACGCCCGGAGTACGACGCTGCCCCCGAGGAAGCGGCAGCCGCGCTGCGGAGGTGTGCGTACCGCCGGTGGAGGCGAACCGCCCGCCGTCCCACGCCCCTGATCCGATCCAGGAGAGACCTCAGATGACCCATGACCCCTCCGCAGGCGTGCTGACCGGGACGCGGGCGGCGGACGGCACCCGCCGGACATCCCTGACCGAGGAACAGCTCGGCCTGCTGCTCCAGCACCGCGCCGACCCCGCCGCATCCCCGTACAACGTGCCGCTGGCGCTCGACCTGCGCGGACCCCTCGACCCCGCCGCACTGGAGCGGGCACTCGCCACCCTGACGACCCGCCATCCCATGCTGTCCGCCCGCGTCGTGGACGACGCCGACGGCCTGCCCGAGCTGGAGATCCGGCCCGGCCGCGCCCCGCGCCTGGAGCGCAGTACCGTCGCAGCCACCGCCGACGGCGCCGACGCCGCCGCGCTGCTGGCCGTCGCCCGCCACGAACTGGACCTGGAACGGGACGGCGTCCTGCGGGCCCTGCTGCTGCGCCACGGCACCGAGCACCACACCCTGCTGCTCGTCGTCCACCACCTGGTCGTGGACGGCGAGTCCACCGCCATCCTGCTCGCCGACCTCCTCACCGCCTACCGGGAGGGCGAGGTCCCCGGCGAAGCCCCGGCCGACTTCGCGGACTACGTAGCCGACCGCGCCCGGCGCGCCGACACGGACACCAGCGCCCTGGAGGAGTACTGGCGCGACCGCCTGGACGGCGCCGACGTCGACGTCGACTTCCCCCTGGACGTCCCCGGCCGCGGCGACGCACCCGTTGGCCGCAGCGTGCCGGTCGAACTGGACGCCGGCCTGTCCGCCGAGATCGGCCGCTTCTCCCGCACCCACCGGGCCGGCCCCGCAGCCGTGCTGCTCGCCGCCTACCTCAAGGCGCTCGGGACGTACGCGCGCCAGTCCGCCCCGACCGTGGCCGTCCCGCTGGGCGTCCGCAACGACCTGCGGTTCGAGCGCACCGTCGGCTACTTCGTCCGGACCCTGCTGGTCCGATCCCCGGAGCAGTCCGGCCTGACCGCGGCCGGCTTCGTGGCCCGCGTGCAGACCGAACTCGCCCGCGCCGTCGACCACTCCCGGCTGCCGTTCCCCAGGATCGCCCGCCTCATCCCCGGCACCGACCCGGCCGACCCGCAGGTCTTCAACTGCACCTTCGTCCTGCACAGCTGGGCCGACTCCTCCGCGGCCGCCACCGAGGGCGTCGAACTGCCCGGCGGCCTGCGCGCCCGCTGGCGCCAGGACGTCCCCTCGCCCGGCCTCGGCCTGCTCACCCTCGAACTGTACGAGGGCGAGGGCCGGGTCCGCGGCCGCCTCAAGTACGACGCCTCCCGCATCGAGGCCGGCACCGCCGAGGCCTTCGTCGAGCACGTCACCACCCTCGCGCGGGAGATCGTCCGCGAGCCCGAGCGCCCGGTCACCGACCTGGAAGGCGTCGGCCCGGCCGCCCGCGCCACCCTCGACCTGCTCAACGCCACCGACCGCCCCGTCCCCGACACCGACATCGACACCCTGCTGCGCCGCCGCACCGAGCAGCAGCCCGACCGCGTCGCCGTCGAGTCCGGCGACCGCGCCTGGACCTACCGCGAGCTCGGCGACCGCATCGACGCCTACGCGGAGGCACTGGCCGGCCGCGGGGTCGGCGCCGGCGACCGGGTCGGCACCATGCTGCCGCGCACCGACGAGGCGGTCGCCGCCATGCTCGCCGTGATCCGGATCGGCGCCGCGTACGTCCCGGTCGACCCGGCCCACCCCGAGGCCCGCCGGCGCCACATCGTGGACAGCAGCGGCATGCGGACGGTGCTGGTCACCGCCGACACCGAGCAGGCCTGCCCGCCCGGCCCCGCACCGGTCCGCCTGGACACGCTCACCGCCGGCCCGTCCTCCGTGCCCCGGGGCGCCCCCACCGCCGACAGCGCCCTGCACGTCCTCTACACCTCCGGGTCCACCGGCCTGCCCAAGGGCGTGCAGCTCAGCCACCGGGCGCTGGCCACCGACGTCCTCGCCGCGATCCGCCACTTCGGCATCGGCCCCGACGACGCCATGCTCCTGAAGGCGCCGTTCACCTTCGACGTCAGCGCCCACGAGATGCTGGTCGCGCTGGTCGCCGGCGCCCGCCTGGTCATCGCCCCGCCGGACGCCGAACGCGACCCCGACCTGCTCGCCCGGACCCTCGACCGGCACCAGGTCACCCTCCTCCACCTGGTCCCCTCCCAGCTGCGGCTGCTGCTGGAGGCCGAGGACTTCCCCGCCAACCGCAGCCTGCACACCGTGGTCAGCACCGGCGAGTCGCTTCCCAACGAGCTGCGCCGCGCGTTCGAGGCGGTCCACCCGGCCCGCCTGCACAACGCGTACGGCCCGACCGAGACCTCGTACTCCACCGTCTTCTCCTGGCCGCGCGGCGACGCGGGCTCGTGGACCAGGCGCGGCGAGGTGCCGATCGGCGTGCCGTTCGACAACATCCGCTGCTACGTCCTCGACGACGGGCAGCGGCTGCTGCCGCCGGGTGCGCCGGGCGAGCTGTGGATCGGCGGCGGGACGGTCTCCGACGGCTACCTCGGCGATCCCGAGCGCACCGCCGACCGCTACCGCACGCTCGACCTCGGCGACGGCCGCACGGGACGGGTCTACCGCACCGGCGACCTCGTCAGGCTGCTCCCGGACGGATCCCTCACCCACCTCGGGCGGTTCGACGACCAGGTGAAGATCAACGGCAACCGGGTCGAACTCGGCGAGGTGCGCGCCGCGCTGATGGCCGTCGAGGGCGTCGAGGACGCGACCGTCCAGGTCGCCCGGCACGCCGCGGGCAGCCTGCAGATCACCGCGTACGTGGTGCCGCAGGGCCTGGACGCCGCGGTCGTGCGCCGGGACGTGAGCCGCGCGCTGCCCTCTCACATGGTGCCGGTGCGGATCACGCCGGTGGCCCGGATCCCGCTGCTGGCCAACGGGAAGACCGACCGCCAGGAGCTGGCCCGGATCGCCGCCGCGGCCGAGCCCGCCGAGGCCCCGGCCGCCACGGCGCCTGCCGCCACCGCGCCTGCCGCCACCGCGCCGACCGCATCCGCCCCTGCAGCCACCGCCCCGGCCGACACCACCGCGGCGTCCGCCCCCACCGCCCCCGCGCCGGCGGCGTCCGCCCCCGCCACCGTTGCGCGGCCGGCGGTGCTGCCCCGGCTCCGGGCCGTCTGGGCCGACCTGCTGGGAGCCACCGAGGACAGCAGCCAGTTCTTCGAGGACGGCGGCGACTCCATCCTCGCCATGCAACTGGTCTCCCGGATGCGCCGCGAGGGCTACACCCTGACGATGCGCGAGATCTACAAGCACCCGGTGCTCGCCGATCTCGCCGCCCATCTCGACTCCGGCGCGCCGCAGGTCCCCACCGCGGCGGCCGCCGCCACCCCCGCGGCCGCCGGCCCGGCCGACGGCCGGCCGCTCGCCCCGGTCCAGTCGTGGTTCTTCCGCCACATCAGGACCGACCTCCACCAGTGGAACCAGTCCGTCCTGCTGGAGCTCAACCGCCCGCTCGACGCCTCCGCGCTGCGCCTCGCCCTCCAGGCCGTGGTGGCCGCCCACCCCGCGCTCAGCGCCCGCTTCGAGCACGACGGCGCCACCGGCGACGGCCGGATGGCCGACGCGGCGCCGTTCGCCGCCTACCCGCCCCGCGAAGTGCTGTGGGAGCGGGAGTTCGGCGGCGAGGACGAGCTCGACCGGATCCTCGAAGAAGCCGAGGAGAGCCTCGCCCCGCTGGACGGCATCCACGTGCGGGCCGTCCTCGCCGGCGACCGGCGCGACGGCACCGGCCTGCTGCTGATCGCCGTCCACCACCTGGTCGTCGACGGCGTGTCCTGGCGCATCCTCCTGGAGGACCTGGAACACGCCCTGGACGCCCTCGCCGACGGCGCCCTGCCCGCCCTGCCCGCCGAGGCCTGCTCGTACGGCCAGTGGGTCGACGGCCTGCCCGCCGTCGCCGCCCGCCCGGGCGAGTCCGACCACTGGCTCGCCCTGGCCGAGGAGCGCAAGGCGGCCCGTACCCTGCTGCTGACCACCCCGGCCCCCGACGAAGAGCAGATCCGCCGGATCGAGTTCTCCCTCGACGCGGACGCCACCCAGCAGCTGATCGGCCCGCTGCCGCGCCGCCTCGGCCTGTCCGTGCACGAGACGATGACCGGCGCGTTCGCCCAGGCCCTCGCCCGGTGGCGGGGCACCTCCACGGTCACGTTCGACGTCGAGACGCACGGCCGCCACGGCCGCGACGACCTGTTCCGCACCGTCGGCTGGTTCACGGCCATCCACCCCGTCGTGATCAGCGCCGAACGCGCCCGGCACCCCGAGGAGTTCGTCACCGAGGCCGGCCGCGTCCTGGCGGCCGTACCGCAGGGCGGCGTCGGCTTCGGCGCCTGCCGCGAGTACGAGCCCAGGGCGGCCGTCCGCGACGCCCTGCGCGCCCTGCCGCCCGCCCTGGTCTGCTTCAACTACTACGGCCAGGCCGACCAGCTCAGCCCCGCCGGCCGGTTCCGGATGTCGGGCCGCCCGATCCCCCGGGAGCACTCGGCCCGCTGCGAGCGCGTCTACGGCATCGAGGTCTACGGCATCGTCCACGACGGCCGCCTGCGGATGGGCCTGACCTGGGTTCCCAGCCCCGCCGACGGTGTCGACGAGGACGCCGTCGAGGCGCTGGTCGCCCAGATGCGCTGGGTGCTCGCCACCCTCGCCGGCGCCGATCCCGACGCCGTCCTCGCCGGCGAGATCACCGCCCCCGGC
>NZ_JACBGN010000272.1 GCF_013401435.1 Streptomyces sp. BR123
CCCCACCCCCGTGCCGACGCCCCGAGGGTCCGGCTCGCCGAGTCCTCGTCGACCCCCAAGGCCCCGTCCTGGTAGAAGGCCCCGTCGAAGTCGTCTTGCCGGACGGAACCGTCGCGCGCAGCGACCGCTTCATGGCTGCGCTGTGTACCTGCCGCCGCAGCCGCACCTACCCCTGGTGCGACACCAGCCACCGCCCCAGGGCGCACACATGAACCCCGCCACGACCGACCGCCCGTTCTGGGACGCACACCCCCGCGGCCCCCTCAGCGAGAACCTCAGCAAAGCCCTGCTCACCGGCACCGTCCCCACCAGCGGCCCCCTCAGCGACCCGGCCCACACAGACCCCTGGGGAGAAGACCTCCAGCTCACCCTGTACCTGCTGTACGAACTCCACTACCGCGGCCTGCCCGGTGTGTCCGACGACCTGGAATGGCACCCCGACCTCCTCCGCGCCCGCGCCGGCCTCGAAGACGCATTCCTCACCGCACTCGAAGCCGAAGTCCCCCGCGGACGCACCGTCGCGGAGGCCTTCGCCCCCCTGCTGGAGGAGCCCGTCGACCTCTCCGGCAGCATCAGCTCCCACCTCGCCCACAGCGCGGACCTGCACCTCGTACGCGAATACGCCGTTCTGCGCTCCTTCTACCAGCTGAAGGAATCCGACCCCCACGCCTGGGCCCTGCCGCGGCTCACCGGCCGGGCGAAGGCGGCACTCGCCGCCATCGAGTACGACGAGTTCGGTGCCGGCCACCCCGATGCCATCCACTCGCACCTGTTCGCGAACCTCATGACCGACCTCGGGCTCGACCCCCGCTACGGCCACTACCTCGACAGGGCCCCCGCCGCCGCCCTCACCACCGTCAACCTGATGTCCTTCTTCGGCCTGCACCGCGCCTGGCGCGGAGCCCTGGTCGGCCACTTCGCCTGCGCCGAGACGGCCTCCTCACCCGGCGCCCGCCGCATGGTCAAGGCCTTGCAGGCATGCGGCGCCGGTCCCGCCGCCATCCACTTCTACACCGAGCACGTCACGGCCGACGCGGTCCACGAACAGATCGCACGCCGCGAGCTGATCGGGGGCCTCCTCACCGACGAGCCGCACCTCGAGCAGCAGGTGGCCTTCGGCTGCGACGCCACCGTCCTGGTCGAGAACCGCCTCGCAGACCACGTGCTGGCCGCCTGGAAGCACGGGCGCAGCGCCCTGCGCCACCCCCTCGACCGGCCGACGACCGGTGTCCCGCGGCATGGGTGGCAGGCGGGTGGACGGCCGGTCCCCGGTGCCGGCGGCGAGCGGTGACCCGGTCACCCCACCGAGGGACCCTGCCCGTCCTGCGCCGGTCCGGCAGGTCCGGGGGCGCGGATCTGCAGCGCAACCCCGCCTTCTTGTGAGCAACCCCACGAGAGCCGCATCGTGCCTGATGGCGGGGGGTCCGGTGGGGCGGCCCGGGATCCCGTCGGGCGGTGGCCCGCCCGACGGGATCGTTCGTCTGCCACGATGTTGCGCCGGGGACGCCCACGCGCCGCGCACCCGTCCGGTGCACCTGCCCGGCCCGGGCGGCAGCCCCGAAGACAATCGCCGCCTCCGCCGGCTCAGCCTGCACTCGTCCGGGTATCCCACGTGACTTCTTCCGCTTCGCCCTCCTCTGTGCCCATCGCCGTGGACCGCTCGCCCTGGCGTTCCCTTCGCTACCCCAGCATGCGCTGGTGGTCGGTGGCCAACCTGGTGTCCAACGTCGGGACCTGGATGCAGCTGACCGTCCAGAACCTTCTCGTGCTGCAGCTCACCGGGTCGGCCGCCGCGACCGGGCTGTCCATGTCCGTGCAGGCGGCGCCCGGCCTGTTGATGGGTCTGGCCGGTGGTGCTGCCGTGGACCGGTGGCCGCGGAAGCTGACCGCCGTGGTGAGCCAGGCGCTGTTGGGCGCGGTGGCCTTCACCATGGCCCTGCTCGTGGCCCTGGACCAGCTGAACCTCGGTGTCCTCATGGTGCTGGCGGCCGTCACCGGGATGATCGCCACCGTGGACGGTCCCGCCTGTGCGCTGCTCGGAAACGACCTGGTCCGGCCGGAGGACGTTCCGTCCGCGATCGGTGTGGGCTCCCTGGTGCACAACGCGGGCCGACTGGCGGGTGCGGCGCTCGGCGCTGTCGTCGTGGGGCTGCTGGGCACGGCCGCCGCCTACACCGCCAACGGGCTGTCGTTCCTGTTCGTCGCCGCCGTGATCCCGTTCCTGAAGCCGGCCGTGTCGGCCGTGTCGGCCGGGACAGATCGGAAGGAAGCAGGGACCGGCCGTGCCCCGGCCCCGGCGGAGCAGGGACTGCGGCAGGGCCTGGCCTTCTTCCTGCGTCGTCGGCGGCTGGTGGCCCTCGCCGGTATCGGAGGCCTCAGCGCTCTGTTCGGCCGCAACTACGGACTGACCCTCGTCGTGTTGGTCACCGGACCGCTGGCCGGCGACGCCGCAGCGTTCGGCGCGGTGTCCACCGTCCTGGCGGTCGGCGGCGTCGTCGGGGCGGTACTCGGCGCCCGGCTTCGCCGGCCGACGGTCCGGCTGGTCGGAATCCTGGCGGCAGGCGGGGCACTGCTCCAGGTGGTGGCCGGGCTTTCGCCCTCCCTCGCGGTGCTGCTGGTGCTCGTCCTGCCGATGGCGGTTGCCGAGTCGGTGTCCGAGACCGCCACCACCACCCTGCTGCAGACCGATCCGCCCGCCCACCTGCGGGGCCGGGTGCTCGGGGTCTGGGGAACCGTCCGCACGGTCTGGGGTCTCGCGGCGCCGGCCACCCTGGGCCTGTTGATGGAACTGGCCGGCGCCCGTGGAGCGCTGGTCCTCGGCGGACTGGTCGTCGCCGCCGTCCTCGGCTCCGGCTGCCTGGTGCAGAGCCGCCGGATGCCGGCGTCGGTGGTCATGCTGCCGGAGGACAAGCCAGCCGTCGCGGGACGGCCGGGACTGGACACGGCAGCCTAAGCCGGTCCGTGCAGGGCATCCACCGCGGCGAGGACCTCGGCCACGGTGATGCGCAGCAGCCGGGGGTCGGGGGTCCCTGCGTGGGCGTCCCCGGGACGCAGTCGGTCGTCCCCCGGGCCCGGGTGCCACAGGACGGTGTGCCGGCCGCCGGTCGGGGGGCCCCACAGCCGGGGGGCGACCGGGCCGAACAGGACCACGGACGGAGTGCCGAGGGCCGAGGCGAGGTGGGCGAGGCCGGTGTCGCCCGCGATCACGCAGCGGGCCCCCGCGACGGTCGCGCACAGCCGCGGGAACGGTACGTCGTGCTCGCCGCCCAGCACCGATCCGGGCGGCAGGCCCGCCTGCTCGGCGACCCGCCGGGCCAGCCGGGCCTCGCCCGCGCCAGCCGTCACCACCACGCGGTGCCCGGCACGGTGGACGGCGCGGGCCACCACGGCGAACCGGTCGGCCGGCCAGCGGCGGGCCCCCGCGTCGGCCCCCGGGTGGACCACGGTCGCGCCGGGTGCCGGGGAAGGGCAGGACGGGACCGGGATGCGCAGGTCGGCGGGGTGGGCGGGGATGCCGTACCAGCCGAGCAGCCTGCACCAGCGGTCCCGTTCGTGTTCCTCGGCATGCCAGGGCGGGCCGGCGATCTCCGGGGTCCCCGGGTGGCGGAAGGCGAACAGGCGGCGCGGCCGGAGCCGCTGGAGCAGCAGGTGGCTGGACGGGCCGTTGCCGTGGAGGTCGACGGCCAGGTCGGGAGGCGGGCCGGTCCAGGGCAGCCGGGTCGGCACGGCCCGCCCGGGCGCGCCGGTGGGCAGCAGGCGGTCGACCAGGCCGGTGGCGGCTGCCGCTTCGGAAAGCCGTTCCGGGGCGGCCAGCAGGATCTCGTGGCCGGGCAGCTCCCGGCGCAGGGCGCGCAGGGCGGGTACGGCGGTCAGCAGGTCGCCCAGCCCGAGCGCGCGCAGCACCAGCGCGCGCGGCGGCGGAGCGTGCCCTGCGGCCGGGCCTGCTTCCGCGGCTCGGGCCGCTTCGGTGCCGCCGGAACCCCGTGCGGCGGTCATGACGCGGCGGAGCGGGCCGCCCGCCGGGCCAGGCCTGTGGTGGAGCGGCCCTGCAGGTAGGGCAGGACGAGGGCCTGACCGCCCCACCGGCGCAGGGCCTCGGCCTCGGGCAGGTCCTCGACGCAATAGTCGCCGCCCTTGACCCAGATGTCCGGTCGCAGCTCCTCCAGCAGCGCTTGGGGAGTGTCCTCGTCGAAGGACGCCACCGCGTCCACGCTGCCCAGCGCGCTGAGCACCCGGATCCGGTCGGGGAGCGGGTTGAGGGGGCGTCCGGGGCCCTTCAGGCGAGTGAGGGAGGCGTCGGAGTTGACACACACGATGAGGCAGTCGCCGATCCGGCGGGCGCTTTCCAGCAGGCCGACGTGGCCGGCGTGCAGCAGGTCGAAGCAGCCCCCGGTGGCGACGACCGTACCGCCGCGGGCCCGTACCTCGCGGGCCAGGGCGAAGGCGTCCGACGGCGGGCGTGGGGCGGGGTCGCGTTCGGCGGCCGGGTCCCACAGCGCGGCGTTCCCGGCACCGCCGGCGTCGACGAAGGCCGCCGCTTCGGCGACGGCGCGTTGCACCGCCTCCTCGGGCAGTGCCCCGTCCGCGAGGGCGGCCGCGCAGACGGCCGCGAAGCAGTCGCCGGCCCCGCAGGGATCGCCGTCGGCCCGGTAGGGGGCGGGAAGCAGCATGGGGGTGTCTGCGGCCGGACGGGTCAGCAGGGCGCCCCGGGCGCCGAGGGTGACCGCGACGGCGGCGGCACGCCAGCGTTCGGCCAGGATGCGGCCGCGCCGGGCGTCGTCGGCGAGGGCGGCGCCGGCTCCGGGCAGCAGGGCGCGGGCCTCGGCCGCATTCGGGGTGACCAGGCGTGCGGCGGCGACCGGGGCGTCCCCCTTGGGGTGCGGGTCCCACACCAGGGGGACGCGTGAGGCGACCGCCGCGAGTTCGGCACGTACGGCCCGGGCGGTGTGCCGGCCGTAGTCGGCCACGAGGACGGTGCCGGCCCCGCTCAGGGCCTCGCGGACGGCGTTGTCGGGGGCACCGGGCCGGCCACCGCCCCGGTCGATGCGAACGAGCGGGCGGCGGCCGACCAGGACCCGGGTCTTGACCGGAAGGGTGCCGTCGAGCGGGAGTTCCACCAGGGTGACCCTGCCGTGCAGGGCGCGGCGTACGGTCTCGGCCGTTGCGTCCCGGCCGAGGGCGGTGACCAGGACCACCTCGCGGCCGGCGCGGGCGGCGAGCGCCGCGGCGAGCCCGGCTCCGCCGGGTCGCGAGCGGTCGCTGCGGACGTCGATCACCGGGGCGGGGGCGTCGGGGGCGAGTCGGTCGGCTTCCCCTTCGATGTCCTGGTCGAGGAGGGTGTCGCCGACCACGACCAGGGGCCCGCCCGCGGTCATTGCGGCCTCCGGCGGGCCGCTGCGGCGGCCCGGCGGCCGGCGGCCCCGCCGGGGGCGCGCGTCGTCCGCCGGGAGAGCAGGGCATCCGTGGTGAGGGACGCGTCGAAGCTCTCGCAGAGCAGGTGCACGGCCACCAGGTGGGCCTCCTGCACGGTCGCGGCCCGCGGGGCGTCGATGCACAGGGCGTCGTGGGCGGCGTCGGCCAGCGGATTGGGGCCGGGCCCGGTGAGGGCCCACACGCGCAGTCCCGCCGCGCGGGCCGCGACCGCAGCCGAGATCAGGTTGCCGCTGCGCCCGGAGGTGGAGAGGAGCACGAGGACGTCACCGGGGCGGCCGTGCGCACCGACCTGCCGGGCGAAGACGTGCTCGAAGCCGTAGTCGTTGCCGATGGCGGTGACGCTGGAGCTCTCGGCGTGCAGGGCGATCGCCGAGTAGGCGGGCCGGTCCTGCTGGTATCGGCCCACGAGTTCGGCCGTCAGGTGCTGGGCCTGGGCGGCGCTGCCGCCGTTGCCGGCGGCCAGCAGCCGGCCGCCTGCCGGGAGTACGGCCGCGAGTTCGCGGCCCCACCGGGAGAGCCGGTCGAGTCCGGCCCGGCGGAACCCGTCCAGGGCATCCTGAAGGGATTGGCAGTGCCGGTGTGCGTCGTCGAGTACGTGGTGGTCGCTCATGGGCTGTGCGGGCGGCTCGCCCGGACGGGGCGGTGGCGCCCGTACCTCCTTCGGTGACTTCGTGGGCGGGGCCCGGGCCGCTTGGGCAGGGGCCTGCGGGTCAGGCCACCACGGCCGGGGCCGGACGGGCGGCGAGCACCGAGCGGTAGACGGTCTCGGTGGCGGCGGCGATGCGGGCCCAGCTGTAGTGGCTGAGGACCCGGCGGCGTCCCGCCGCCCCGCACGCCGCGCGCAGCGCAGGATCGGCCAGCAGGGCCGCCACGGTGGCGGCGAGCGCACCCGGATCACGGGGTGGCACCAGCCGGCCGGTCAACGGGTCGGACACCGTGTCGAGCTGGCCGCCGACCGCGCTGGCGACGACGGGCCTGCCGCAGGCCATGGCCTCCAGCGGGACGATGCCGAACGGCTCGTAGTCGCCGGGGCACAGAACGACGTCGGCGCTGCGCAGCACGGCCGCGACGTCGGGGCCGGAGAGTCCGCCGGTGAAGCGGACCCGGTCGGCGACCCCGGCCTCCTCGGCGATGCGGCGCAGCCGCCGCACCTCGGGGTCGGATTCGAGGCGGGCGAGGGGCGGGCCGCCGACCACCAGGAGTTCGGCGTCGGGCAGCAGCGCCAGCGCACGGATGGAGACGGCGGCACCCTTGCGGGGGACGAGGCGGCCCAGCTGCAGCAGCCGATGGGGGTGACTGCCGCGCTCCGCCACCGGTCCCTCCGGCGTGAACCGGTCGGGGTCGACCCCGCAGGGCACCACGTCCACGCGGTCGGCGGGGATGCCCATGCGGGCGAGTTCGGCCGCCTCGTCGCGACAGGTGGCGACCACCCGGTTGCAGTGCAGCCCGAGTTCGCGCTCGCAGCCGATCCGGACGGGCGGACTGGTGTCGGCGCTGCCCTGGTGCCTGCGCTTGACGCTGCCCAGCGCGTGGTACGTGTGGACCAGCGGCAGCCGCAGCTCACGGGCGGCCTTGAGCGAGGCCAGGCCGGACATCCAGAAATGAGAGTGGATCAGGTCAGGCGCCTGGTCCTGCCACAGGTACGTCAGATGGTCGCCGAACTCGCGCATGTGCGGCAGGAGTTCGTCCTTGGGGAGCTGCTCCGGGGGGCCGGCGGGGACGTGGTGCACCTCGACGCCGGCCCGCAGCCGCTTGCGCGCGGGCAGATCACGGGCGTCCCTGCGGGTGTAGACGGTGACCTGGTGGCCGCGGTCGGCGAGCGCGCAGGCGAGGGAGGCGACATGGACGTTCTGCCCACCTGCGTCGGCCCCGCCGAGGGTGGCCAGCGGGCTGGCGTGCTCGGAGACCAGGGCGACGGACAGCGGCTCGGCGGATCCGCCGAGCAACCCCCCGGACCTCAGGGGATTCATGAGACCACCTCTCCCACCAGTTGCTCCCAGTCGTCCAGGAAACGTTTGAGTCCGTACCGTTCGAGGGCCGCTTGTCGGGCGCGCGCGCCGTCCTCGGCGGCGGCCTGGGGATCCGCCAGGTAGCGGCGGGCCGCGTCGGCGAGCACCTCGGGGCGGGTGGACAGCGTGCCGGTGCGGGGTGGCACGGCCTCGACCGATGCGGTGGTGGCGAGGGCCACGACCGGCATGCCCAGATGCATGGCCTCCAGCAGTGACAGGCCGAGCGAGGTCCAACGCACGGGGTGCAGGTAGAAACGGCGCTGCGCCATCTCCCGGTGCAGTTCGCGCTGCGGCAGTTCGGCGCTGCGGCAGCGGTCGGGCGGCAGGCCCAAGTGGGCGGCGAGGCCGTCGGTGGCCATGCCGAAGACGTCCAGCGGTGCTGCGCCCGCCAGCGCGGGCAGCAGGTCGGTACCGGTGTGGCGGCCGCGCCGTACCGGCTCGTTGACGACGACGGCCGCGCGCGGAAGCCGGCCCGTGTAGAGGTGGCCGGGGTCGACGATGCCGTGTTCGATCACGGCGGTGCGGGTGGTGCCGTTGTCCCAGAACAGCCGGTTGAAGTGGGTGACGTGGACGAGGGTGACGTCGTCGCGGTCGGCGCAGGGGTGCCGGGTACGGGGTACGTCGCCGTCCGGGGCGTTGTGCTCCAGATACACCGCGGGAAGGTCGCGGCCGGGGCGGCGGCCGCCCAGCCACCGTTCTGCGAGCTCCGGTTCGTGCGGCCGTTGGAGGACCACCAGGTCCACGGGTGCGTCGCGGAGCTCGTCCGGGGTGGCCTCGCGGACCGACGCCGGCCAGTCGAAGGTGCGGGCCCGGCCGAGGCCGTCCGGGTCGCGGCCGGGGGTGACGGGGACCAGGTAGGTGTGGGGCCCCTGAACGAAGGCAGTGGTCCATGAGCCGTGCACGTGCCAGAGCAGGATGTTCATACCGGAGCTCCTTGATCCTTCGCGAGGGGGCCTTCGGGCACGGCCCGGACCGGCGGCGTGCCGCCGGGGACCGGTGGGGGGTTCCTGCGGCCGCCGAGTGCGGAGACCGCCGCCACGACCTGGTCGTCGCCGATGCCGTCCAGGCACGGGTGGCCGGCGACCGGGCAGCGGCGGGCGCGGCTTCCGGCGCAGGCTGCGCCGCCGTCGCCGAGCAGGACGTGCGGGACGCCGTAGGGCCTCCAGCGTTCGGCGGGCACGACGGGCGCGAACAGGGAGGCGACGGGGGTGCCCACGGCCGCGGCGAGGTGGGCGGGTCCGGTGTTGCCGACCACCGCGACGTCCGCGCCGGCGAGGACGCCGGCCAGCTGGTGGAGGTTCTCGGTGGCACCGCCCAGGTCGAGCGCGTGCCGGCCGGCGACCTCCGCGGTCAGGCTCCGCTCGGCCGGGCCCCCGGTCACCACCACCCGGAAACCGGCGGCGGCCAGCCCTGCGGCGGCCCGGGCGGCCCGCCGGGGGCTCCAGGCTCGCGCAGGCACCGCCGCCCCGGGATGCAGCACCACGTACGGGCCGGGACCGGTGAGGCGGGCGGTGACGGGTGGCGGGCGGACGGCGAGAGTGCCGGGGTCCCCGTCGGGCAGGGCGAAACCGGCGGCGCGGGCGAGGTCCAGGGCGGCCTGGGCCTCGTGCCGGCCGGGGCGCCGCCGGTGGCGCAGGTCGAGCAGGGAGCCCGGATAGTCCTCGCTGTCGGCCGCCGTCCAGCCGATCCCGGCCAGTTTGAGGAGCAACGCGACGGGCAGCGGACTCTGGTGGTGGGAGACGAGCACCAGGCCGCGGTGGTAGCGGCCCTCGGCGAGGGTGTCGACGAGGTCCAGGCACGCCTCACGGGAGACCGGGGCCGGGTCCAGTCCCACCCAGGGGGCGTCGTACACCAGGACCTCGTCCACGCCGGGCAGCAGTCCGGCGGCGGGGGCGCCCTGCGGGCCGCAGAGCAGAGCGGTGTGGGAGGAGCCGGCCGCGACGGCCCGGACGGCGGGCCCGGCGAGCAGCACGTCGCCGGCACTGTCGAGGCGGACGACCAGGGTCCGCGGGGCGTTCACCGCGCCGCCCCGGTCCGGCCCGCGGCCAGGGCCTGCCGTACGGCGGCCAGCAGATCGGGGGCGGATTCGCGGGCCCCGGCCGTCTCCTCGGGGCGGGTC
>NZ_JACBGN010000273.1 GCF_013401435.1 Streptomyces sp. BR123
GGGTCGGGGTCGGGGTCCAGGGTCAGGGTTGGGGTCGGCTCGGCGGCTGCGGGTCGGCAGAGCACTCGGCGAAGCACTCGGCGGGGTGCCGGAAGAGCGCAGGGCACGTGCCATGGTGCCGTACGGCTGCCCGGGGCGGGCGGTGTCGCCACAGCGGCGGTGCGGCAGCCGCCGGTACTTCCCTCCCCGGTGTTCTGGCCGGAAGGGTTTGCCGGCTCGCGGCGTCCGGTGCGGTGCATCGCAAGGCGGAGGGCCGCAGCGGCGTACTCGCGAGAACGGTCCGCCTCGTGACAGCCGTCGCGGGATCCGAACAGGAACGCGAGCACCTGGCGGCGCCGGTCTCGGGGGCGCGGTCGCCTGCTGCGGCGGTTCGGGCCGTGTTCAGCGGTGGTGGACGCGGTCGAGGCCGTACCACTTCGCCACGCAGGCGGCGACCCAGTCGCGCTCGTGGCTTCCCGTGAAGAAGGGTTCGGCGAGGTTCCCGATGGGGAGCGGTGTGTAGCCCGCGTCGGCGGCGCCGCGCGCGGCTTCGGCGCGGATGCGGGCGTTCTGGGCGTCCCAGGCCGCGGCGCGGGTGACCGTGGCGGTCGTGAGCTGCCGGACGTTCGGGACGAGCGCGGCCGTCGACGCCAGCGCCAGGCAGCCCGCCGCCACCGCGCCGGCCCCGACAGCCGTGGCCGCAGCCGTACGGGTGGCTGCGCGGGCCGTCGGCCGGCGCGCGGCCCATGCTCCGAGCAGGGCGCCGTAGCCGCAGAGGGCCAGCTCCATCGCCAGCAGGTAACTCGTCCAGGTGCGGGCGTACGTCCACCCGGTCGGGCCGTAGCCGCTGCGCAGGCCGGCCACCACGGCGAACGACCCCAGCAGCACCACGGGCACGGGGAGCAGCAGCACGGGGAGCGGCAGCTTCCGGCGCATCACGGGCGGGGAGCCCCGGTCCTGGCCGCGGGGGCGGATCCGCAGGCCGATGCCCAGGAGCACGCCGACGGCGGCGGCCCCGAGGTAGGCCCACTGGCCGGTGACCGCGTCCCACATGCGCAGCCAGTCCTCGAAGGTGGCCCTGAGCTCGGCCGCGGAGAGCATCGACTCCCGCTCGGGCTGCTGGGCGCGGCGCCATCGGGCCCCGGGGGACGTGTAGAGCACGGCGAGACCGCAGAGGAGGCCGGCACACCACAGCAGGCACCAGAGGAAAGGGCGGCGCCTGATGCGCGCCGGCCCCGGGGGCAGTAGTGCCGACAGGCCGGCCGCGGCGGCGAGCAGGCCGCTGACGAGGGCGAACGGCTCGCTCAGGGTGCCGATCGCGAAGGCGGTGAGGAAGGCGGCGGAGAAGCCCGCTGCCCGGACCGCGGCGCTGCGGTGGCGGACGGTGTGGACGGCCAGCAGCAGCGCCCACACCCCGATGACGCTCGGGAGGGTGTGGGAGATCGTGGCGGGCGCCCACAGCAGCACCTGGTAGCTGCGGGTGCCTGCGAAGTAGAGCAGTGCCTGGACGACCAGGGCGCAGGCGGTCAGCGGCAGCACCCGGGGTCTGCCGCCGAGCAGGCGGACGAACTCCCGCCCGAGCAGGACGAGGCCCGCCGTGAAGGTGACGGCTATGACGGTCGGGAGGACTTTGATCCCGGTCAGTCCGTCGGCGTAGACGAGACCGCTGAGGAGGGCATTGGTGATCCGGCCGTTCTGGGTCGTGTAGAAGTCGGCGGTGATGCCGAGGACTCCCAGGTCACGGGACTTCCAGGCGGCGCACCAGTCGTCGGAGGTGGGCCGTACGTAGAGCCCGAGGAAGCAGCCGACGGCGATCAGGGCTCCGGCCGCGGCGACGACGGTGGCGCAGAGCCCCGGCAGGAGAAGCCTGCGCAGCCGGGCACGGCGGGCGGCGCTCGCCCGGCCCGGCGCGGAGGGATGCCCGCGTACGCCCTCGCCCGTCATCGCAGCAGTGCCCATTCACCACCCCTTGTGCAGCGAGGCCCGACCTGCCGTCGTCGGGCACCCATCGTGTGCACGGTTCGCGGGCACCGGCATCCCGGGCGGGTCGGGACGGGTTAGGGGGCGCGGGGCGGCGATGCGGTACATGGGTGAGATACGGGGGCCGCGGTGCGGGGGCGGCGCGGCCCGGCGGAGCCGTTGCTCACCCGTGCGGCGGCATGGCGTAGCAGCCTCCGCACGGCTCTTCCACGATGGGCGATGGGGGCAGGGGGGCGCGCGTACGGAGGCCCGACGGCCCCACGGGAGGTGTGGCGATGCCCGGTGTCCGGCTCGTCCGGCGGTCGGTCCACCGACGGCCGGTCTTCCGATGGACGCTCTTCCGATGGCCGGTCTTCCGATGGGCGGTCTTCGCGCTGTGCCTGGCGGGCGTCGCCCTTCCCGTGTGCGCCGCGGGTCGGCAGGTCGGGCGTCCGCCCGACCGGGCACCGGAGCGGCCCGGGTTCCTCGTCGGGCCCGCCGGGCACCAGGGGGGCGGCGGCCACGGTGACGCCGTGGGCAGCTACGCGCCCCTGTCGGTGCTCGCCGCCCCCACCGTCGGGCTCCTCGCCAACACGACCACCGCCGTGGGTGTCCCGCCGGCCACCGCCCGGGGTGCGCGATACGTCGGACAGAGCAACGTGCTGCGGCTGCCGTCGGGCTGGTGGGCGTACCTCCCCGCCGCCAGGACCGCGTCGGCGGTGGTCCCCCGCGACCATCCGGCGGCCCTGCGGCAGATCGCGCAGAGCCGCGCCTGGCTGGCCGCCGGCCGGGTCCCCGGCAGAACGCAGGCGCAGCGCGCGGCGGCCGGGCGGGCCCTGCTGTCGATGCGGGCCCTGCTCCAGCCGAACGGCGCGCTGGCGGCGGGCTGGACGGCCGGCTGGAAGTACTCCTGGCCGCGTGACTCCGGATTCGCGGCCGCCGCGTTCGCGCACACCGGCCACGACGCCGAGGCCTTCCGGATCCTGCGCTACAGCGCCGCGACCCAGCGCAAGGACGGCACCTGGGAGGCACGGACGAAGCTCGACGGTTCCGGCCCGCCGGACGGCAGGCGGTGGCAGCTGGATGCCAACGGGTGGGTCCCCTGGGCCGCCTGGCAGTGGTACCGGGCGGCTCCCCCGGACACCCGCCGGGCCCGCATGAAGACCCTCTACCCGATGATCCGCAAGGCGGCCGACCACGCGGCGGCGTCCCTGGGCGCGGACGGGCTGCCCCCGGCCTCCCCCGACTACTGGGAGCTGATGACGACCACGCCGAACATCGGTACGGCCGCGCCCCTCCTCGCCGGACTCAACGCCTCCGCGGACCTCGCCCGGGAGGCGGACCGGCCGGGCGACGCGGCGCGCTGGGCCGCTGCCGCGCGGCGGCTCTCCGCCGGGATCGCCGCACGGTTCGCTCCCCGGGGGTACCAGCGCACCGTCGACGGCCGGCACGGGCGCGACAGCGCGGTGGCGTTCATGGCACCCCCCTTCAACGCCGCTCCGGCCGACCTGCCGCGGGCGCTCGACTCCACGTACCGGGCGCTGCTCCTGCCGAACGGGGGGCTCACCCCCGGGAACGATCCCACCGCGCCGTGGGGCGGGAACGCGTGGACGCCGAGTACGGCGTTCTTCGCGCTCGCCTGGGCCGGTACGGGGAGACCGGCCGAGGCCGAACGGGTGCTGGAGTGGGTCCTGTCCAAGCAGAACGCGCTCGGCGAACTGCCGGAGAAGGTGGACAGGGAGGGGCGGCCCGCGTCGATCGCCCCGCTCGCCTGGACGGGCGCGATCACCGTGCTCTCCCTCCTGGCGCTCGAAGGGCGGCCCCTGCCCGCACCGCCCTTGCGGCCGTAGCCCGCCGGGACGCCCCGGGGGTGAGTGGCGTGTCCGCGGCACCGTTCGAGACAGGTCTGGGTCTCAGACGGGATCCGTCCCGTCGCCCGGCGGCGGAGCGGTGCGTACGCGCTCCAGCGCGGCCAGGAGGCGCCGGTACGCGAGCATCTCGGCGGCCACCGCCCGTCTGAACGGCGCGTAACGCGGATCACGGCGGGCCCCGGCGTCCGCGGCCGTGGCGGCGCGCAGCTCCCTCGCCCGGGCCAGATCGGTCACGGCGTCGACGTACCCGGCGTCGAGGAGCCGGTGCTCCAGGGCCTGGTCGAAGGCGCGGTCGGCGAGCGCGCCGAGCCGGTCGAGGTCGTCGGCGCAGCTCTCGGGGGCCGCCCCGGCACAGCCCTCGTCGAGTGCGCGGGACAGCGAGCCCAGGGTCGCCTTGAGGTCCGGGTAGCCCCAGGGCGGGGCCGTGTCGTTCCTGCACCCCGTGGCGAAGGCGGCCAGTACGGCCACGGAGGCGACGGCGCGGACCGTTCCGCCCGAAGCCGTACGGCCGCCTGCGGCGGAGCGGGGGAAGGAAGGAAGAGGGGAAGGAGAAGGGGTCATGGCAGCCCCGATCGCCGTCGGTCACGAGCGTCACGAGTGTCACGAGCCGACCTCCGCCGGGCCGCCGCCGTGCGGCCGTGCTCTGCCCCCGTACGGGGCCTGCCCGCGTACGGGGCCTGCCCGCGCACGGGGCCTGCCCGCGGCGTGGTCTGGCCGTCATCCTCGCCCGCGCCGGTCCGCGCTGCCACCGGAGGCACCGGAGGCGCGTTGCTCCGGATCGGCGGCTTACGGCAGCGGGCCTGCGGCGGAGCCCGTGCCCGGGCGTCCGGCCAGGGCGGCCATCCAGGGCTGGACCGCCCGGTGCCAGGGGGCGGGGGCGCCGCTGCCGGGCGGACCGGATTCGGTCGCGGGGGCGGCCGCCAAGATGTGCAGGCCCCCGTCGAGGCCGACCGCCGCCGCGACGGCGCTGCCGTCCGGCTCGGCCACGGCCGCCGGGGCGCCCGTGTAGAGCATCTGGGACTGGTGCCAGGACGGCGGGCCGTCCGTGCCCGACACGCTGACCGTGCCCGCTCCGGCCCGGCCCGCGAGCAGGCGGCCCGCGACGCTGACGGCGCCGTAGCCGCCGTCGCCGCCCGCCTCCGTGACGGCGGAGAACTGCGCCTCCGCGGAGCTGCTGTCCGCGTCTCCGGTCGCGCCCGCTGCTGCGGCCGTGCCCGTGGCGGCCAGGCCCGTGCCGACGGCGCCCGTGCCGGGGCGGCGGAAGTACAGGCGGACGCCGCCGTCCTCCTGCGGGCTCGCCGAGAGCGGGCCCGTGGTCGCCGGCAGACCGGTCGGGAGGGGGCCGCTGTACGGGGCGTCCGGGGCCGGCTGGACCCAGGCGAGCACGGTGGACGCCGTCGCCGCGTACACGTGCCGTCGCCCGGAGCCGTCGGTCGCGGTAACGGGGTCGCCGAGCAGGCGGGTGCCGCCCAGGTCCTGCCACGCGTCGAAGGCGGCGTCCGGGGCCGGCTGGGTACGGGCGCGCAGGGTGTGCCGGGAGTCCCGTACGTACACCGTCATGCGGCCCGTGTCGTCGACGGAGACGGCAGGGGCACTGATCGCCGAGGTGGCGGACACGTTCGAGATGTCCGGAGTGCCCAGCGACTGCCACGGGCCGAACGCGACACTGTCGGGCGCGCTCTGGACGGCGTACACGACCTCCCGGCCGTACGCCTCGTGCGTCGCGCCGAGGGTGGTGCGGGTGCCGAACACCACGATCCGGCCGTCGGGGAGCCGGACCGCCGTCGCACCGGTGTCGATGCCGGTGCCGGGGAGGAAGCGCGGGCCCTGCCAGGGGGCCCCGGCGCCGCTGCGCGACCAGTGGGCCATCTGCCCGTTCAGGACGGCGAAGGCCCACAGCCGGCCGGCGCGTCCCTCGGTCATCCAGGAGGTGCCGTCGCCGCGGGCGTAGCGGAGGGTCTGGCTCCAGCCGGCGCCGGCGGGGCGGGTCGCGGTCTTGCGGTCGCCGCAGCCGGCGGGGCTGCCGCACCAGTCCTCGTGGTCCATCCAGGCGTAGGTCTTGAGGTAGCCGAGCTTCTCCTCGGCCGTCTGCGGGTCGAGCGTCGGGGGCAGGGAGGTGTTGGCGTAGCTCATGTAGTTCTGGACCGAGAAGTGCGGCCGGTCCGCGGACTTGGCGTAGCGCTCGGCGGCGGCCTGCACGAAGCGGGCGCCGTACATGTGGTCCTGGTGGTCGAGGAAGGCACCGCCGCCGGACGCCTTGCCGGGTGTCGGGTCCTGCGTCCGTATCGCGGTCGGCCTGTACATCGCGAAGACGCCCGCGATGGCGTCTATCGCCTGGTCCTTCGTGTACGAGAACGGGAGCTCGACCGGCGTTCCGGAGGTCAGCTGGGCGTCCAGGGCGGGGACCCGGTCGTCCCACAGGCCGCGCAGGCTGTCCGGGTTGTCGCCGGAGATGCTGCGGGCTTCGCGCAGCTGCATCCACACCAGGTTGACCTCGGGCCGGGCGGTGAGGACGTCCACCTCGGCGCTCCCGCCGCCGGCGGTGGGGACGGACTTGCGCTCCCAGGGGCTGGTGCGGTCGCCGGTGGCCATCTGCGCGTAGGCGGCCCGTATGCCGTTCTGGCGGGCCTCGGCGTAGGCGGCGTGGTCGGCGGGGCCCTCGGGGTCCTCCAGGTGCGGGCTGTGGGCCTCGTTCCGGCCGTCGGACTCGCCGGAGGTCAGGTAGACGGTGGTGACCTTGACGCCCGCGGATATGGAGCGGCTCAGGTCGGGGTTCATGAAGAACAGGTCGTCGTCGGGGTGGGCGACGACGTGGAGGACCGTGCCTTCGGTCACACTCGGGCGGACGACCGCCTGGGGGGCCGTCGCCGGCTGCTCGACGCCGTACCCGTAGGCCCAGGTCGTCACGCCGGCGGCGCCGACGGAGAGCGCGGCGAGCAGGCCCGCGAGGCGGGTGCGGGTGACGAGGGACATGGAGAACGCCTTGGGGATCGGTCCGGTGCGGAATGCGGCCGGGGGCGGTGTCGGTGCCCCGATGGCTCCATCACTGCCGGAGACGACCGGGCCCGATTATGCATCGCCGGTTTTCGACTGACACACCATCAAGGGGTATATGCCGAAAACTGAATTGAATGGGCCATATGCGACAGTTGTCCGTATTTGTCGCCTTTTGGGGGTACGGGTTTCCGCTCCCGACCGTGCGGCGGGCACCGACGGGATGACGCACATCACACCGGCGGGTCCGGTGTTTGACGGTCGGCGGCCGGCCGGCGACCGACGGGCCGTTCTCGGCCTGTCGGCGGCTGCGGAGGGCTGCGGGAAGGGACACAATCCCGGCATGCGAATCGCGATCTTGTGTGGTGGTGAGAGCCCGGAGCGAGACGTCTCCCTGGCCTCGGGCGGCTCGGTCGCCCGGGCCCTGCTGGAGCGCGGCCACGAGGTGCTGCTGGTCGACCCGGCCGCCGAGACGCCGGTCCTGGCCGGACCCCTGCGCCCCGGTGACGCCGTGCAGGAGTGCACGGTCGGCAAGGAGCCGCCGTCCGGCCTCGGTCGGCGGCTCTTGAAGCAGCGCATGGACGCCGCCCTCGCAGGCGGGCCCGACGGGCCCGACGGGCCGGTGCTGGGGCTGCTGCGCGAGGCGGACCTCGTCTTCCTCGCCCTGCACGGCGGCCGGGGCGAGGACGGCTGGGTGCAGGGCCGGTTGCACGAGGCGGGCGTCCGCTTCACCGGGGCGAACGGCACCGCGTGCAAGGCCGCCTGGCACAAGGAGCGGGCGCAGGCCGTCCTGGGCGCCGCCGGGCTGCCCGTGCCCGAGCGCGCGCTGTGGCAGCCCGGCACCGACGAGGTGCCGCACGACGTGCAGCGGCTGCTGGCCGCCGGTCCGGTGGTGGTCAAGCCCGTCGCGGACGGTTCGAGCGTGTCGGTGCACCGGGCGGACTCCCTCGCCGAACTGGAGCGGATCGCCGCGGGGATGCGGGCCGGCGAGGGCGAGCTCCTGGTGGAACCGTTCCTCCCGGGCCGGGAGTTCACCGTTGCCGTGGTGGGTGACCAGGTGCTCCCGGTGGTCGAGATCGAGCTGAACACACCGCTGTTCGACTACGCGGCCAGGTACCGGCCCGGAGCGGTGAGCGAGGTGTGTCCGGCCCGGATCCCGGCGGAGTTCGCGTCCCGGCTCCAGGAACTGGCCCTGCGCGCACACGAGGCCCTGGGCTTCGACGCGCACACCTACTCCCGCACCGACTTCCGCTGCGACGCGGCGGGCGAACCCCTGTGCCTGGAGGTCAACGCCCTCCCGGGGCTGACGGCCACGAGCCTGCTGCCGCTCGCGGCATCCGGCGCGGGCTGGACGTACGCCGACCTCATCCAGCGCATCGCGGACCTCGCCACCACGCCCCGAGACACGCCGTAGGGCTCTCCCTGGCCTGGCCGGTGGGGCCTTCGCGGCGACGAGGACGGCGAGGACGAGGACGGCGACGGCGAGGACGAGGACGACGCGGTGGCGACGAGGACGAGGACGGCGTACCCGTGCCAGAATCCGCGGATGGGTTCGACCACCGACTCCACCGCACCGGTCACCGTCCGGCCCGCGGGCGCTGAACACCGCCCGTCCGTCGAGCAGTTGGCACAGCTCTACCGGCACGACCTGTCGGAGTTCCTCGGCCACCTCCCGGCGGCCGACGGGAGGTTCGGGTTCGGCAGCCTGCCCCTGTTCTTCGACGAGCCGGGGCGGGAGGCCCTGCTGATCCGGTACGGCACGGCTCCGGCGGGCTTCATCCTGACCCGTCCGCTGCCCGAGGGCGCGACCTCGATCTCCGCGTTCTTCGTCGTACGGGCGCTGCGCCGGCGCGGCGTCGGCCGACAGGCGGCCCTGCAACTGCTGCGCTCCCGGCCCGGCGCCTGGGCGATCGCCTTCCAGGAGGCGAACGCGGGCGCCGCCCGGTTCTGGCGCGGCATCGCCACGGCCGCCGTGGGCCCGGCCTGGCACGAGGAAACCCGCCCGGTCCCTCCTCCGGCCCCTGCGAACCTGCCGGACGACCACTGGATCTTCCTGAACACGGACCCGAGCGGCGGTGTCGGCGGGGCTTCGTAGGGTGATCCGATGGCGGAGAACAGGATCGGGCAACGGGCCTTCGAGGCGGCCGCGGCGGACGCGGACCTCGCGGTCGTGGAACTGGACGGCGCGCGCCGGTGGCTGGCGGCGGCCGGACCGGAGCTGGAGGGCCCGCTCGCGGCCGAGGTCTGGGTGTTCGACGGGACGCTGTCCCGCATCCTGCTGGTGCAGCACCGGTGGCGGGGGCTGGTCCCGCCGGGCGGGCGCGTGGAGACGGGGGAGACACCTCGGGAGGCCGCGGGTCGGGAGCTGCTGGAGGAGACCGGGCTGCGGGCGGGACTGTTCCGGGAGCCGGCTCTGGCGACCGTCCGCTCCTACCGGCCGGGCGCGGCGCCGACGTTCGGGCTGTCGTACGCCGCGGTCGTCGACGCCGGCGTCCCGCTGCAGGCGGAGAGCGGGCAGCCGGCGGCCTGGATGCGCCTGGAGGGGGAGTGGGACAGCTGCTTCCCCGGTGACCGGGCCCGGATGCGCCGGCACGCGGCACGCCTGACCTCGCGCTCGCGCCCGGGGTCGGGGCGGCGGCCTGCCGGATCATGACGGGGACGCAGCATCACGTCCGTGCGGGCCGGACGACCACATGCCGGCTTCTCCCCTCCCCTCCCC
>NZ_JACBGN010000274.1 GCF_013401435.1 Streptomyces sp. BR123
GCTCGGTCAGCCCGACGCAGTGCGGCAGCGCGGCGGCACCGCCGACCGGCTGTCCCCGATCGTGCACGCCCGGCGGATCGCCGCCGCGCTGCCGCACTGCGTCGGGCTGACCGAGCTGACCGGCATGGGGCACATGACCCCGATCGAGGCCCCCGAGGCCGTCGGCAACGCGGTGCGCGAGCTGGCCACCGCGTACCTCGGCACACCCGCGAAGGAGAAGACGCCGTGAGCCCGCACAGGAGTCTGGAAGGCCAGGTCGCCGTCGTCACCGGCGCCGCACGCGGCGTCGGCGAGCTGCTCGCCCGCAAGCTGTCCGCGCGCGGCGCGCGGATCGCGCTGGTGGGGCTGGAGCCGGAGGCCCTCAAGGAGGTCTCCGGGCGCCTGCACACCGACAGCGACCACTGGCACGCCGACGTCACCGACCACGGGGCCATGGCCCGGGTGGCGCAGGAGGTCAAGCAGCGCTTCGGCAAGGTCGACATCGTCGTCGCCAACGCAGGGGTGGCCGCCGGCGGCCCGTTCGCCGACTCCGACCCCGAGGCGTGGCGCCGGGTGATCGAGGTCAACCTGATCGGCAGCGCCGTCACGGGCCGGGCCTTCCTGCCGGTCCTCACCGAGAGCCGCGGCTACTTCCTCCAGATCGCCTCGCTCGCCGCGATCACCCCGGCGCCGATGATGACCGCGTACTGCGCCTCCAAATCCGGGGTCGAGGCCTTCGCCCACTGCCTGCGGGCCGAGGTGGCGCACAAGGGTGTCAAGGTCGGCGTCGGCTACCTGTCCTGGACCGACACCGACATGGTGCGCGGCGCCGACCGGAACGACGTGATGCGGGAGCTGCGGCAGCGGCTGCCGTGGCCGGCGAACCGCACCTACCCCCTGGGCCCGGCCGTGGACCGGATCGTCGCCGGCATCGAACGCCGCTCCGCGCACGTGTACGCCCAGGGGTGGCTGCGCGCGATGCAGGGCGTACGGGGCTGGCTGCCGGGGCTCGTCGCGGTCGGCGGGCGGCGGGACATGGAGCGGTTCGAGCCGCGGCTGGCCGGCGTCTCCAGGGGGCTCGTCGGGGCCGGCGGAGCCGCCGACGAGCGGGAACGCGGCGGCAGCGGCACGCCGGTCTGACGCCCGGGCCGCGCCCCGGCCTGGCCCGGCGCGGCCCCGGGCCCGGGCCCCGGCCTGAGCGCTCCGTGGGAGGTGCCACGATGGTCCGGCGATCGTCTGCGGGCCGACGGTGGCTGATCGCGCAGTTCCCCGCGCCCCTTACGGGGCGCGGTTCCCCGTGCCCGTTGCTAGCGCGGCGGCAGCTTCGGCCGCCGCAGGTCGGGGACGTCCTCGTAGCCCGGCGGTACCGCGGCCGGCTCCTGCTCCAGGAGCTCCAGGGCCAGGTGCACGGCGTCGTCGAGCTCCCCGTGGCGTCCCTCCGCCCAGTCCAGCGGGGTCCGCAGGACCGCGAAGTCCGGCTCCACGCCGTGGTTCTCCACCGACCAGCCGTACTCGGGGAACCAGGCGGCGTTCATCGGCACCGTGATGACCGTGCCGTCGCCCAGGGTGTGGCGGCCGGTCATGCCGACGACGCCGCCCCAGGTGCGCTGGCCGACGACCGGGCCCAGGCCCAGCAGTTTGAACGCCGCGGTGATCATGTCGCCGTCGGAGGAGGTCGCCTCGTCGGCCAGCGCCACGATCGGCCCGCGGGGCGCGTTGGAGGCGTAGGACACCGGCTGGGCGTTGCGGGTGAGGTCCCAGCCCAGGATCGAGCGGGTGAGCTTCTCCACCACCAGTTCGCTGATGTGCCCGCCCGCGTTGCCGCGTACGTCCACGATGAGCGCGGGCCGGGACATCTCCATCCGGAGGTCCCGGTTGAACTGCGCCCAGCCCGAGCCGCCCATGTCGGGGATGTGCAGGTAGCCGCATGTGCCGCCGCTGATCTCGCGGACCACGGCGCGGCGCTTGGACACCCAGTGCTGGTAGCGCAGGGGCCGGTCGTCGATCAGCGGGACCACCGCCACGCGGCGGGCCGCGCCCTCGCCCTCGGCCGGGGTGAAGGTCAGCTCGACGGTGGTGCCGCCTGCCGCTGCCAGCAGCGGGTAGGGCCCGGTGACGGGGTCGACGGGCCGCCCGTCGACGTGGGTGAGGACGGCGCCCTCGCGGATGCCGCTGCCGGCCAGCGGGGAGCGGGCCTTGGAGTCGGAGGCCTCGCCGGGCAGGATCCGCCGGACGACCCAGCCCCCGTCGCGGGGCACCAGGTCGGCGCCGAGCAGGCCGATGGGCCGCTGGTAGTGCGGCGGGCCCTCGTTGCGGCGGGCGGGGGAGACGTACGCGTGGGAGGTGCCGAGCTCGCCGAGGACCTCGCGCAGCAGGTCGGCGAACTCGTCGGGGGAGGCGACCCGTTCGACGAGCGGCCGGTACTGGCGCAGCACGCCGTCCCAGTCGATGCCGCACATGTCCGGCTCCCAGAAGTAGGCGCGGATCAGTCGGCCCGCCTCCTCGAAGGCCTGCCGCCACTCGGCCGCCGGGTCCGCCTCGTGGTGGATGCGCCGCAGGTCCAGGTAGACGGTGGAGTCTCCGTCGCCGGCCTCGGTGGCGGGGACGGCCCGCAGGTCGCCGTCGTCGTTGAGGACGAGCCGGGTGCCGTCGCCGCTGACCGCGAACCAGTCCAGCCCGGAGGCCAGTTCGGTCTTGCGGGCCTTGGTGATGTCGAAGTGCTCCAGGGTGGGCTTGCCGCTGGTGTCGGCGGGGTTGGCGAAGGTCTCGCCGAGCGCGCCCGAGATCGGCCAGCGCAGCCACACCAGGCCGCCGCCGTGCACCGGGTACAGGGCCGAGTACTTGGACGCCGTCACCGGGAACGGGGTGACGCGGCTCTCCAGGCCCTCCACCTCCACGGTCACCGAGCCGTCGCCCTCTTCGCCGGACTCCCCCTCCACCGGGTCGAGTCCGCCCGCCGCGGGCCGGCCGTCGGGGGTGAAGGCGAACGGCGAGGGGGTCGCCGAGGACAGCGGCACCAGGTACGGGCGGCAGCCCAGCGGGAAGGACAGGTCGCCGGTGTGCACGTCGTAGACCGGGTCGAAGCCGCGCCACGACAGGAAGGCCAGGTAGCGGCCGTCGCGGGTGAAGACGGGGTTCTCGTCCACGAAGCGGCCGCTGGTGACGTCCACGATGTTCCGTGCGCCGGGACCGAAGATCCGGGCCATCTTGATCTGCCGCAGGGCGTGCCCGACGCCCGGGTGCGACCAGGTCAGGAACGACCCGTCGGGCGAGAACGCCAGGTCGGTGACGGGCCCGTTGACGGACCGGATGAGCTCGGTGGCCTCGCCGGCCGATTCCTCCGTGGCGTCGATGAGCAGCAGCCGCCCGTCGTGGGAGGCGATCGCGAGCCGCTCCCCGGCGGGGTCGGCCACCATCTCCAGTACGCGGCCCAGCTGTCCGGAGGCGAGCCGGCGCGGCTGCCGGTCGCCGGAGGCCCGCGGCAGATAGGCGATCTCGACGGCGTCCTCGCCCTCGGCGTCCGTGACGTACGCGACCTGCCCGCCCGTGCCGAGCATCTCGGGCTGGCGCACCCGCACGCCCGGGGTGTCGGCGAGCGTCCGGGCGGGACCGTCGCGGTGGGTGAGCCAGTACAGGCTGCCGCGGATGACGACGGCGCTGGCCCGGCCGGTGGTGTCGACGGACAGCGAGTCGACGTGGCTGCCGGCGGGCACCTGGTAGGTGCGCCGGCCCGCCCGCGGGCCGCCGAGGCGGACGTCGAGCCGGCGCGGGGCGGAGCCGGGGGCCAGCGAGTCGACGAGCCAGAGTTCGCCGGCGCACTGGTAGACGACCCGGGAGCCGTCGCTGGAGGCGTGCCGGGCGTAGAACTCCTCGTGGTCGGTGTGCCGGCGCAGGTCGGTGCCGTCGGGCAGGCAGGAGTACAGGTTGCCGATGCCCTCGTGGTCGGAGAGGAAGGCGATCCGGCCGGCGACGAACATGGGTGCGTCGAGATGGCCGCCGATGTCCTCCAGCAGCCGCTTGCCGTGGAGCCAGAGCCGTCCCGTGGCGCCGCCGCGATAGCGCTTCCAGGAGGCGGGCTCGTGCGGGGGCTTGCCCGTCAGCAGCAGGGTGCGCCGCCCGCCGGGACCCTCGCCGTCGTGCTCCTCCTCGTGCACCGCGATGTCCGAGACCGGGCCCCAGGGGAGCTTGCCGCCGGGGGAGCCGTCCGTGGGCACGCGGTAGGCCCACGCGAAGTAGGAGAACGGCTGTCCGTGCGAGGACACGGCCAGGATGTCGCTGTGGCCGTCGGCCTCGGGCGGGGTCCAGCCGCAGACCCGGGTGTCGGTCGCGCCCCAGTAGGTGAGCCGGCGGGCCGGGCCGCCCTCGACGGGGGCGAGGTGGATCTCCGGGTCGAGGCTGCGCCAGGTGGTGTAGGCGATGTGGCGGCCGTCGGGGGAGAAGCGGGGATGGCCGATGCGGGTGCGGTCGACCGTGATGCGCCAGGCCCGGCCCGGGCTTTCGCCCTCGGGGACCAGGGGCGCGATCCACAGGTCGTCCTCGGCGGCGAAGCAGAGCAGGTCGCCGTGGAGATGGGGGAACCGGAGGTAGGCGAGGTCGTGGCTCACCCCACAATGCTTTCCGCGGCCGGGGGCCACGGCAACTCGTACAGGTGATCCAGGCCACGCTCAAAAGCGAAACGGAACGGTTTCGTTTCGCTTCGGTCGGGAGTATGGTCGTACCTGTACGACGTGAAGTACGAAACGGTTTCGTTCGAAGGGAGGTGCGCCGTGATGTCCGACGAGCTCTCGTCGCGGCGCAGCCGCATCACCCCCGAACGGGAGGCCGAACTCCACGGAGCGGTCCTGGACCTGCTGCGCGAGGTCGGCTACGACGCACTGACCATGGACGCGGTCGCCACCCGCACCAAGTCCAGCAAGGCAACCCTCTACCGCCAGTGGGGGAGCAAGCCCGAGCTGGTCGCCCGGGCCCTGCGCTGCACGCAGCCGGTCTCCCTGGAGGAGATCGACACCGGCAGCCTGCGCGGGGACTTCGGACTCATGGTCAAGCACTCCGACGACGCGCAGATGGCCAAGGACACCGCCCTGATCCGGGGCCTGGCCCATGCCGTCCACACGAGCCCGGAACTCCACCAGGCCCTGCGGGAGCTGCTGATCGACCCGGAGATCACCGGACTCCAGGTGATGCTCCGGCGTGCCGTCGACCGGGGTGAGATCGCCCCGGACTGTCCGGCCCTGGATTTCGTACCGCACATGCTCATCGGGGCCTTCATCGCGCTCCCGCTCATCGAGGACCGGTCCGTCGACCGGGCCTTCCTCGCCGAGTTCGTCGACGCCGTGGTCTTCCCCGCCCTCGGCGTCTGAGTCACCACCCGCGCACCGTTCCTGCTGCTCCTGACACGCCGCTCTCGTCGTCGGGCCGGCTGCCCACGCCCTGATCCGTACCCGGATCCATCCCACGACCAGAACGGGAGACCGCCTCCGTGGCTACCTTCCTCTACCGCCTCGGCCGGGGCGCCTTCCGGCGCCGCGGCCTCGTCGCCCTCATATGGGTGGCGCTGCTGTTCGCCGCCGGCTTCGGCGCGGCCTCGGCCGGCGCGCCCACCTCCGGCTCGTTCTCGATGCCCGGGACGGAGGCCCAGAAGGCCTTCGACCTGCTCGACGAGAAGTTCCCCGGCATGTCCGCCGACGGCGCCTCCGCCCGTATCGTCATCAAGGCCCCGCAGGGCGCCAAGATCACGGACGAGGCGAACAAGGCCCAGGTCCAGAAGATCGTCTCCGGCCTCCAGGACGGTCCGGGCAAGGCCCAGGTCGCCTCGGTCGCCGACCCCTTCCAGGCGCAGGCCGTCAGCCGGGACGGCTCCACCGCGTACGTGAGCGTGAAGTACACCGTCAGCGGCATGGAGCTGAAGGACGACACGCGTGAGGCGCTCACCGGGGCCGGCGCCGACGCCAAGGCCGCCGGGCTGACCGTCGAGATCGGCGGCGACGCACTGATGGCCGCCCCCGAGACCGGCTCCGGCGAGGTCATCGGCATCGCGGTCGCCGCGGTCGTGCTCGTCATCACCTTCGGCTCGCTGGTGGCGGCCGGACTGCCGCTGCTGACCGCGCTGATCGGCGTCGGCATCGGCGTCTCCACCGTCACCGCGCTCGCCAACGTGCTCGACCTCGGCTCCACCACCTCCACCCTCGCGATGATGATCGGCCTCGCGGTCGGCATCGACTACGCCCTCTTCATCGTCTCCCGGTACCGCGTGGAGCTCACCGAGGGCCACGAGCGGGACGAGGCCGCGGGCCGGGCCGTCGGCACCGCCGGCTCCGCCGTCGTCTTCGCCGGCCTGACCGTGGTCATCGCCCTCGTGGGCCTGGCCGTCGTCAACATCCCGATGCTGACCAAGATGGGCCTCGCCGCCGCGGGCACCGTGGTCATCGCCGTCTTCGTGGCCCTGACCCTGGTCCCGTCCATCCTGGGCTTCGCCGGCAGGAAGGTGCTGCCGGCGGGCACCAAGAGCAAGCTGTTCGGCAAGGGCCGCCCCGCCGGCGCCGAGCCCAAGGCCAACGTCGGCACCCGGTGGGCCCGCTTCGTGCTGCGCCGCCCGGTGGCCGTCCTCCTCCTCGGCGTGATCGGCCTCGGCGCGATCGCGGTCCCGGCCGGCAAGCTGGAGATGGGCCTGCCCGACGACGGCGCCCAGCCGGTCTCCACCACCCAGCGCAGGGCGTACGACCTGCTCTCGGAGGGCTTCGGCCCCGGCTTCAACGGCCCGCTGCTGGTGGTCGTCGACGGCGGCAGGAAGCTCGCCGACGAGACCGCGGACCGGATCAAGGGCCTGGACGGTGTGGCCGTGGTCGTGCCGCCGACGCCCAACGAGGCCGGCGACGCCGCCGTCATCACCGTCATCCCGAAGGACCGCCCGTCGTCGGCGAAGACGGAGGCCCTCGTCCGCGACATCCGCGAGGGCAGCGGGGACGACGTCCTCGTCACCGGCGCGACCGCGATGAACATCGACTTCTCGCAGAAGATGAACGACGCCCTGCTGCCCTACCTGGCGCTCGTCGTCGGCCTCGCCTTCCTGCTGCTGATGGTCGTCTTCCGCTCGATCCTGGTCCCGCTCAAGGCAGCCCTCGGCTTCCTGCTGTCCGTCGTCGCCGCCCTCGGCGCGGTCGTGGCGGTCTTCCAGTGGGGCTGGCTCGGCTCGGTCTTCGGAGTGGAGCAGACCGGCCCGATCATGAGCATGATGCCGATCTTCATGGTGGGCGTCGTCTTCGGCCTGGCCATGGACTACGAGGTCTTCCTCGTCACCCGGATGCGCGAGGCGTACGTCCACGGCGAGCGCCCGGGCCAGGCCGTCGTGACCGGCTTCCAGTACAGCGCCCGGGTCGTCGTCGCGGCCGCCGTGATCATGATCGCCGTGTTCGCCGGGTTCATCGGCGCCAGCGAGCAGATGGTGAAGATGATCGGCTTCGGCCTGGCCGTCGCCGTCTTCTTCGACGCCTTCGTCGTCCGCATGGCCATCGTCCCGGCGGTGCTCGCCCTGCTCGGCCACAAGGCCTGGTGGCTGCCGCGCTGGCTGGACCGGCTCCTGCCGAACGTGGACGTCGAGGGCGAGAGCCTGCGCAGGCACCTGGAGGCCGCCGGCCCTGCCGAGGGCCCGGACAAGGACCGCGAGCTGGTCAACGTCTGACCGCCGCCGGCCGGTGCCCGACCGGACCGGAGCGGTCAGTGCCCGGACCGTAGCCGGTCGGTGCCCGGCCCGGACCGAGCCGGCCGGCAAGGCCCGGCCCCGCACCCGGCCGATCCGAGGGGATCGCCGGGCGCGGGGCCGGGCCGTTCGCGTGTTCGGGCCCGACGGCGCCCGTGCCCGTGGCCGTGGCCCGTGGTGGTCCGTTACGCCGACCGGGTGACGGGGGCGTACGCACGCCGCAGGAAGCGGCGCAGCGCGGCGCTGTCGAACTGGATGACGGCCACCCCGTCCGGAGAGTGGAACTCCACGACCACCTGGACGCGGCCGCAGGGCCAGATGCGTACGTCGCCGGTCCCGGACGGGGCCTGGAGGCCGGCCTCCAGCAGGGCCCGGGGGAAGACCCATTCGTTGTCGGTGCCCTCGGGGGAGAGGCCCGCGGGGAAGACGATGCGCACGGCGAGCGGCTCGCCGGGGGCGAAGCGCAGGGCGACGGGGATCTTCCGGTAGAGCGGATCGTCGCTGATCACGCGGGCGACGACGCGCTCCTCGACCGCGGTGGCGACAGCAGCGGCGGCGGTGGCGGTGGCGGCCGCGGCGGTGGCGGGGCCGGTGGGATTCTCGGCGGTGGCAGACATCGACAAGACTCCTCGAATCGGGACGAAGCAGTCCGTATTCCCTTCAGCCTCGCACATTCCGACGAAGCTGCGAACAAGTATTTATGGGTGCGCCGCTCTTGCCAGTGGTTTGCAAGTAGGCCCTATTCTTGAACGGATAAAGATTTTGTCAGTTCAAGGACCGCAGGAAGCGGAGCCAGCCTCATGCACGTGCCCGACGGATTCATCGACGCCCCCGTCTCCCTCGCCGCCGGTGTCGCCGCCGCAGGTGCGGTCGCCGTCAGCCTCCGCGGCGCCCGCCGGGAACTCGACGAGCGGACCGCCCCGCTCGCCGGCCTCGTCGCCGCCTTCATCTTCGCCGTCCAGATGCTGAACTTCCCCGTCGCCGCCGGCACCAGCGGCCACCTGCTGGGCGGGGCACTCGCCGCGATACTCGTCGGACCCTGGACCGGCGTGCTCTGCGTGTCCGTCGTCCTGCTCATGCAGAGCGTCCTGTTCGCCGACGGCGGGCTCACCGCCCTCGGCGTGAACATCGTCAACATGGCCGTCGTGACCGTCGTCCTCGCCTACGCCGTCTTCCGCGGCCTGGCCCGGCTCCTGCCCCGCACCCGGCGCTCCGTCACCGTGGCCGCCTTCGCCGGAGCACTCGTCTCCGTGCCCGCCTCCGCCGCCGCCTTCACCCTCATGTACGCCGTCGGCGGCACCACCGACGTCCCCCTCGGCAAGGTGCTCACCGCCATGCTCGGCGTGCACGTCCTCATCGGCATCGGCGAGGCCGCCATCACCGCCGCGACCGTCGGCGCCGTCCTCGCCGTACGGCCCGACCTGGTCCACGGCGCGCGCGGGCTGACCGCTCCGCTGAAGCTGCGCGTCGGCGGCGAACTCGTCGACGCCCCGGCAGCCGCCGCGCCCGCGGCCCCCGCCGCCGCCCGCTCGACGAAGAAGGTGTGGGGCGCGGGCCTCGCCACCGCCCTCGTCCTCGCCGGCGTCGTCTCCTTCTACGCCTCCGCCAGCCCCGACGGCCTGGAGAAGGTCGCCGCCGACCAGGGCATCGACCAGAACGTCACCGAGCACGCCGCAGCCGGCTCCCCCCTCGCCGACTACGGCGTCAAGGACGTCGACGACGCCCGCCTCTCCGGCGGCCTCGCCGGTGTGATCGGCGTCGGCGCCACCGTCGCCGTCGGCACCGGCGTCTTCTGGGGCGTGCGCCGCCGCCGCGCCGCCGCCCCCGACCAGACCGCCGC
>NZ_JACBGN010000275.1 GCF_013401435.1 Streptomyces sp. BR123
CGGGTGGTGGGCGTGGACACCTCCCCCGAGATGCTGGCGCCGGCCCGGAGCGGGGCGGGGGCGGTCGCCGAGTTCCACCTCGTCGAGGGCGGCCGGGCGACCGGCCTCCCGGACGAGTACGCGGACGCGGTGATGTGCCCTCACGTCCTCGCCTCGCTGCCCACCGAGGAGGCGGTGCCGGCGGTGTTCACCGAGATCCGCCGGCTGCTGCGGCCGGGGGCTCCGCTGGTGCTGCTGAGCACCGACCCCGACTGCACCGGCTCGGACTACGCGTCGCTGCGGATCGGCGGCGGCGGGAGGGCGCCCCTGGCTCCGTACCGTCCGGGTGAGGATCTGGTGGTACGGCTACGGCGCACCGACGGGTCCTGGCAGGAGGTACGCAACCACGCCTGGCCCGTGGCCGTGCTGCCGGCCCTGGTGGAGCGCTGCGACTTCGGGGACCGGGTGCAGGAGCGGCCGACGGTGGACGAGGCGCTCGGCCTCGCCGACCCGGCCCTGGTGCGGGTGCACGACTGGGCGGCCGAACGGGCCAGGCCGCCGCTGGTGGTGACCCGCGCCGACGCAAAGAACTGAGGATTGTTCACTTTCCATTGACACGGCGGCCTCCGGGGCCCAACAGTGCGGTGGACACAGCGCACCGCCCGCACGGCACCGCGCGGCACACGCACTGCGCTCCACCTGCACCTGCACCTGCACCTGTACTTGCACCCGGCGACCGAAGTGAGCCCGCATGACCGCGCCCGCGCCCGTCCCCGCACCCCTTCCCGGCCGTCCCGGTCTCCCCGCCTTTCCCGCGGACTTCCTGTGGGGGGTCTCCGCCTCCGCCTTCCAGATCGAGGGATCCGTCTCGGCCGACGGCCGGGGGCCGTCCTCCTGGGACGCCTTCACCAGGGAACCGGGAAGGATCAAGGACGGCTCGCACGCCGACACCGCCACCGACCACTACCGCCGCTACCGCGAGGACGTGGCCCTGATGGCCGGTCTCGGCGTCGGCGCCTACCGGTTCTCGGTCTCCTGGTCACGGGTGCTGCCGGACGGCCACGGCCCGGTCAACCCGCGCGGGCTGGACTTCTACGACCGGCTCGTCGACGAGCTGTGCGCCCGCGGCATCGCGCCCGTGCCCACCCTCTTCCACTGGGACACCCCGCTCGCCCTGGAGGAACGCGGCGGTTGGCTCGAACGGGACACCGCCGAGCGGTTCGCCGCGTACGCCTCGGTGGTCGCGGAGCGCCTCACGGACCGCGTGCCCATGTGGATCACCATCAACGAGCCCGCCGAGGTCACCCTCCTCGGCTACGGCCTCGGGGAGCACGCCCCGGGCCGGCGGCTCGTCTTCGACGCCCTGCCCGCGGCCCACCACCAACTGCTGGCTCACGGCCTCGGCGTCCAGGCCCTGCGCGCCGCCGGTGCCCGCCGGATCGGGGTGGCCGCCTCGCACAGCCCCGTGTGGACCGCGGGCGACACCGACGCCGACCGCGCGGCCGCCGATCTGTACGACCTGCTCACGAACCGCCTCTTCGCCGACCCCGTCCTGACCGGCGCCTACCCGGACGAGGGGCTGGCCGCACTGCTGCCGGGGCCGGTGGCGGAGGACCTCCGGACGATCTCGGCCCCGCTGGACTGGTACGGCGTCAACTACTACACCCCCATGCTCGTCGGTGCCCCGGAGCCGGGCGGCGCCGCCACCGCCTTCGGCGGGATCGGCATCCCCGCTGACCTGCCCTTCGGGATCCGGCAGCTCGACGGGTACGAGAAGACCGACTTCGGCTGGCCGGTGGTCCCGGACGGCCTGCGCGAACTGCTCGTGGGCCTGCGCGAGCGCTACGGCGACCGGCTGCCACCGCTCTACATCACCGAGAACGGCTGCTCGTACGGCGACCGACCCGACCCCGTCACGGGGCGCGTGGCGGACGCACGGCGGATCGCGTACCACGAGGGGCACCTACGGGCCCTGCACCGGGCGATGGAGCAGGGCGTCGACGTCCGCGGCTACTTCATCTGGTCGATCCTCGACAACTTCGAGTGGGCGGAGGGGTACCGACAGCGGTTCGGCCTCGTCCACGTGGACTACGAGACGCTGGAGCGGACCCCCAAGGACTCGTACGCCTGGTACCGCGAGGTGATCAAGACCGGCAGATGACCGCCGCCGCCCCGGAGTCCCGGGCCGGCGGGGCCGGCAGGGCAGCACGGGGACGGGGCGGAGGTGAAGTCGAACCCCGGTCGGGGGGCGGGTGGATGGCGTGACCGCCTTCCGCGGCGTCTGCTCGGGGCCTGGCGGGGCCTCTCGCCGGAAGCGGGGCCTGCGGCGAGAGGCCCGGACGGTTCGGACGGTTCGGACGGGCCGTCAACCGGCGGAGCCCGGCGGCACCGTGCTGTCCCGGATGCCGGTCGGCGCCCGCCACCCGCAACGCCCGGACATGTCGAGGGTCTCCCCTTCGACCGGCTGGCGACCATCAGGCCCGGACGACGCTGCGGACCCGGGTGGCGGTGAAGACCGCGGCGGCCACGGCGACCGCGGTGAGTGCTGCCAGCCCGGCCGCGTAGGAGTGGTAGCTGCCGTACAGGGCGCCCATCGCCAGCGGCGGGACGAAACCTCCGAGGCCGCCGGCCGCCCCCACCACACCGGTGACGGAGCCGACCCGGTTCGTCGGCGCGACCAGGGCGACCAGGGCGAACGTCGCTCCGCTGCCGGTGCCCAGGGCCGCGGCCATGGTCAGGAACGCCACCGTGCCGAACGGGGCCAGCGGCGGGGTGAAACCCTGCAGCAGGGCTGCGACCGCGACGACGCCCAGCGCCCAGCTCAGCACCCGCACGGGGCTCGTCCGGTCCGACAGCCAGCCGCCGACCGGCCGCATCAGCACGGCCAGCAGGACGAACCCGGCCATCCGGTTCGCGGCGTCGGCCGGCTGGAGTCCGTAGGCGGTCTTGAGGTAGGTCGGAAGGTAGACGGAGAAGGCGACGTAGCCGCCGAAGGCGACGGCGTACAGCGCCGAGGCCTGCCAGGTGGCGCGCAGTCGGAGCGCACCGCCGAGGCGGCGGGCCAGCGGCTCGGTGGGCACCGTCCGTCCCGGAGCGTCGCGCAGCAGGGCCAGCGCGACCACCGCGTACACGGCGAGCACGATCGCGGTGACCACGAAGGGGGCCGCGACCCCGTGGCTCTTGGCCAGGTTCACCGTGGTCAGCGCGCTGATCGCAGTGCCGCCCATGCCGGCCCCGAAGACGCCGATGGCCGTGCCGCGCCGCTCCGGGGGGAACCAGCCGTTGACGAAGGGGACGCCGATGGCGAAGGACGTACCGCCGATACCGAGGAAGAACCCGCCGATGAGCAGCTCCGGCAGCGACGAGTGCCCGACGAGGCCGAGGTACAGCACCGGCACGATCGTGGCTGCGGACACCAGCGGGAACATCACCCGGCCGCCGTACCGGTCGGTGAGCGCGCCCACCGGGATACGGCCCAGGGAGCCGACGATCACGGGGACGGCGACCAGCAGTGACTGCTGGAACGTACTGAGGCCGAGGGAGTCCTTGAACCGCGTGCCGAGCGGGCTGATCAGCGCCCAGGCCCAGAAGTTGAGGGCGAAGCCGAAAGTGGCCAGGGTCAGCATCAGCGTTCGCTGCCCGGAGGTCGGCGCGGCGGGTCTGGTCCCGGTCGGGCGGGTGTCCATGGTGGGCTCTCCGTTTCTCCGATGAGCGCGACGGTGTGTGGGAGGGCGTGTGGGCGTGGGAGTGGGACGATCACGGCCGACAGGGCGGGCCGGCTGCCCGACGACCTGCAGCACTGCACCGCACGCGTGCGCGAAGCGCGGCGGGGACCAGAGCCCGATCCCGCCCGTCACTTCGCCTCCACGGGGCCGCGCGCCCGGATCCGGCGGGGCGCCGGGTCGGGTCGAGGCGGGCAGAGGCGGGTCGGTTCGGGTCGTACATGCAGGTCACCTCCGGTTCGATCAGGCATCAGCCTGCTGCGTCCGCAGGGGTGCGAGGCCGTCCCGAGGGTCCTGGTCCCGGGGACCGGGAGCCCCGATTCCGACCGGGACAACCAGGCCCGCCGGCGGGGGATCAGGGACCTTCGGCCCCCGCTCGGGGAGACGGGCGCCGGCTGTCGCTCGGCTCGGGGCAGGATGAGACGACCGGCTCGACACCGGCCGACGGGCGCTACGAGGCCTTCGGCCCCTCCGAACCGGCCTCACCGCCGGGCGAGGGACGATTCGCCGGCCGGGCCTCCCCCGACGTCCGTCCCGAATCCGCCGGCGGTGTCCCCAGAGGGCCGAGGGGTGACTGTCGGGGGCCGTGAGGGCTTTGTAATGTCACATCGCATGATGTCCTTACGGCGCGCCGCGTCCGCCGCGGCCCTCCTCGCCACCGTCCTGTCCGCGGCCGTCGCCGCTCCCGCCCCCGCCCACGCGGACGACGGCTCCGCCGCCTGCCGCCCGCCGTCCGCCGCGGCGCCCGACCCGGAGCAGGCCCGCCTCGCGGATCCCCGTACCGCCGCACTCGTCGGCCGCGGCGGACTCGGCGACTTCACGCGCCGCTTCCCCGCCGCCCTGTGCAGCACCCGCAACCCCGCCGAAGCCGCCCGGCTCCTCGACTCCTGGGGCACCGCGCTCTGGCAGGCCGCCGTCCAGCGCGCCCAGGGCCGGCGCCCCGGCGGCGACCTCCCCGCGGGCGACGACCGGCCGCTGTACTGGGCCCGCCTCGCCATGACGAGCGAACTCGCACGCTGGCAGCCCTCGTTCACCGTCGACCGCGCCGCCCTGCGGACCCGCTTCGAGGACGCCTCGCGCGGCCTGAAGGACAACGCCTTCCGCCCCGCCCCCGGCGTACGCCGCGTCTTCGTCAGCGGCTTCGACCCCTTCGGCCTCGACGCGGAGATCCGCCGCGCCAACCCCTCCGGCTCCGCCGTCCTGCGGCTCAACGGGCGCCGCATCACCCTCGCCGACGGCACCGCCGCCGAGGTCCGCGCCGTCGTACTCCCCGTGCGGTACGCGGACTTCGACGCCGGCATCGTCGAGCGCGCCTTCGCCCCGCGGCTGGCCGGCGGGCCCGCATCTGCGGACATCATCACCACGGTCAGCCAGGGCTATCCCGGGATCTTCACCCTGGAGGCCTGGGCCGGCCGCTCCCGCTCCGCGGACCCGTACCCCGACAATGCGCGCGCCCTCTCCGGCGGCACGCGCGAGCACCCGGTGACCGCGCCCGGCCTCGGCGCGGGCCCGGAGTTCATCCGCACCACCCTGCCGGCCGACGCGGTCACCGCCGCCGTGCAGACACCGTTCCCGGTGCGCCTGAACAACGCGGTCACCGAGATACCGGCGGGTGGCACCGCCCCCGTCGACCGGACCGACGGTCCGACGACGGGCTCGCGGGCCGTCGCGGGCGGCGGGGGCGGCTACCTCTCCAACGAGGTGGCGTACCGCTCCAACCGGCTGCGCGGCGAACTCGCCCCGCACCGGCCCGGCGGCCACCTGCACACGCCGGTGCTGACGGGCCTCCCGGCCGACCCGCAGGCGCTGACCGGGCCCGAGTTCGAGCAGAACGAGGACGCGATCGCCGCGGAGGTCCGGGCCGTCCTCGAACACGCCGCCACCGTACGGTCGTAGCCGGCGCCGCCACCGCCGGGGGGCCGCCGCGAGGAGGAGGCCCCGCCGGGCCGGTCGGCCGGGCGGGGCCTCGATCAGTCCGGAAGGGGTCCTTCCTGATCGCCCTCAGGGGAGAAGAGCAGTGGGATCGGTCCGTCAGCGGGCTGCACTACGGCACGTTGCTCGTGGTCTCGCAGGCAAGGGAGATGTCGGAGCCGCCCTTGCCGTCGCAGGAGTCCGTCGCGGCGTCGCCGCCGTCCATGACGTCGTTGCCGCCCGTGGCCTTGTCCGCCGCGCTGTCGCCGGGCGCCGCCGGGGGCGCGGGAGTGGCCGCGGGCTTCGGGCGCGAGGCGGAGGGCTTGCCGGCGTCCTCGCGGCCGCGGGCGCTGTGGCCGGAGTTGCCGTCGCCGATGATGGCGTCCGTGCCCGCACCGCCCGTGAGGACGTCGTTGCCGGCGCCGGTCGCCGTGGCCTCGGCGGAGGAGTCGCCGGTGATGTTGTCGTCGCCGGCGCCGCCGTCGACGATGTCGTTGCCGCCGCCGGAGGCGTTGATGCCGCCCCGGCTGTCGCCGACCAGGTGGTCGTTGCCGTCCCCGCCGAAGACCATGTCGTTGCCGCCGCCCGTGGCGCTGCCGCCGAAGGAGATGCTGTCGCCTCCGACGCGGTCGTCGCCCGCGCCGCCGAAGACGATGTCGTTGCCGCCGCCGTCCACGCTCGCCCTCGTGCCGATCAGGTCGCCGCGCACGAGGTCGTTGCCGTCGCCGCCGTCCACCTGGTCGTTGCCGAGGCCGCCGGCGATCGAGTCGTTCCCGGCGAGGCCGCAGATCACGTCGTCGCCGCCCTTGCCGTCGATGGTGTCGACCTCCGCCGACCCGACGATGACGTCGTTGCCCTCCGTTCCGTTGATCGTCCCGGAGCCGGTGATCGTCGCGACCCGCCCGAAGCAGCTCGCCTCCTTCGGGGCGTCGGCGGCCGCCGTCGGGAATCCGAGGGAGAGCAGCGCTGCCGCCGCCAGGATCAGTTGGGACTTGCGGCCGGGCATACGGACCTCCGGTGGTCGCGGGGCGGAAGGACAGCCAACGTCGAACGCCGAGGACGATATGAACCGGATCCGCCGGAATCAATCACATAGTGGGACGTTGGGGTGCTTTACCTTCGATCGGCCCCACGGCGGGTGCAGGCTGTCCCCTGAGGGGCACCCGCCGTGTCCGGCGGCGGGCCCGTCACACCCCCGAGGGGCACCGGCCGGCTCTGTCGACGCCGTCCGCTCCGTGACGGCACGCCCCCGGGCCCTGTCCCCGGCCCGGGGCCGTCTCCGATGCGGTCCGCTGCTGTGGCGGCGCGCCTCCGGAGACGATGAGGGCGAAGAGGACCGCGGCCGCCTCGCTCTGCGGGATCCCGGCCGCCTGTCGCAGGCGCCGCGGTTCGGGGGCCGGCATCGACAGGGCCAGGCACTCCGCGTCGGGGCCGGCCGTGATCGGCACCACCGCGCACACCGTGCCGATGGCGTACTCCTGCAGGTCCAGCAGCGGTTCGTGCGGCAGCCGGGCGTCGAGCTCGCGGAACAGGTCCCGCTCACTGGTCAGGGTGTGCGGGGTGAACCGGTCGAGCCGGTGCCGGGCCAGGTGGTCCCTGCGGTCCGCGTACGGGAGCTGGGTCAGCAGCGCCTTGCCGACCGCCGAGGCGTGCGCCGCCGCGCGGAAGTCGACCCATTCCACCACGGGCGGCGTACTGGGCGAGTCCGCGTGCTGGGTGATGGCGACCTCGCCGTCCGCGTACCGGGCGACGTAGACGGCCGCGCCCACCGCGTCGCGGACCCGGGCCAGGGTCTCGCGCAGCGTGTCCGGCCCGTCCGCGCCCCCGCTCAGGGCGAAGGCGGACCCCGCCGCGTACGCGCCCGGGCCGACCGGGGTGGCCAGGTCCGCCCGCACCAGCCGCTCCATGACCCGGGCCAGGACCAGCCCCGGCAGCCGCGTCAGCCGGGCGATCTGGGCCAGGCTCACCCCGCCGGAGAACCTCCCGACCACCTCCAGGACGCGCAGCACCTGGTGTACGGCCTCCGGTGCGGCCGGAGTCTGCCACGCGTCCCGGGCCCGGCGCGGGCCGGGCCTTGCCTGCAGGGGCCGCCGGGGTTCCGGCGCCCGGGCGTTGGCCGCCTGCGCCAGGCGGGCGGTGTCGAGCCGGGCGTGCCGGGCCACGGCGACCGCGAGCTGCGGGCCGGGGAGGAACACCTCGCCCAGGTCCGGGTCCTGCTCGGGCACCAGCCCGGCGAGGGCCCGCCGCAGCCGGGCGGCCGGCCGCCGGCGGGGCCCGCCCGGACGGCCCGGCGCGGGCAGGGCGGTGAGGTCCTGGGTGGTGAGGGGCGGGGAGGTCCAGATCACGAATGGCGCATCCAGAGCGGTACGCGCCCCCTTGTATCCGGCATGCGCCGGTCCGGGCGGGCCGGGCGCAAGCCGCGCGGCCGGACGGGTCAGGCCGGGGGGCCGCTCTCCTGCGCCCCGGCCGCCGGGCCGGCCCCCGCCGCCTCACGGGCCTCGCGGCGGCGCCGGGCGTCCCGGTCGGTGTCGGCGTCGTACGTCACCAGGGCGGGCAGGAGGGCGCAGAGCGCGGCCACCGCGCCCATGCACAGCAGTCCGCCGCCCCAGAACGCCGGGCGGGTGCCGGTCCAGCCGGCCATGGTTCCGGCGCGGACCTGGCCGAGCTGCGGGCCCACGCTGTACGAGAGCACCTCGATGCCGGCCAGCCGGCCGCGCAGTTCCTCGGGGATGGTCTGGTTCCAGATCGTCGCCCGGCCGAGCCCGCTGAGCATGTCGCCGGCGCCCGCGACCGCCAGGCACAGCAGCACGACCCGAATGTCGGTGAACCAGCCGGCGCCCACGACGGCCGCGCCCCAGACCGCGGCCCCGCACACCACGAACAGGCCGTGCCGACGCACGCGCGAGGTCCAGCCGCTGGTGACGCCGAGCACGAGCGAGCCCACCGCGCCCGCGGAGTACATCAGGCCCAGCGCCCACACGGCGTCGAGCTCGTCGGCGAGGAAGGGGAAGAGCGTGTTGGGGAAGGCGAAGAACATCGCCGCGAGGTCCACCGCGTAGGTTCCCAGCAGAACCGGCCGGCTCCACGCGTACCGGGCGCCCTCGGCGATCCCGCGCAGCGAGGGCCTTTCCGCGCCGGGCGCGGGCGGTGCCGGGGACAGCCGCGTGCACAGGACGACGGAGACGGCGAACCCGGCCACGGTGACGGCGTACGCGCAGGCGTACCCGGCATAGGCGACCACCAGGCCGGCGACGGCCGGTCCGCCGATCGCGCCGATCTGGTAGCGCAGTGCGTTGAGCGCCGCGGCCGCGGTCATCTGCTCGTGCGGCACGATCCGGGCCAGCAGCGAGTCCAGGGCCGGCCGCTGCAGCCCGGACAGTGCCGACACGCCGGCCGCGACCACGTACAGGGGCCACAGCAGCGGATCCGGCAGCAGGGCGTTGACCAGCAGGCACAGGGCCAGGATGCCGAGCCCCGCCTCGCTCAGCAGGATCAGCCGCCGCCGGTCCAGGGCGTCGGCGAGCGCCCCTCCGTACAGTCCGAAGACGACCAGCGGTACCAGTTCCACCGCTCCCATCGCGCCGACCGCGAGCGGGGAGTCCGTCAGCTCCTTGATCTGCAGGGGCAGGGCGACCATCGCCATGAAGGAGCCGAAGAAGGTGATCGCGCCCTGGAAGAAGAGGGTGCGGAAGTCGCGGCTGGAGCGCCACGGCGAGAGATCGGGCAGGAGGTCTGCGAGGCGGCGGGGGCTACTCACAACGGCTCATGGTCGGTGAGGGCCGCGGCGGGCGGCAAAGCATTTTTCCGCCCGCCGGCCCCGCCGGCCC
>NZ_JACBGN010000276.1 GCF_013401435.1 Streptomyces sp. BR123
CCCGAAACCGGGGCCGGAGGCCCCGGTTTCGGGAAGGGGCGGGGTGGGGAAACGGCTCCGCGCAGCGGCATGCACCGGCACCCGCACCACAGCAGCGGGCGGAAACGGCCGGTCAGTGGATGCGGGTGACGACCACGTCGAGGGACCACGGCTTGCCCGGCTTCGCAGGGGCCCCGGCCTCCACGGTGTACCCGAGGTCCCGCAGCGCGGCCACCAGCTCCGCCGGCCCGGCCGGGACGGCCCCGGCGACCAGCAGGTCCCGCACCATCCGCCCCTTCGTCGCCTTGTTGAAGTGGCTCACCACGGACCGCTTCTCGACCCCGTCCACGACCTGCGCGTGCAGCACCCGCACCGTCGCCGTCCGCCCCGCGACCTCCCCCTTCGGCTTCCAGGCCGCCGCGTACGCCGCCGACCGCAGGTCGAGGACGAGCCCGCTGCCGGCGGCTTCGGGCATGACCTCCGCCATCGGCGCCCGCCAGTACGCGCCCAGCGCGCCCAGCCCGGGCAGCTTCACTCCCATCGAGCAGCGGTAGGAGGGGATGGCGTCGGTCACCCGCACCGCGCCCCACAGCCCGGAGAACACCAGCAGCGACCGCTCGGCCAGAGCCCGCGCCCCGTCCGGCAGGTCGGCCAGGCCCAGGGCGTCGTACAGCACGCCGGTGTAGACCTCCCCGGCCGGCCGGGCGGCAGCGGACCGCAGCGAGGCGTTCTTCGCGACCTCGCCGCGCAGCCCCTCGCTGAGCCCCAGCACCTCGCGCGCCTTCGGCTCGTCGGCCGAGCACAGCTCGACCAGCTCGTCCAGGACGGCTGCCCGGGCCCCGGCCAGTCCGGGCAGGGAGAGCCCTTCGGGACGCAGGGGTGCGCCGGAGCCGCCGGCGGCCTTTCCTTCGGACGGCGGCAGCAGCACGAGCACGGTGGTTCTCCTTCTTCGCTTCGAGCGCGGGGGTGCGGCCCCGGCATGCCAGCGTAAGCGCTCCGCGGATGGTGCTGTGATGGGCCGGCGATCGCCTGCGGGCCCGTTGCGGCCGGTCGGGCGGTTCCCCCGCGCCCCTCCGGGCCGCTGCCGAACCGCAGCCGCCCGCCCGGCCCCCTTCGCCGTGCCGGTCCGGGGCCACCGGCCTACGCTCGGGGCATGCCCCGTCACATCGTGCACATGTCCGACGCGGCCGCGGCCGCCCTCCGCGCGGCCCTGAAGCAACTCCGGAAGGAACTGGAGGTTCCCCCGGACTTCCCCGCGCCCGTGCTCGCCGCGGCCGACGCCGCCGCGGCCGCGCCCCGTCTGCCGGACGAGGACGCGACCCACCTGCCGTTCTTCACGATCGACCCGCCGGCCTCGAAGGACCTCGACCAGGCCATGTACCTGGAACGGCGGCCGGGGGGCGGTTTCCGCGTCCATTACGCGATCGCCGATGTGGCCGCGTTCGTCACGCCCGGCGGCGCGCTGGACGCGGAGGCCCACGAGCGGGTCGAGACGCTGTACTTCCCCGACGGCAAGGTGCCCCTGCACCCGCCCGCGATCTCCGAGGGCGCGGCCAGCCTGCTGCCGGACCGGACCGTCCCCGCCCTGCTGTGGCGGCACGACCTCGACGCCGACGGCCGGGTCACGCACTCCCGTGTGGGCCGGGCCCTGGTCCGCAGCCGGGCCAGGCTGGACTACGCGGGCGTACAGCAGGCCATCGACGCGGGAACCGCCGAGGAGCCGGTGGCCCTGCTGCGCGACATCGGCACGCTGCGGGAGGCCGTGGAAGTCGCGCGCGGCGGCATCTCGGTGTCCCTGCCGGACCAGGAGGTGACCCTGGAGGAGGGATCGTTCCGGCTGAGCTACCGGGCCGCGCTGCCCGTGGAGGGCTGGAACGAGCAGATCTCCCTCATGACCGGGATGGCCGCGGCCCGGATGATGCTGGACAGCGGTACGGGAATCCTGCGGACGCAGAAGACGGCCGAGCCCGCCGTGGTGACGCGGGTGCGCGCGATCGCCCGGGTGCTGGGCATCGACTGGCCGCACCACGTCTCGTACGCCGATCTGGTCCGCCGCCTCGATCCGCAGGACCAGAAGCACGCGGCGTTCCTCAGCGAGGCCACCGCCATGCTGCTCAAGGCGGAGTACACGGCGTTCCGCGACCACCGCGTCCCGGAGCACACGGTCCACGCGGCGATCGCGGCCCCGTACGCGCACTGCACGGCTCCGCTGCGCCGCCTGATCGACCGGTACACCGGCGAGCTGTGCGTCGCCGCCTGCGCGGGCCAGGCCCCGCCCGACTGGGTGCTCACCGCCCTGTACGGCCTGCCGTGCGACATGCTGCGGGGGAAGGGCGCCAAGGCGGACCGGCGCTCCGTGGACCTCGCGGAGGCGGCGGTGCTCATGAACCGGGTGGGCCAGGTCTTCGAGGCCGCGGTCATCAACACGGACGAGGAGGCCAACCGGCCGCGCGAGGGCCTGCTGCACCTGGCGGACCCCGCCGTGCTGGGCAGGGTCAAGGCCGAGGCGGCCCTCAAGCTGGGCGAGACCGTCCGGGCCACGCTCAGACGGGCGAACCCCGGACACCCCGGCGAGAACAAGGTCCTCTTCACCGTGCCTTGACTTCCGCTCCCCGGCCTAGAGGCCGGGGATTCCTACCACGGTCGGCTGACCATCTCGGTGGGTTCCTGCTTCACCGCGCTGTGCGGGCACGAGTGCCCGTCTTACCTGCGCTCGACAGGCTGACACCGCCAGTCCGGCGGCCTCGGCGATGTTGACCGCCGCGTTGATGTCCCGGTCCAGGACCGTCCCGCAGGCCCCGCAGGTCCACTCGCGGACGTGCAGGGGCTTGGGGCCGTCCTTGACTCCGCAGACCGAGCAGACCTGAGAGGTCGGCTCGAACCGTCCGATGCGGTGGAAGGCGCGCCCGTACCGGGCTGCCTTGTACTCCAGCATCGTGACGAACGCGGACCAGCCGGCGTCGTGCACGGACTTGGCCAGGCGCGTGCGGGCGAGCCCTTTGACCGCCAGGTCCTCAACAGCAACCGCTTGGTTCTCGCGGATGATCTTCGTCGAGAGCTGGTGGTGGAACTCGCGCCGTGCGTCGGCCACCTGCGCGTGAGCACGGGCGACCTTGATCCGCGCCTTGGCGCGGTTGTTGGAGCCATTGGCCTTGCGGGACAGGCGGCGCTGTTCCCGCTTGAGCTTCTTCTCCGCCCGGCGCAGGAAGCGCGGGGACTCGATCTTCGTGCCGTCCGAGAGGACCGCGAAGTGGGTCAGGCCGAGATCGATACCGACCACGGCGTCCGTCGCGGGCAGCGTCTCGTCCGGCCCGGTCTCCACCACGAACGAGGCGAAATACCTGCCGCCGGCGTCCTTGACCACGGTCACCGTGGACGGAACCGAGGGCAGGGAGCGGGACCACTTGACCCGCACGTCCCCGATCTTCGGGAGGGACAGGCCCCCGCCGGTCGTGATCTTCCAGCGTGCGTTGGCGGTGAACCGTACGGCCTGCCGGTTGTCCTTACGGGACTTGAACCGGGGCGCGCCCATGCGCGGGCGCCTGCCCTTGAGGCCGTCGAAGAAGTTCCGGTACGCGGCATCCAGGTCCCGCAGCGACTGCTGCAGCACCACGGCGGACACGTCGCCGAGCCAGGCGCGCTCTCCGGTCTTCTTCGCCTCGGTGATCAGCAGCTTCGACAGATCCCCGGTCTTGGGGAACGCCTCGCCCGCAGCGCGGGCGGTCTCACGGGCCCGGAGGGCGTCGTTGTAGACCACCCGCGCACACCCGAACGCCCGGGCCAGCGCAGTGCGCTGCGGACCGTTCGGGTACAGGCGGAAGCTGTACCTCAACTGCATGCCGATCACGGTACTAAAGTTGGTTTATGGCCGAGTATCAGAACATTCGTACTGGTCGGCACTGTGCTTTCGCCCACCACACGCACGTGGTCTTCGTGACGAAGTACCGGCACAAGGATTTCAAGGGACACGCACCTGACACACATGGAGGAGATCACGCGCGCCGTGTGCGAGGACTCCGAATGCGAGCTGGTGGAGTTCAACGGTGAGAACAACCACGTGCACCTGCTGATGAACTCCCCGCCGAAGGCGGCTCCGTCCAAGCAGGTCAACTCACTCAAGGGCGTCAGGTCACGCAGGCTCCGCCAGGAGTACCCGGAACTCGTCCGGCGGTACTGGAGGACGCAGCATCTGTGGTCCGGCTCATACTTCGCCGGGTCAGTCGGCGGGGCTCCGCTGTCGATCATCCGTCAGTACATCGAGCAGCAGAACCGTCCGCTCCAGCCTGCCGGTCAGAGCACTTCTCCGAATCGCTTCACCACCGGGTTGAAGCCCGGTGCACTGCGATCAGTCCTGGTAGCGGGCTCCCGGCCGGCGGCCCGGACCGCGGCGACGACCGCGGCCGGGTCGTCGGCGTGGAAGCGCAGGCCGGTGGCCTCGCCGCGGGCGCCCAGCGGCCGGACGAAGGGCAGCGGCCGGGCGAGCTCCACGGTGACCGTGGTCTGGCTGCCGACGCTCAGGTCCAGCACGCCGTCCTCCCCGAGCCGCACCAGCCGGCCCTCGGGGTAGCGCCGGTCCACCCGGATCGAGGCGATCGCGTCCGCGGGGACCTCCAGGTCGAACAGGGCGCCGTAGCGCAGCCGCAGGGATCCGTCACCGCGGACGACGTGCGGCCGGGTCACGCACGCCGCGTGCACGGCGAGGATCAGCAGCACCCCGTACACGTCGATGACCAGCAGCATCCGGTGCACGGCCGGCCACGGGACGACGAGGGCCAGCGCGACGGTCTCGACGACGGACACGAACAGGAAGCCGTACATCATGGCGGTCTGGGGCCCGGTGTAACGGGCGGCGAGGTCCCCGTTCCCCACCCCGTGCGGCGGGCGGCGCAGCACCCATCGCACGAGCGAGGCCATGGCCCGCAGCTCGTGCACCAGCAGCCGGCGCACCTGCACGGGCACCACGGCCCGTACGGCCTCCCGCAGGGCCGGGCCGCGCCCTGCGCCCCGGGCGCGCCCGGCGGCGTACAGGCCGCGCAGCACCGACACCTCCAGCACGAGCACGCCGAGCACCGCGGTCTCGGCGGCGACCGCAGCCCACTGCGGGATCCGCATCCCGGCCACCGCACACAGCACGAACAGCAGCTCGGCCGGTATCACCGCGGCCGCCGCGATCCGCGCCGCACTCAGCCCGCTCATCCCCTGCCCCTCTCCATGAACGCCTCCATCACCCGGCGGACCACCTCGGCCTGCGCGGGTTCGTACTCGGCCAGCAGGGCCTCCTTGAAGCCCGGCGCCACCGGGCCGCCGCCGGCCGGGATCGCCGCGAACACCTCGTCCGGCACGGCCGCCACCAGGTCCTCGGCGAGCCGCGGGATCCGGGGGTCGTCGGCGGCCGCACCGTGCAGGGCGTCGAGCCGCTCGTACAGGGCGAGTACCGCCGGGTCCGCGACCAGCGGCCCGAGCGTCGCGTACAGCGCCTCGCCGCCGCCGGTCGCGTCGAGCAGCTCCAGGTGCTCCCGGTCCTTGCGGGCCGCCGGCGACCCGGCCTCCGGCGCCTTCGCCAGCAGTGCGGCGAGGCCCGGCGGGAGCACCCCGCCCAGTGCGTCCTCCCCCGAGCCGGGCTGCGTCGCGGCGAGCAGCGCCGCGAGCCGCTCCCGGCGCGCCCGGATCTCCGCCTCCTGCCGGGCGAGGTCCGCGTCCAGCTCTTCCAGTACGTCGGCCAGGTCGCGGCCCGCGTCGTCGCCGAGCACGTCCCGGACCTCGTCCAGGCTCAGCCCGAGCTCGGTGAGCCGGCGCACCCGTGCCAGCAGGACGGCGTCCCGCACCGTGTAGGCGCGGTAGCCGTTGGGCAGCCGCTCCGGCTCCGGGAGCAGTCCGACATGGTGGTAGTGCCGGATCGCGCGGGTGGTGAGCCCGACGATCACGGCGATCTCTCCGATCCGCATGGGGCCAGTAGAAACCTTGACGCTGCGGCAAGGTCAAGCGGCGGCGTGGCGGCGGGTAGCATGGTCGTTCGCAGAACAACGCCGGCGGACGGCCGCGTCGGGGCTCCGGCCCCGCCGAGGAACGTCCGGGCTCCACAGGGCAGGGTGGTGGGTAACGCCCACCCGGGGTGACCCGCGGGACAGTGCCACAGAAAACAGACCGCCGGGGGCTTCGGCTCCCGGTAAGGGTGAAACGGTGGTGTAAGAGACCACCAGCGCCTGGGGTGACCCAGGCGGCTAGGTAAACCCCACTCGGAGCAAGGTCAAGAGGAGTCGTCTCCGGACGGCTCTGCGCGGACGATCGAGGGCTGCCCGCCCGAGTTCGCGGGTAGACCGCACGAGGCCGGTGGCAACACCGGTCCTAGATGGATGGCCGTCTCCCCGGCGACCGCGAGGTCGCCGGGTGACAGAACCCGGCGTACAGCCGGCGTTGTTCTGCACCGGATTCGGTTCGGGCCCCGCACACAGCGCGTGTGCGGGGCCCGAACCGTTTCCGGGTCTTGTCCGACCCGTATCCGGGCCGGGTCACGTCACCTCAGGTGGGACGTGTCGTTCAGGAGGCGGACCGAGGCGTTGCCGTCGGCGTAGTACGCGACCGCCGTGAGGGAGGCCGCGGAGAGCTCCATCCGGAACAGCGCTTCCGGCGGGGCGCCGAGTGCCAGCCGGACGAGGATCTTCACCGGGGTCACGTGGGTGACCAGCAGCACCGTGCGGCCCGCGTGTGCGGCCAGGAGCCGGTCGCGGGTGGCGGAGATCCGGCGGGTGGCGGCTGCGAAGCTCTCGCCGCCACGGGTCGGAGCGGCCTTCGGGGAGTCCAGCCAGGCCTGGAGGTCCTCGGGGAACCGCTCCTGCACCTCGGCGAAGGTCAGGCCCTCCCACGCACCGAAGTCCACCTCGCGCAGGCCCTGTTCGACGGTCACGTCGAGGCCGAGGCGGTCGGCCACGGTCTGCGCGGTCTCGCGGCAGCGGCGCAGCGGGGAGCTGATCACGCTCTGGATGGTGCCGCGCGCGGCGAGCGCCTCGGCCACGGCGTGGGCCTGGCGGCGGCCGGCCGGGGAGAGTTCGGGGTCGCTGCCGCCGCTGCCGGAGAAACGCTTCTGCGGGGTGAGGGCGGTCTCGCCGTGGCGGAGCAGGACGAACGTGGCCGGCGGGCCCAGGTCCGGGCCCCAGCCCTGGGTTCCGCCCTGGGCCGGTGCTGCGGCGGGTTGGGCCGGTGCCGCGGCCGGTGCGGCCGGTGCGGGTGCCGGCGTCGTCGCGGCGAGTGCCGCGCGGACCGCGGCGGCGCCGGCCGCCGCGTCCCCGGGCGGGCCGGAGGGCGGCGGCGTGGCCAGGGCGCGGGCGGCGGAGGTGTCGAGGGCGGCGGTGGAGGCCGACGGCTCCCACTGCCGGCCCTGCCGGCCGGCGTCCATCGCCTCGTTGGCGAGCCGGTCGGCGTGCTTGTTCCGGTCGCGCGGGATCCACTCGTAGGAGATCTGCGCGCGGGGCAGGATCCGGGCGGCCTCCGCCGCGAGCGGCTTCATGTCCGGGTGCTTGATCTTCCAGCGGCCCGACATCTGCTCGACGACGAGCTTGGAGTCCATCCGGACCTCGACCAGTGCGTCGGGGTCCAGTTCGCGCGCGGCCATGAGGCCGGCGATGAGTCCCTTGTACTCCGCCACGTTGTTCGTGGCGACGCCGATGTACTCGGCGCGTTCGGCCAGCGTCTCGCCCGTCGCCGGGTCGAGGACGACCGCGCCGTAGCCGGCGGGCCCCGGGTTGCCCCGGGAACCGCCGTCCGCCTCCACGACGAGCCGCGGCATCAGATGCCCGAGTCCGCCGTACGGACCAGGATGCGACCGCAGGAGTCGTGCCGGACCACCTGGTTGGCGGCCGCGGCCTTGATCTCGTTGATCTCGGACATGTCGAGCTCCAGGCGGCAGCCCTCGCAGCGGCGCTGGTAGAGGCGGGCCGCGCCGACGCCGCCCTGCTTCAGGCGGATCTTCTCGTACAGGGCCATCAGGTCGGCCGGCATGGACGCGACGACGACCTCGCGGTCCTTGGTGGCCTTCGCCGCCTCGGCGTCCAGTTCTCCGGTGGCCGCGTCGCGGCGGGCGGTGGCGTCGGCCAGCTTGGCCTCCAGGGCGGAGACGCGCTCGGTGTTCTCGGTGACCCGTTCCTGGGCGGCCTCCAGACGCTCCATCACCTCGAGGACGATGTCCTCGAGGTCGGCCTGGCGCTTGGCGAGGGAGACGACCTCGCTCTGCAGGTTCGACAGGTCGCGGGCCGACATGCCGACGCCGGAGTCCAGCCGCTGCTGGTCGCGGGCCGCGCGCTGGCGGACCTGGTCGACGTCCTGCTCCGCCTTGGTCTGCTCGCGGGCGGCGTCGCTCGCCTGCGTCTGCGCCGCCACGAGCAGGTCGCGCTGCTGGCTCAGGTCCTTGGTCAGGGAGTCGACCTCGGCGTGCTCGGGCAGCGACGCGCGCTTGTGGGCGAGCTGGGACAGCCGCACGTCCAGCGCCTGGACGTCGAGGAGTCGGATCTGGTCGGCGGGCTCGGCGTTCAGTTGGGGGCTCCAGGGGTAGTCGGGGAGTCGGCGGACGGCGCGTGCGCCGTCCAGGGGTCGGTGACGGTGCGCGAGACATGGGTGCGCAGGCCCCAGCCGTGGCGCTCCGAGACGGCGTCGAGCTGGGCCGCGGCCTGCTCGCACCAGGGCCACTCGGTGGCCCAGTGGGCGGCGTCGACGAGGGCGAGCGGGCTCTGCTCGCGGGCCTCGGAGGCCGGGTGGTGGCGCAGGTCGGCGGTGACGAAGGCGTCCACGCCGGCCTCCCGGACCTGCGCGAACAGGCTGTCGCCGGAGCCGCCGGAGACGGCGACCCGACGGATCGTCATGTCCGGGTCGCCGGCGACGCGGATGCCCTGTGCGGTCCGCGGCAGCCGGGCGGCGGCGCGGGCGGCGAACTCGCGCAGCGTCTCGGGGTGGTCCAGTTCGCAGACCCGGCCGAGGCCGCGGCGGCCCTCGGGGTCGGTCGGGTCGGGCACGAGCGGGCCGGTGACGCGCAGGTCGAGGGCGCCGGCGAGGGCGTCGGAGACACCCGGGTCGGCGGTGTCGGCGTTGGTGTGTGCGACGTGCAGCGCGATGTCGTTCTTGATGAGCGTGTGCACGGCGCGGCCCTTGAAGGTGCCGGCCGACACCGTGGTGGTGCCGCGCAGGTAGAGGGGGTGGTGGGTGACGAGCAGGTCGGCGCCCAGCTTCACCGCCTCGTCGACGACCTCCTGGACCGGGTCGACGGCGAACAGGACCCGGGTGACCCCGGCGTCGGGGTCGCCGCATACGGTTCCGACCGCGTCCCACTGCTCGGCCCGCGAGGGGGGCCAGAGAGCGTCCAGCGCGGCGATGACTTCAGAGAGACGTGGCACAGGCCAAGGCTACCGTCCGTGCGGGACGCCGGGAGTCGCCCCGGCCCGCGCCCGGCCCCGCCC